>DASVLX010000115.1:0-18718 GCA_036384655.1 Pseudonocardiaceae bacterium
CACTGGGCGCACCAGTGGGTCGGTGAGTTCCCGGACGGTGTGCTGTTCACCGCGCTGGGCGGGTTCGCCGCCGGACACGCGCCGGTGGCCCCGGAGACCGTGCTGACCCGGTTCCTGATCGCTCTCGGCGTGTCCGTCCAGGAACTGCCCGACGACGTGGACGAGCAGGCCGCGCTGTACCGGTCGCTGTTGGCGTCCCGCCGGGTCCTCGTGGTTCTCGATGACGCGCGCGACTCCGCGCATGTCCGGCCGCTGCTGGCCGGCGGACCGAACTCGCTGGTGCTGGTGACCAGCCGGCGGCGACTGGACGGCCTGGTCGCCGGCAGCGGCGCGAAGCTGCTCATGCTGGACGCGCTGCCCGCCGAACCGGCCGCTCGGCTGATCTCCGATGCCGCCGCGGACGCGGGCATCGCCGTGACCAGCCAGCAGGCCGGCGAACTGGCCAGGCTGTGTGATCACCTGCCGCTGGCGCTGCGGATCGTCGCGGCCCGGCTGACCGTCGAACCCGCCCAGTCGGCGACGGCGCTACTCGCCGAACTGTCCGACGAGCACACCCGACTGGCCGCGTTGGACGTGGAGGACGCGGACACCAGCGTGCGGGCCGCGCTCGACGTGTCCTACCGCGGCCTGCGACCCCCGATCGGCGATGTGTTCCGGCTCCTCGGGTTGATGCCCGGCCGGCTGATCGACCCCTACCCGGTGGCCGCGCTGTGCGCCGAGGACCTCGCGTCCACCCGGCGTTGGTTGCGCGCGCTGACCGAGGCGAACCTGCTGGTCGAAGTCGGCGGCGACCGGTTCGTGATGCATGACCTGGTCCGGTTGTTCGCCCGCGAACTGGCCGCCGGGCTGCGCGCCGAACAGCGGTCGGCAGCGGCGGGCCGGCTGCTGCGCTACTACCTGACGGCCTGTGACGTGGCTCGTCGGCTGCTCTTCCCGCCCGCGGACGACCTGGACTTCTCGGCCGAGGCGGGCAGGTTCGCCATCCCGCCGCTGGACACCCCGCTGGACGCGGTGACCTGGTTCGACGCTGAATGGCAGAACCTGTCCGAGCTGTTGAACGAGACCAGGGACGCTGGCCGGCACGCCGAGGTGTGGCAGTTGGTGCTGGTCGCCTCGCACTACCTGACCAGGCGGATCGGCTATGCGGAATGGTCCGCTTGGGGCCGTGTCGGGCTGGCCGCGGCGCGCGCCGCCGGGGACCGGGTCGGCGAGGTGCTCATGTTGATCGTCATCGCCACCGCGCAGAGCCGGTACGAGCGCGCCGGGCAGCACATGGCCGACGCGGTCGAGGTGCTGCGGGCCGCGCGTGAGCTGGGCGATCCCCGGCACATTCGGCGGGCGCTTGGCAACATGGCCGGTGCCTTCCAGGGCCAGGGACGTTACCGCGAGGCGTTGGCCTGCGATCAGGAGTCGTACCGGCTGGCGGTCGAGGGCGGCGATCTGGCCGAGCAGGCCAACGCGCTCAACGACATCTCGCAGGTGCGGTGGGCGATGGGTGAGGCCGACGATGCGGTGCGCAACGGCCAGGCATCCGTCGAGCTGCTGCATCAACTCGGTGATGTGGACGGCTGGCGGCTGGCCATGGACAACCTGGCCGAGCTGTATGTCGCGCTGGGCCGTCTGGACGAGGCCGACGGTCTCATCAACACCGTGTTGGGGCTGTCCGTCGGGCAGCGGCCGGACCTGCAGTACGCCTTCGCCCGTGAGCTCGCCGGGAAGGTCCTGCTGGCGCGCGGCGATCCCGGGTCGGCCGAGGAACTGCGAGCCGCGCTGGCCTTGGCCGAGACGGTGGACAGCCCGCATCTGCGGCAGATCCGCGAGTTGCTGGCGTCGCTGGGCGGCAGCCGGTAGCCATTGTGACTGAAGTCACGTCGTTGAGCGATATATCCGCTCTGTAATCGGGCTGCGGACGAATGTCAAGTTCCACCCGGCATGATCGCTGTCCGTAGTCACCTTGGTCACCACCGGGGGAGACCGTCACACTCAGCGTTTAGTGGACGCTTAGCCTCCCCGTTCGCGCTCCTGCCAGGGTTACTTCATCGTCGCTACCACTCGTTCGTGTGTTACACGGCCGGGCGGCCGGCGTGATGCGGGTGGCAGTGGGGGCACGTGAAATCAGCGTGGGATCTGTCCACCCGGCCCGGTCGGCCGGCACCGTGGGGGAGGTGCCGGACGACCGGGGCGAATCACCGCCCCGCCCTCGGTTCGGCGCGGCGCCTCGAAGTCAGTTCGAACTGGCCAGCCGCGCGGCCAGCGCGGCCGCCGCGGCACGCGGGTCCTCGGCCTCGGTGATCGCCCGGACGACCACGATCCGGCTCGCCCCCGCGTCCAGCACCTCCGGCAACCGCTCCCGGTTGATGCCACCGATCGCGAACCATGGCCGATCAACGCCCAGCGCCGCGACCTCGCGCACCAGGCCCAGGCCGGGCGCCGGCCGGCCCGGCTTGGTCGGCGTCGGCCAGCACGGGCCGACGCAGAAGTAGTCCACGCCCAGCTCCGCCGCCGCTGCCTTGGCCTGTGACAACGAGTGGGTGGACCGGCCGATCACGATGTCGTCGCCGAGGATGCGCCGGGCGTACTCGACAGGAAGATCGTCCTGGCCGAGATGCAGCACGTCGGCGTCGGCGGCGGACGCCAGGTCGGCGCGATCGTTCACGGCCAACAGCGCGTCATGCCGAGCGCATGCCTCCGCCAGCACCTCCAGCGCGGCCAGTTGCTGGCGCGCCTCCAGCGGTTCCGCACCCTTGTCCCGCAGCTGCACGATGTCTACTCCGCCGGCCAGGGCGGCGTCGGCGAACTCCGCGAGATCGCCGCGATCGCGCCGGGCGTCGACACACAGATACAGCCGTGCCCGGGCAAGTCGTTCCCTGATCCACACGCCATCCGCTCCCGGCATGGGGCCTAACGTACCCGGACAACACCGCTGTTACGGTGGACGGTGGTCCGCACGGGAGTCCGGGAAAGCACCGGGCTGAGAGGGAGCGTGCTCGCTCCGACCGTCGAACCTGATCCGGATCATGCCGGCGCAGGGAGCGCGTGATGAATGATGTGAAATCCGTGGGTGGCTCGATCGACCTGATCGTGGTCGGTGGCGGGATCATCGGAGCCGGCGTCGCGTGGCGCGCGGCGGCCGAGGGCCAGCGGGTCGTTCTGGTCGATCCGAAACCCGGTAGTGGTGCCTCCAACGTGGCCGGCGGCATGCTGGCGCCGATCAGCGAGGCATGGCCGGGCGAGGATCGACTCTTCGAGCTGAGCAGCGCGGCGCTGAAGCGGTGGCCGTCGTTCGCGGCCGAGCTGAAGGAACTCGGCCACGACCCGGGGCTGCGCACCGAGGGCACACTGCTGGTCGGTGTGGACGCCGCCGACAAGGCCGAGCTCGACAGGCTGGCCACCCACCTCGGCACGCTGGGCTGCAAGGTGGAGCCGCTGGTCGGCTGGGAAGTGCGAGCACTGGAACCGAGCCTGGGCCGGCGGGCCCGGGTCGCTCTGGCCGTGCCCGACGACCTCGCCGTCGACAACCGTCGCGCGACCGCGGCCGTGCTGGGAGCCGGCCGGGATGCCGGCGTTGTGCACGTCGCCAGGGCGGCCACCGCGGTGCGGCCCGGTGAGGTTGACCTGGCGGACGGGTCGACGCTGACGGCCGAGACCGCGGTGATCGCGGCCGGCGCGTGGAGTCGATACCTCCACCCGGCGCTGGCGGACGTGATCCGCCCGCTGAAGGGCGAGATCCTGCGGCTACGGGCCCGGTCCGGTTCGCTGCCACCGCCCACCCGCACCATCCGTGGGCTCGTCCAGGGACACAGCGTGTACCTGGTGCCCAGGGACAACGGGAACCTGGTGTTGGGCGCGACCCAGTACGAGGCGGGGTTCGAGGACGTGCCTCGGGCCGGTGGCGTGCGTGACCTGATCGTCGACGCGGAGCAGCTGATGCCGGGCATCGCCGACTACGCGTTGATCGAGGCCGGTACCGGTCTGCGTCCCGGCAGCCCGGACAACCTCCCGGTGATGGGTTGGCTGGAACCCGGCGTGCTGGCGATGACCGGGCACAGCCGCAACGGCATCCTGCTGTCCGCGATCAGTGCCGATGTTGGCCTGGATCTGTTGCACGGAAAGCAGCCGACCATCCCGCTGTCCCTGGCGGTGCCGGCGTCGACGGAACGGAGCGCCTGATGACCGGCGTGGTGAATGTCAGCGTCAACGGCAAGAGCCGGGAGTTCGCCGAGGGCAGCACGGTCGGTGATCTGATGCGCCGGTTGTCGGCACCGGCTTCCGGCGTGGCCGTGGCCCGCGCGGGCGAGGTGGTGCCGAAGACGTCCTGGGACGAGACGTCCATTGAGGACGGCGATGTGATCGAGATTCTCACCGCGGTGCAGGGAGGCTGATGTGACCACCGATATTTCCAGCACTGACATTTCCACCGGAACCAGCGAACTGACCGCGAGCGGAGCGTCCATGGCGGACACTTCCGGGAACTCGGATCCGTTTGTGATCGGCGGCCGGACGTTCGGATCGCGCCTGGTGATGGGCACCGGCGGCGCGACCAGCCTGGACATCCTGGAGCAGGCCCTGGTGGCGTCCGGCACCGAGTTGACCACCGTGGCGATGCGCCGGGTGGACGCCGCCGGCAGCACCGGTGTGCTGGGTCTGCTGCGCAGGCTGGGTATCACGCCGCTGCCGAACACCGCCGGCTGCAAGACCGCCGCCGAGGCGGTGCTGACCGCGCGGCTGGCCCGCGAGGCGCTGGACACCTCGTGGATCAAGCTGGAGGTCATCGCGGACGACCGGACGCTGCTGCCGGACGGCGTGGAACTGCTGGAGGCCGCCGAGCAGCTGGTGAACGACGGGTTCACCGTGCTGCCTTACACCAACGACGACCCGGTGCTCGCGCTGAAGCTGGAGCAGGTCGGCGCCGCCGCGGTGATGCCGCTCGGTTCGCCGATCGGCACCGGACTCGGCATCCGCAACCCGCACAACATCGAGCTGATCGTGGCGCGTGCCGGCGTGCCGGTCATCCTCGACGCCGGCATCGGCACCGCGTCGGACGCCTGCCTGGCGATGGAACTGGGCTGCTCGGGCGTGCTGCTGGCGACGGCGGTCACCCGGGCGAACGACTCCGGGCTGATGGCGGCCGCGATGCGGGACGCGGTGCGCGCGGGGCGTTCGGCCAGGTTGGCCGGGCGCGTCCCGCAACGTTTCTGGGCACAGGCGTCCAGCCCGCCACGCTGAGCGCACGGTCCGAAACATGACACGGCATCATGGTGTGATGTCGTGGGTGACCCGTGAGGGAGTGGACGGCGTGACGGCGGGGCGAATGGACGCGGCCGCCGGTGGTGGAGCCAGTTCGAGCGACGACGACCCGACGCGGCTGTATCTGGTCGTGGGGCGGCTGACGCGGTCGCTGCGCCGGATCGGCCTGGGTTCGGCGGAGCTGGGGCATGGCGCGGTGTCCGCGTTGAACACCCTGGTCCGCCACGGACCGATGCGGCTCGGCGATCTCGCGGCCCGCGAGGGCGTGGCTCCACCCACGCTGTCCCGAGTGGTCTCCTCGCTGGTGGAGGGCGGCTACGTGCGGCGAGAGCCGGACCCACACGACGGCCGTGCCTTCCTGGTGACGGCGACCGCCGAGGGCGAGCGGATCATCTCGGGCATGTGGTCGAACCGGCTGCGCGAACTACGGCGCCGGATCGATCGGCTGTCGCCCGAGCAGTGGCAGGCCGTCGTGGCCGCGCTGCCCGCACTGGAGTCCCTGGTCGACCAGGACGGGAACTGCTGACGGCTCGCCGGCCGCGACGCTTGACCCGCGCCGGGTGTCGCCACGTACCGTCGGTGCCATGCACAAGATGATCGTGCTCTACCCGAAGCCGACCGACCCGGACCATTTCCGGGATTACTACGTGCACACCCACCTGCCGCTGGTCGACAAGCTGCCCGGGTTGCTGGGCCGGCGCTACAGCTTCGAGGTCGCCGCTCCGGCCGGCGAGTCGCCGTACTTCGCGATCTTCGAGGCGGATTTCGAGAGCGCCGAGGCCCTGGCCGCCGCGCTCTCATCGGCACAGGGACGTGCCGTCGGTCGCGACGTGCCCAACTACGCCACCGGCGGCGCGGTCATCCTGCACTACCCGGTGATCTGAGATCCGGTCAGTCAGATCAATTTGGCCGGTGTGGATAACTCAACCTCGACCACCTTGCCAGCTATCCTGTCTACGTGGCCGCCACCTACGCCCTCGACGAACAGCCTGGCAGCGGAAATCCGCTGCAGCCTGGCGCCTCGCCGCGCCACATCCGAGCAGCATTGTTGCCCGAGGATCGGACGAAGTTCGATGCCGCGTACGCGCGGGCACTAGCCGACGCCCGGGTCAGCCTGGACCTGACCGAGCTGTTCAAGACGTTGGAGCGCTGGCGCCGGAGGGCTTTGATCCAACGCGACCCACAGGAGTTTCGGCGAGTGGTTCGCCGGGCGGCTGAGCTGCTGACCGGCGAGGCTGTTCCGGCCGACGAGCCGCTGGCTGTCACTCGCGCCAAGGTCGGCATGTAGGTGTACCGCGTCGAAACCGACGAGCTGGCTCAGAAGCAGGTTGCAGCGCAGAGTTGACGTACTGCAAGTGATCTGGCTTGGCTAGCTGACAGGTGACAGTGACAGAAAACCAGGCTTGGATCTCCCTCTAGTGGGGTGTGAGGCGGAAGGCGCGCGCTCCGGCGGCCCATGCCTCGTGGAGGTCATTGGCGTTGAGATTGCCATCGCCGTCGAAGCCGATCTTGTTGAACTGCGCGAAGTGGTGATTGTCCTGGCACATGGTCGTGTACAGCTCGACCACGTGCGGTTCGTCCGAGAATGCCTCGACATCTGCCCTGCGTAGTTTGCCTTCCAGCCAGATGTCGACCGGCTCACCGGTCCGCAGGTTGCGTCCCCAGCCGAAGGGGGTGCCGACGAGCAGATGGTCGCCTTCCCGGGTGTACGCGACGGGTACGTCGAACCGCCGGCCCGACTTGCGCCCCACCACGCGGATCGTGACGAGACGTTTGCCGATGCCCTTACTGATCACTGGTGTCCGCAACAGCCCCCGAACCAGCCGGTTCGCGAGTGGCTGCAGCCTCGGTATCTGCGCGCGAGGCGCAGTGGGCGCCGTCATGGATTCCACAGTAGGCGGCTCGGTGGCGCTCGCCACCCGTTCAGGCGAGGGTCGTGTCAGGCGGTATCGCTGTCGGATGCGAAGAGGGCGGACAGCTTGTCCGCGGACTTCAAGCCGGAGCCGGTCAGGACCACCACGGTGGTCTGGTCCGCGGCGATGTCCCCGGTGCTGATGAAGTGGTTGAGGGCGGCCGCGGCGACCGCGCTGGTCGGTTCGGCGTAGAGGCCCTTCGCGGTGAGTTCTCGTACCGCTGACGCGATCTGGGTTTCGGAGACGGCTACCGCTGCGCCGTCGGAGCGTCGGATGGCGTCGACCGCCTCGTTCAGCCTGACGGGGTGTGCGATGGACGCGCCTTCGGCGATGGTCGGCCTGCGATCGCCCCGGCCGGCGGGGTCGGTGTTGTTGATCGTGTCGGCGATCGTGGCCCAGTGTTCGGGCTGGCCCACGAAAAGACGGGGACGGCGGGTGGCGGCTCCGGAGCGGATGAGCTCGTCGAAGGCGATGTCGCAGCCGAGAATGAGGCTGCCCGCGCCGGCGACGAGCACGATGTTGTCCGGCACTCGCCACCCGAGGGCTTCCCACATCTCGTAACCGATGGTCTTGATGCCCTGAAGGAAGAAGGGGTGCCAGTTGTGGCTGGCATACGGGATCAGCGCGGATTGCCGGACCGCATCCTCGCCGACCTGGTCGCGGGTGCCGCCGACAAGCTGGATCCGCGCCCCGAACGCCCGAGCCTGCAAGATTTTGGCTGCCGAAGTCGCTTCCGGCACCAGGATCTTGGCTCTGATGCCCGCTGCGGCGGCGTAGGCCGCGACCGAGGACCCGCCGTTGCCGGAGGAGTCCTCGAGAACCTCGGTCGCACCCTGGGACAGCAGGTGCGACATCATCACGCTGACGCCGCGATCCTTGAAGCTGCAGGTCGGGTTGAACCATTCGAGCTTGAAGTGGATCCGATGACCCCGCCAGTCCACCTCGGGCATCGCCGTGAACCCCTCGCCGATGCTGAGCCGGTAGCGGGCATCGACGGGGATCGCTCTCTGGTAGCGCCAGAGGGAATGTTCGGCGGTGATCACCTGGTCGGGGGTGAGACCGGGTAGCGGGCTCAGAGCGAGCGGGGATCCGTCGTCGCCGCGCCACCGCGGATCGGTCAGGGCGTAGTGGCGGCCGGACCGGTCGTAGAGAAACGGCGACTGCGAAGGGTTCACGGTCGTTGTCCGTTCCCGGGAGGTCGGATATTCGGTCACCAGCCGCCTCCTCGGTTCCAGCTGTCGCGGATCCGGGGCGTGGCGCCGAAAGTGTCGAGGTCACTGTCGATGATCTGGTATTCGCGGTGCTGCGCGGCGGTGGCGCAGGCGTGGTTGGGCAGGATGCGCAGGCGGGTGCCGACGGGCAGGTCCGGCAGAGGCGAACCGTCGCGGGTCGAGAGGATGCCGTGCTCCTGGCTCGCGCCGGACACGATCAGCTCCGGGATGACGTTCCCGGAGATGTCGGCCACGACGCCGTATCCCTGATCGAGGTCCTGGCCGGCGGTGCCTCGGTCGCGTGACATGGCCATCCAGCCGCCGTCGATCAGGATCCACCCCTTTTCCGGTCGGTGCCCGATCACGGTGGACACGACGGTGAGCGCGAGGTCGTCGAGGGTGCAGACCCCGATGCCGGCCATGAACAGGTCGAAGAACACGAAGTTTCCCGCGCGTACCTCCGTCACCCCGGTCAGATCCTCGGCGGCGTGGGCGGTGGGGGTGGAGCCCACGCTGACGGTGCCGACGTCGATGCCCTCGGCGCGGATCGTTTCGGCGGCGGCGACCGCGACATCTCGTTCAGTGGCGGCGGCGAAGACCTTGCCGGCCGGCGTCGGTTCACCGTAGGACTCCCCGGCGTGCACGAGAACCCCGGCGAAGCAGCCGACCAGGTGCAGGGCACGTGCCATCTCGATCAGGCTGGGGTCGTCGACGGTGACGCCGCCGCGGTGTCCGTCGCAATCGACTTCGATGAGGGCGGGGATGGCGGTTCCGGCATCGGCCGCGGCCGCTCGGACGGCCTCGGCCTGCTCGGGGCTGTCGAGCAGCACGCGCAGGGTGACGCCGCGCCGCAGCAGTGCCAGCACGCGGGGGAGCTTGTGCGGGTCGATTCCGACGGCGTAGGTGATGTCGGTGTAGCCGGCGTCGGCGAACTGTTCGGCCTCGGCGAGCGTGGACACGGTGATAGGGCCGGGCGTGTCGCCGTAGACCAGGTTCGCGACGTTGACGCACTTGGCGGTCTTGACGTGCAGGCGAAGCGGCACTCCGAGTCTGCTGAGCCGGTGGATGAGCCGGTCGATGTTGCGTCGGGACACGGCGACGTCGACGACAGCGAAGGGGGTGTCCGGGTCGGACAGTGTGAGGACCTCAGTCGGCGATCGCAACAGCCTGCACCTCCACCGCACAGCCGTAGTGCAGCTCGCTGACGCCGGCGACGATCCGAGCTGGACGGTGATCGCCCAACCACGCCTGGTACAAGCGGTCGAACTGCGGCCACTGGCCGATGTCGGTGACGTAGACCGTCACGGAGACGAGTCTGTCCGGGCTGGAACCCGCCGCACGCAGGCAAGCCTCCACATTGGACAAAACCTGCCGCGCCTGGACCTCGAAGGGTTCCGCCGACAGCCGCCTGCCGTCGCTGGTGACGGGCAGCTGCCCGGAGATGTAGGCGATACCGCCATGCTTGGCGATGTGGGAATAGTGACCCGCTGGGGCAGGTAGCTCTGGGCAGTCGATCAAGGTCAGGTCCTTGACCCGGCCGTCGAGTTCGTGGCTGTTCGTCACCGGTGTCAACGGCTCCTCATTTCGTGTAGTTGTAGACCGTCGCACGGGAGATCCCGAGCATGTCGGCGATGGTTTGTGCGGCGTCGCGGGATTCGAAGTAGCCGTCCGCGCGCAACCGGCGCACGAGATCCTTCTTGGCTGCCCGGCTCATCGCCCGTGGCGTGCTCGACTGCTCGGCGGCGATACCCTCGACGACACCGCGCAACTCCCGGGAGTTGCGGTCACGCAAGGACTCCAGCTGCTCGTCCCGGTTGCCCGGTTCGGTCGCGACCAGGTTCGACAGCGCCAACGTCACCGGCGACAGCACCGACACGTCGAGGTTCAGGCACAGGGCCGCGATGTATTTTCCTTCGGCGTTCTTGATCCCGATCGAGGTGCTCTTGGCCGGGCGACCATCCGGGAAACGGTTGGCGTAGTTCTGGATCACGCTGGGGTAGTTGGGGTCCTTGATACGCAGGAGCCCCAGTTCGGTCACCGAGTCGCCGACGTGCCGGCCCGACAGGTTGTTCTCGATCACGCGAATGGCATGCTCGGGCTGCCGCAGGTCGTGCAGGACCACCTCGCACAGGCCCGGGAACATCCGCCCCAGGGCCACCGCGATCTTCTCCGCCTCGGCAATCAGGTGGCTGTCGGGGTCCTGCTCATAGTTCCCGCCGTGTCGGCCGTCCACGACCGCCTCGTCCGCCGCGTCGCCGCTGTCCGTCTCGTCCATCGTCACCGTCCTCCTACCTGGGGTCGGTGCCCACAACACTATGTAGATTTCCCATCTATGTCTAGACGAAGTTTCTATACAGCGGCACTTTCGACGTTCCAGGCGCTGGAGGTGGTGTTGATGGCCTTGCTCCCCGGCGCGTCCGGCGGTAGCGAACAGTCTGACGCGCTCTGCCGCTCCCAGTGAGGGAGTCAGCGGGGCAGGATCGACCGACGTCAGCGCGACGGAGGCCGTGATTCGATGCCCGGCACTTCAAGACAGCACCTGTCCCAGGACCAAGCCGTACGTTTGGCCTTCCGCAGCCATGCCGCGTTATCCCTGAAGTCGGTCTTGAACCATCGTCCGATGATGACACCTGCGACGGCTGTGGAAGCGGCGTCATCTAGTCAGCCCATACCAACTGCTCGGGAGGCGCGAGAACGTCCGCAAGTTGATCAATGATGTCCGCCGGACCAGAAACGACGCGAGTTCCCGGTTTGCTGGCGAAGTCCCGCGCCCAATCATGCTCGAGAAGTGACTCGAGTAGGAAAACCGGCCGGCCATGCTGGAGCGCCAGCCGAGCCTGGATACGCGAACCGCTCTGCGCTGCGGCCTCGACCACGACGGTCGCCGCAGCGTACCCGCTCATGACGGCGTTCCTCATGGGAAAACTCTTCTTTGTTGGCCCAGCATTGGGCCAGAACTGGGAGACAACGAGCTGGGATCGGCCAAGCTCGGCCTGTAGACCGGCGTTCTGCGACGGATACGAGTGCTCTAGCCCCGTTCCGATGACGCCAACCGTGCGTCCACCGACCTCAAGTGCGGCCCGATGGGCAGCCGTATCTATTCCCGCCGCAAGGCCGCTGATGATCGATACGTCTCGTCTGGCCAGATCCCGGGCTATCTCCGAGGCCATTTCGAGACCAGCGGAAGATGGCTTCCGTGTTCCCACTATGGCGACCCCGTCGGCGTCTTCTTCGCGAAGCGATCCGCGGTAAAGAAGAAAAGGCGGCCTTTCGTGGATTGTGAGCAACTGTTTGGGATAGTCGTCGTCCAGGAGGGTGACGAGATGGATTCCCTCGTCTGTCCAGCGGTGAATCGCCGTTCTGGCCGCCCGCATGTTCTCATCCGGCGTGGGTTCGTCGGCAAACAACGTCGGCTGACTGCCAGCGCCGTCGTTCACCAGAACCTCGTACGCACTTCCGCGGGTTTCGACCTCATCGGTCACGGCAGCCCAGCCGGTCCGGTGCTGTCGGAGCAACACGAGTAGCGCCGACTGCTCCGTCATGCGGTCCATGCGGCTCACGTTGTCCTCCCGCCTGCTGTCGGCCTGGCTCGTGAGACGACCACCCCACGACCAGTTCGAACATATATTCGCATACTGCTCCAGTCTGGGCTGACGGTCCAGTGAGACACGGCCTCAGCTGAGCAGCCTGGTCGGGTGGGGTCCTGACATTCAGCGGGGCCGCCAGGCCAGTCTCAGGGGAGGGGGTCGTCGGGGAGGCGCCAGAAGGGTGAGACCGGGCCGACGCCGTGGCCGAGCGGGTAGGAGTGCCGGACGGCCTCCGACACGAACCACTTGCCGAACCGCACCGCGTCCGGCAGCGTCCTGCCCCTGGCCAGGGCAGCGGCGATGGAGGCGGCCATGGTGTCACCGCCGCCATGTGTGTTGGGCGTGTCGAAGCGCGGTCCGGGCAGTTCGATGAACTCGCTGCCGTCGTAGAGCAGGTCGACGCATTCCGGGTCGTCGGTGAGGTGCCCGCTCTTGATCAGGGTCCACCGCGGGCCGAGCGCGTGCACCGCGCGCGCCGCCTCGGCGAGGCCCGGACGATCGCGAACGTCGATGCCGACCAGCAGCCGCACCTCATCCAGGTTCGGAGTGACCAGGGTGGCCCGCGGGAACAGCTCCGTGCGCAGCGCGTTGAGGGCGCTCTCGTGGAGAAGCGCGTCGCCGTGCATGGACGCCGCCACCGGGTCGACAACCAGCGGAGTCCGGTGCGCGGCACCGATCTCGGCCTTGTCGCAGGCCTCGGCGATCGCTTTGATGATCTCGGCGCTGGCCAGCATGCCGGTCTTGGCGGCCGCCACACCCATGTCGCTGGCCACCGCGTCGATCTGGGCGGCGACCACGTCCGGCGGGATCTCGGTGAATCCGGTGACGCCCACCGAATTCTGCACGGTGACGGCGGTGACGGCCGCCAGGCCGTGCACCCCACATGCGAAGAACGTCCGCAGGTCGGCCTGCAGTCCGGCGCCGCCGCCGGAGTCCGAGCCGGCGATGGTCAGCGCGGTCGGCGGGGTCAGCGCTCCAGCGGAGGGCGCGAGCGAGGATGCGGTCACTGGTCCACCACCGGGAGGTAGACCTGGCCACCCTCGGCCACGAACTCGGTTGCCTTGTCCCGCATGCCGGCCTCGATGGCCTCCACCGTGGACAGGTTGTGTTCCTCGGCGTACCGCCGGACGTCCTGGGTGATCTTCATCGAACAGAACTTGGGCCCGCACATCGAGCAGAAGTGCGCGGCCTTGGCCGGCTCGGCGGGCATTGTCTCGTCGTGGAACGCCCGCGCGGTGTCCGGATCGAGCGACAGGTTGAACTGGTCCGTCCAGCGGAACTCGAACCGCGCGCGGGACAACGCGTCGTCCCAGTCCTGCGCGTGCGGATGCCCCTTGGCCAGGTCGGCGGCATGTGCGGCGATCTTGTAAGTGATCACGCCGGTCTTCACGTCGTCCGCGTCGGGCAGGCCGAGGTGCTCCTTCGGGGTGACGTAACACAACATCGCGGTGCCCAGCCAGCCGATCTGCGCCGCGCCGATGGCCGAGGTGATGTGGTCATAGCCGGGCGCGATGTCCGTGGTCAACGGGCCGAGCGTGTAGAACGGCGCCTCATCGCACCATTCCTTCTCCATCCGCATGTTCTCCGGGATCTTGTTCATCGGCACATGGCCCGGGCCCTCGATCATCACCTGCACGTCATGCTCGCGCGCCACCCGGCCCAGCTCGCCCAACGTGCGCAGCTCGGCGAACTGCGCCTCGTCGTTGGCATCCGCGATGCAGCCCGGCCGCAGCCCATCGCCCAGCGAGAATGCCACGTCGTAGTCGCGCAGGATCTCGCACAGCTCCGCGAACCGGGTGTACAGGAAGCTCTCCTGGTGATGTGCCAGACACCAGGCCGCCATGATCGAGCCACCCCGGGACACGATGCCGGTGATCCGCCGCGCGGTGAGCGGCACGTACCGCAGCAGCACGCCAGCGTGCACGGTCATGTAGTCCACGCCCTGCTCGCACTGCTCGATCACGGTGTCCCGGAAGACCTCCCAGGACAACGCGGCCGGGTCACCCTTGACCTTCTCCAAAGCCTGGTAGATCGGCACCGTGCCGACCGGCACCGGCGAGTTGCGCACGATCCATTCGCGGGTCTCGTGGATCCGCGAGCCGGTGGACAGGTCCATGATCGTGTCCGCGCCCCAGCGGGTCGCCCATGCCATCTTGGCGACCTCCTCGTCGATCGAGGAGGACACCGCGGAGGTACCGATGTTCGCGTTGACCTTCACCAGGAACCGCCTGCCGATGATCATCGGCTCGGTCTCGGGATGATTGCGGTTGGCGGGGATCACGGCCCGGCCGGCGGCCACCTCCTCCCGGACGATCTCGGCGTCGATGCCCTCGCGCGCCGCGATGAACCGCATCTCCTCGGTGATGATGCCGGCCTTGGCGTAGCCGAGCTGGGTGACCGAGCCATTGAGCGGCTGCCGGGCGGCGATCCAGCCGGACCGCAGGCCGGGCAGACCGGCCTCGGTGTCGATCACCGCGTCCGGGTCGGTGTAGGGGCCGGAGGTGTCGTAGAGGTCGACATGATCCCCGTTGGTCAACTCCACCCTGCGGAACGGCACCCGCAGGTCGTCCACCTCTCGGTACACCTTGTGTGAGCCGGTGATCGGCCCGGTGCTGATCGTGTTCGCGGCACGGTCGGAAACACTGGTCATGAGATCATCCCTTCCTACGCCGGCATTACCCGGACAGGTTCTGCGGTCAGCGGCACCGGGTCATGAATCGACACCCAGCCGCAATCTCAGCCCGCTCTGGCGCGAGCCCCCGCGGTGTGTTTTGTGGGACCTTTGGCGTCCGGTTCAGAGGCTAGCCACGCACCGGCGTCCATGCCAAGTTACCGTCTTGACGTGCCGCAGCCCTTCCCTCCCGGCACCCGACGGGTTCCACGCCCGCGGACGGTGGATCGCTGCGTCGAGTGCACCGATCTGGCCGGCCGCGGTTATCCCGACTGCGCCGGGTGCGCCAGCCTGGTCGACGGGCTGTGGCTGGCCGACTGGTCGGTGCTGCTGCGCGCCCGGTCTGTGCTGCCCGGTGGCGAGCCCGAACGCGACCTGGCCCGTCAGGTGCTGGTGGCGCCCGCCGGCGACTATTCCTGGACCTGCGTGGACACCGCGATGTCGGTGCTGCGTTGCCCTCGGTGTGGGCAGGAGCTGGGGGCCGGGCCGGTGGGATGCGTGTTCTGCCGGGTCGGTGACGAGCGGCGGTGGGGCTGGGAGGACCGCGCGCCGAAGGGCGCGATCGGTGCCAACGAGCACATGCTGCGGGTGGCGCGGGCGGTGTTGCGTGCCACCCACCGGCACCGCGCCACGGTCGTGCTGAACTGGCGGCTGGTGATCCCGTTCCTGCTGGTCGGCGAGAACGTCGACGACACGACCCAGCACTGGATCCGCGCTTACCTGCGGGCCGGCCGGTACGCCGAACTGGCGGCGGCCGGCAGCCTCACCCAGCTGGCGGGGCTGGCCAGCCTGCCCTGGCGCTGATCGGACCCGCTGATCGCGCGGTGATCGGGTGCGGCGGACCGGTCAGGCGAACGGGTCGGGTTCGGTCGCCGGGTCCCAGGACAGGCCGGGCACGCCCCAGTGATGCCGCTTGACGGCCTTCTTCCCGGCCCGAGCGTTGCGGCCGACCAGCCGGTCGAGGTAGAGCAGCCCTTCGAGGTGATCGGTCTCATGCTGCAGGCAGCGGCCGAAGAAGCCGGTGCCCTCGACCTCGACCGGCTTGCCGTCGGTGTCGAAGCCGGTCACCTTGGCCCAGTCAGCCCGCCCGGTGGGGAACATCTCGCCAGGCACCGACAGGCAGCCCTCCCAGTCGTCGTCCGGGTCGGGCATGCCCTCGGGCCGCCCCGAGGTCTCGATGGTCGGGTTCACCACGTAACCGCGATGCCGGACGCCCTCGTCGTCGTCGCAGTCGTAGATGAACACCCGGAGATCCACGCCGATCTGGTTGGCCGCCAAGCCCGCGCCGTTGGCCGCCGTGTTCGTCTCGAACAGGTCTTCTACCAGGGTGCGAAGGTCGTCGTCGAACTTCTCCACCGGGCGCGTCGGCCGGTGGAGGACCGGATCGCCGACGATCCGAATCGGGTGAATCGTCATGTCCCGACCCTAAATGCCGGGTCGGCGTGACTCGCCGAAGGATCGGCGACACCCGGCGGAGGTACCGTGATCTAATGCCCCCAAGGGGAATCACAGCCGTGTGATTCGCGGGCAAGTCGAGCGATCACGAGGGGCGAGGAGCCAGATGGACGCCGCGGAGGCTCTGACCCCGGCCGAGGAGTCCAACAGCGGACTGACCGACCGAGAGCGCGAGATCCTGGCCTTTGAAGCCAAGTGGTGGCGATACGCGGGCGCGAAGGAACGCGCCATCCGCGAGACCTTCGGCCTGTCGTCCACCCGCTACTACCAGTTGTTGAACCGGCTCCTGGAAAAGCAGGAGGCCATGCGCGACGATCCGATGCTGGTCAAACGGCTGCGTCGAGCTCGGACCAGCCGCCGTCGTGTCCGCACCGCGCGCCGCCTGGGATTCGAGGTGCGATGAGCCCAAGCCTCCCCCGGATGTCCTCGGCCAGGCTGGCCGCGGTCGTGTTGATCGGCGTGGCCGTCATCGCCGTGGGACTCGGGGTGTTCGACCTGACCTCCAACGCGAGCGGCGGTTCCTCCGCCAGCGGTGCTCCCAGCCCGGGTAGCAGTGCCGTGACCACCGGCCACACGCCGGCCACTCCCTCGACCACCAGCCCGGCCTCGATCAGCCCGACGACGACCACCGTCGTGCCGTCAACCACCGGCGGCCAGTCGACGACGGCCGGTTCGGCCGCCGGGGCGCCGAGCCCGGCGCCGGTGGCCGTGCAGGTCTACAACAACAGCCTGATCAAGGGGCTCGCCGAGAAGGCCGCCGCCGAGTTCCGGGCGGCCGGGTACAACGTCACCATCGTTGGCAACTACGCGGCGACCGTGCTGCCCACGAGCACGGCCCTGTACACGACACAGGACGAGAAACAGGTCGCGGATCAGCTGGCGCAACAGTTTCACCTGCAGGTCCAGCAATCCGGACCCGACTTCGCGGGCTTCCCGCCCGGCGTGATCGTCGTCCTGGCCAAGGACTTCGACCAGGGCTCCAAATAGCCTCCACGCATCGGGCCTCAGCCCGACCGGCGGTCCGCGTAGGCCGCGAGTTCGGCCAGTTGCGCCGGGTCCAGCGACGGCCGTACCACCTCGCGGGCGGCGGCCAGATGCGCCGCGCCAACCTCGGTGGCGTCCAACGACTCCCGCATCGCGGTGAGCGCCGCCTCCCGGACAAGCGCCGCGCAGTCCGCCGCCGAATAGCCATCCAGGGTCTCGGCCAGCTCCGCCAGGTCAACATCACCGGCCAGCGGCGTGTTGCGCGCGGCCGAGCCGAGGATCGCCGCCCGGGCGGCCGTGTCCGGCGGCGGCACGTAGATCAGCCGTTCCAACCGGCCGGGCCGCAGCAGCGCGGGATCCACCAGATCGGGCCGGTTCGTCGCGCCGAGCACCACCACGTCACGCAGCGGTTGCACCCCGTCCAATTCGGTGAGCAGCGCGGCCACCACCCGGTCGGTCACGCCGGAGTCCGAGGACTGGCCTCGACGCGGCGCCAGTGCGTCCACCTCGTCGAGGAACACCAGGGTCGGCGCGGCCTGGGTAGCGCGCGCGAACAGTTCCCGCACCGCCCGCTCGGACTCGCCCACCCACTTGTCCATCAGCTCGGCGCCCTTGACCGACAGCACGTTCAGCCGCCCGGTGCCGGCCAGCGCCCGCACCAGGAACGTCTTGCCACAGCCCGGCGGCCCGTAGAGCAACACCCCGCGCGGTGGCGTGACGCCCAGCCGTGCGAAGGAGTCCGGATACTGGAGCGGCCACAGCGCCGCCTCGGTCAGCGCGCGCTTGACGTCGCCCAGATCGCCGACGTCCGCCAGGGTGAGTCCACCGGACTGGATAACGTCGGACGTGGACATCGACACCGGGCGCACGGTTTCCAGTGCTCCCAACAGGTCCTGCTGCCCGATGCGCGGCTCGTCCGCATCCTTCTGCCGGATCGCGGCGCGCACCGCCGCCTCCCTGCGCAGCGCGGCCAGATCGGCCACCACGAAGCCCGGTGTCCGGTCGGCGACCGCCGCGAAGTCCACATCGGACTGAACCGGCACCTCGCGGAGCAGCGCCTGGAGCAGCTCGGCACGCAGCCGGCCGTCCGGTAGCGGCAGCACCAGCTCGCGATCGACCAGTTCCGGATCGCGCAGCCGGTGATCCACCGCGCCGGAGTGCGCGGTGGTGGCGAGCAGCGCGACCCGGGGTGTGGCGACCGCGGCACGCAGCGCGTCCAGCACCACGGTCGCCACCGGCGGGGTGTTGTTGGCCGGCAGCAGTACATCGATATCGGTGAGCAGTAGCACGGTCGCCCTGCCCTGGCCGGCCAGCAGCACCGCCGTGTCCACCGCCTGCCGCACCCCGGCCGCCGCCGCGTTGGCCTCCAGCGCGGCCACGCTCGGCGCGACGACCTCGACGAGTTCGGCACCCACGCTCGCCGTGACCGAGCGGGCCAGTGTCGCCTTGCCGACCCCCTCCGGACCGGACAGCAGTGCGGCCAGCCTGGCGGTGGCGCCCAGCCGGCGCAGCAGATCCGGCCGCTCGAAGGTGAGTTCCAGCCATTCGGTCATCCGCCGGGCCGGCTCGCGCACCCCGACCAGACGGTCCAGCGGCACCGCGGCCGGCGCTCCCGCCGGTGCCGCGGGTGGCGTGTCGGTCGCACCGGCG
>DASVLX010000116.1:0-3255 GCA_036384655.1 Pseudonocardiaceae bacterium
ACGTGCTGGCGTTCCCGGGTGTCTTCCGCGGCGCGCTCGACGTGCGAGCCAGTGCGATCACCGAGGGCATGAAGCTCGCGGCCGCCAACGCGCTGTGCGACGTCGTCGGTGACGACGTCGCTGAGGAGTACGTCATCCCGAGCGTCTTCGACCCGCGGGTCGGCCCGGCGGTCGCCGCGGCCGTTGCGGAGTGCGCCCGGGCAGAGGGCGTCGCCCGCATCTGAGGGTTGTGAAGCCCCAGCCGTGCCCTGACACGGGCGCTGTCTAGTGATCATCGCAACACCTTGTTGAGTTGGGGGTTCTGATTCGACAAGGAGCGTGTTGTGAAGCGTCGTTGGCACAAGCTGCCGCCTGAGGTGCGGCGGGACATCGTCCGGTTGGCGGCGCAGGGGCTGTCCCGCGATGAGATCAGGCTGCAGATCGATTGCGCTGTGGGCACGGTGGTCAATGTTTTGCGGCCCCTCGGCGGGGTCTATCGACCGGTGATGTGGCAGGTCTCGACGGCGCGTCTTGGTTTGCCGGAGCGGGTTGATATCAGGATCGGGCTGGAGCGCGACTGGTCGATTCGCCGGATCGCTGCCAGTTTGGGACGTGCGCCGTCGACGGTGAGCCGAGAGGTCGCGGCCAACGGCGGTCGGGCTGGTTATCAGCCGTTCACCGCGCACGACCGAGCGTGTCTGCTGGCCAAGCGACCGAAGTCGTTCAAGCTGGCCGGCGATTCGGCGCTGCTCGACCGGGTGAGCGCGGATCTGGAACGGTTGTGGTCGCCGCGCCAGATCGCGAAACGGCTGCGGGAGGGCGTGTCAGATGGGGTGTGTAAACGGGGTTCTCTGAGTCACTGAGGGCCAGGCCCTCGTTGAAGGAGTTCCCGTGATCGTGAAGTCTGAGTCGGTGCCGTCTGGTTCGCCGGTTCCCGAGGGGATGCGTGAGGAGGTCGCGCGTCTTGTCGAGCAAGCCCAGTACGAGGGCATCCAGCTCACCGGTGAGGGCGGCCTGCTGCCGGACATGATCAAGACCGCGGTCGAGGCCGCGTTGCAAGGCGAGATGACCGGCCATCTGGGTTATGAGAAGTACGCGGTCGAGGGCCGCGGCTCGGGTAACTCGCGCAACGGGGCGACGTCGAAGACGGTGCAGACAGCTGCCGGCCCGGCGGAGATCTCGGTGCCGCGTGATCGCAACGGCACGTTCGATCCGGTCACGTTGCCCAAGGGCACGCGCCGGTTCACCGAGTTCGACGACATGGTCCTGAGCTTGTTCGCCAAGGGAATCACTACCCGGGATATCGCCGAGTGGCTCGAGCAGACCTACGGCGCGAAGCTCAGCCACGAGACGATCGCGAACATCACCGACAGCGTCAACGACCTGGTCAAGGAATGGCGGTCACGACCGCTGGACGAGGTCTATCCGATCCTCTACATCGACGCGATCCGGGTCCGGGTCCGCGACGCCGGCACGGTGCGGATCAAGGCATGTCACCTCGCCGTCGGCGTCGACATCGAGGGCCGCAAACGTGTTCTGGGCATGTGGATCGAGCAGGCCGAAGGCGCCCGGTTCTGGACCGGCGTGCTCACCGAGCTGCGCAACCGCGGCGTCCGCGACGTGCTCATCGTCTGCTGCGATGGGCTGACCGGTCTGCCCGATGCGATCGGCAGCGTCTGGCCGAAAGCGATCGTGCAGACCTGCGTGGTGCACCTGATCCGCAACTCGATGCGCTACGCCTCCTGGAAGGACCGCAAGACGATCGCTGCGGCGCTGCGACCGATCTACACCGCCGCGACGGTCGAGGCCGCCGAGCTTGCCCTCGAGGAGTTCGCCGCCAGCGAGCTCGGTCGGCGCTGCGTGGCCGTGGTCGACGTCTGGCGCCGAGCCTGGAACGAGTTCGTGCCGTTTCTCGACCTGCCGACCGAGATCCGTCGCGTCGTCTACACCACCAATGCGATCGAGAGCATCAACTACCAGCTCCGGAAGGTCTCCAAGACCCGCGGCCAGTTCCCCAACGACGACGCGGTCTACAAGATCCTCTACCTGGCCATCTGCGACATCGAATCCCGCGACAAGAGCCGAGGAGGTGATGCGCGGAAGAAAAGCATCCTGTCGCGCGGCTCAGTGACCCACGGCTGGACCGCTGCGCTCAACCACTTCGAAGTCGTGTTCCCAGGACGACTACCCGCCCAGATCTAACCGCCCAGAACCTCATTTACACAGAGAACTTGACACGCTCGTCGAGCAAGGGCTGGACGCCGGCGCGGACACGATCGGCTGGCACCTGGCCCATCACCACGACCTTGTGGTGTCGCGGCCGACGATCAACCGGATCTTGGTACGGGCTGGCACGGTCACCGCCGACCCGTCGAAGCGCCCGAAGAGTTCCTACATCCGGTTCGAAGCCGACCAGCCCAATGAGTGCTGGCAGTCGGACTTCACCCACTACCGGCTGACCAACCGTGATGGCACACCCGGCGCCGATGTCGAGATCCTGACCTGGCTTGATGACTGCTCCCGCTACGCCTTGTCGGTCACCGCCCACGTCCGGGTGACCGCCGTCATCGTGCTCGCCACGTTCCGCGCGATCGTTGCGGTCTTTGGGATCCCGGCTGCGACGTTGACCGACAACGGGATGGTGTTCACCACTCGCTTCGCCGGAGGCAAGGGTGGCCGCAACCACCTCGAACACGAACTGCGTGAGCTCAACGTCACGCAGAAGAACGGCCAGCCCAACCATCCGCAGACCCAAGGCAAAGTCGAACGGTTCCAACAGACCATGAAGAAATGGCTCCGCGCCCAACTCGTCCAGCCCGCCACGATCGCCGAGCTCCAGGCACTCATCGACGCCTTCACCGCGATCTACAACTCCCAGCGGCCGCACCGGTCGCTACCGAAGCAGGCGACTCCCGCGACCATCTACCACTCGCTACCCAAAGCCGCTCCCAGCACCGACCGCGCCGCCGACACCCACTACCGAGTCCGCCACGACAAGATCGACAAGACCGGCTGCGTCACCCTTCGCCTCGCCGGCAAACTCCGCCACATCGGCATCGGCCGGACCCACGCCGGAACCCACGTCATCCTGCTCGTCCACGACCTCCACGCCCGCGTCATCGACGCCGCGACCGGACAGCTGCTCCGCGAGCTGGTCATCGACCCACGCAAGGACTACCAACCCAGAGGCTTACCACCCGGCCCGGCGCGCAAAAAGAAATAGCCCGAACCCACGAACTGCAGGTCCGGACTATTCCGATGTCGTGAGACATCACA
>DASVLX010000117.1:0-8143 GCA_036384655.1 Pseudonocardiaceae bacterium
GCCTATCTTGAGGCGCTGGCGGACGGGGTTCGCTCACCCGACCAGGACACCTGGGGCATCCTCGCGGACCAGACCACCCGGCTGCGCCGGCTGACCGAGGACCTGGCGCTGCTGTCCCGCGCCGAGGAACACCAACTCGTGCTACGCCGGGCGCCCACCGCCGCCAACAACCCGGTGATCGCGGCGGTCACGGCCGCCCGCCCGGGCTACGCCGCTCGGGGGGTCGAACTCGTCACCTACCTCGCGGTCGGCCTGCCCGAACTGAACGTGGACGCGGACCGGGTCAGCCAGGTGGTGGACAACCTGCTGTCCAACGCGCTCCGGCACACTCCGTCCGGCGGCCGGGTCACGGTCACCACCGATCGCGCCACGCGACCGGCCGGGCCGGCCGTCCGGGTGAGCGTGACCGACACCGGCGAGGGGATCGCCGCCGAGCAGCTGCCGCACGTGTTCGACCGCTTCTACCGCGCTGACGCCGCACGGGACCGGGCGCACGGCGGCTCCGGGCTGGGTCTGGCCATCGCCCGCGCCCTGACCGGCGCGCTCGGTGGCACGCTCACGGCGAGCAGCGGGGGCCCCGGTGCCGGCGCCACTTTCGTCGTAACGCTCCCTCTGACACCGACATAACACGACAATGGGGGTGTGGCCGTGTCGACAAGGACCGCGCGTCCTCATCCTCTTTTCGCCCGCTTCTACCGCCGGATGGCCGACGCGGGCGAGCACGGCGAACCCGCCGTGCGTCGTGATCAGTTGCTGGCCGGGCTGACCGGCCGGGTCGTCGAGATCGGTGCCGGCAGCGGCACGAACTTCGCGCACTACCCGGACACCGTCACCGGTGTGGTGGCCGTGGAACCCGAGCCGTATCTACGAACCTGGGCGGAGGCGGCGGCCGAGCGCGCGCCGGTGCCGGTCAGCGTTGTGGACGGCACCGCCGACGCGCTGCCGCTGACCCCGGCGTCCGTGGACGCCGGGGTCGTGTCACTCGTGCTGTGTTCGGTGCCGGACCAGGCGGCCGCGCTGGCCGAGCTGTTCCGGGTCATCCGGCCGGGCGGTGAGCTGCGGTTCCTGGAGCATGTGGCTTCCGACGACCCGCGCTGGGCACGCCGCCAGCGACGCCTCGACCCGATCTGGTCGGCAGTATCCGGGGGCTGCCACATCACCCGGCACACCGGCGAGTCGATCGAAGCCGCGGGTTTCGTCGTTGAAACCCGCGACGAGTTCCAGTTTCCGTCAGGTGTTTTCGGTCGGCTAGGTGGTCAACACATCCTCGGCCGGGCCAGTAGGCCGTGATCGCCTCCTGACCGGCGCCGATTCCGACGGGAAAGGCACTAGATCGCGTAGGTGTGGTCGGGCGTGTCGGTGATGAACATGTGCCCGGGCGCGTGGGTGATCGCGAACGGCGGCTTCGACGTCATGATCGCCGCCTGCGGGGTCACGCCACAGGCCCAGAACACCGGCACCTCGCCGTCCCGGATGTCCACCGGATCACCGAAGTCCGGCCTGCCCAGGTCGGTGATGCCGAGCGTGTCCGGCGCTCCGACGTGCACGGGGGCGCCGTGCACGGCAGGGAACCGGCCGCTGATCCGCACCGCGTCCGACACCCGGTCGGCGCGGATCGGCCGCATGGACACCACCAGTGGACCGTGCAGCCGGCCGGCCGGCCTACACGACACGCTGGTCCGGTACATCGACACGTTCCGGCCCTGGCTGATGTGCCGGATCTCGATCCCGGCGGCCAGCATCGGTGCCTCGAACGTGAAGCTGCACCCGATGAGGAACGCCACCAGGTCGTCGCGCCAGTAGGCGGTGATCTCGTCCGGCTCGTCGACCAGTTCACCGTCCCGCCAGACCCGGTAGCTGGGCAGGTCGGTGCGCAGGTCGGCGTCCTTCGCCAGCGCGGTACGCGGGCTGCCGGCGTCGCTGACGTCGATGATCGGGCACGGTTTCGGATTGCGCTGCCCGAACAGCAACGTCTCGTAGGCGTAGTCCTGGGGGACGATGATTAGGTTCGCCTGGGCGTAGCCGGGCGCCCATCCGGCGGTGGGGGTGCGCAGGCCCGCGCGGAACCGGGCGCGGGCCTCCGCCGGATCGGTGGTAGGCGTGATGGTCGTCATGATCACCCCTCAGTGGAAGATCGAACCGATGGAGGACACCGAAACGACCGCCGCGTACGCGGTGAACAACCAGGCTGCCACGCCGAAGCCGAGCAGGAACTTCGGATACCGGTATCCGGTGATCAGGTCGCGGCGGAACAGCGCCACCCACAGGATGATGCCCAGGCCGATCGGCAGCACCAGGCCGTTGATCGCGCCCGCGAACACCAGCAGCGACTGCGGCGTCTGGCCGGCCAGCACGAAGATGATGGTGGCCAGCGCGATGAGGACGACGACGGTGCGGCTGAAGTACTTGCGCACGATCGGGATGTAGGACCGCAGGAACGTGGCGGTGGTGTACGAGCTGCCGATGGTGCTGGTCATTCCGGCCGCCCAGAACACCAGGCCGAACAGGTGCAGGCCGATCGTGCCGAAGGCGGCGAGGAAGCTGGACCCGGCGATGTCACTGTGGTTGGCCAGGTGCGCGCCGGTCGCGATCACCCCGAAGAACCCGAGGAACAGGATGATCCGCAGGATGCCCGCGATCAGCACACCGGTGATGGCGCCTCGGTTGATCTTCTTGATGTTCGCCACACCGGTCGTGCCGGCGTCGATCAGCCGGTGCGCGCCCGCGTAGGTGATGTAGCCGCCGACCGTGCCGCCGATCAGGGTCAACACCGGCAGGAACGGCATGCCGTGCGGGGCGACCGTGCCGATCGCGGCCTCGCCGATCGGTGGCGCCGTCACCGCGACCAGCGTGATGATCAGCCCGATCTTGACGATGCCCAGCACCACCATGGCCCGGTCGACGGCGGTGAACACCGCCTTGACGACGAAGATCCCGATGGCCAGACAGGCGCTGATCGCCGCGCCGATCCGGGGGTCGATGCCGAGCAGGTCATGCAGACCGAGGCCGGCGCCGGAGATGTTGCCGATGTTGAAGACGATGGCGCCGAGCACCACGAAGACGGTCAGCAGTTGGCCGGCGCCCGGGAAGACCTTGCTGGCGATGTCCTGCGCGCGCTGGCCGGAGACACCGAGGATGCGCCACACGTTCAGCTGCACGCCGACGTCGATGATGATCGACAGCACCACCGCCGAGGCGAACGACGCGCCGTAGAGAGCGGTGAACGACGCGGTCTGGGTGATGAAGCCCGGCCCGGCCGCGCTCATCGCCATGAGCAGGGCGGCCCCGAGCAGCGGGGGTACCCGGAACCGGACACGACGTCTTGTTTCAACCGCTGCTGTGCTGGTACCTGTGGTCGCACTGTCCACTGTGAACTCCTGTCGTCCCTGGTCAACCCGCCGTCTCACTTCGTGGGCATCGTTGTTGACGGCTGGCGGGCAGCTTAGGTTGGTCGTCAGACGTCTAGCTAGCAGTATCAGATTTTGGGAGATTCATATGACAGACACGTTGCCTTCGGTCTGGATTCAGGATCTGACCTGGCAGGAGGTGAGCTCCTACCTGGAGCACGACCGCGTGGTGATCGTGCCGGTAGGCAGCACTGAGCAGCACGGACCCGCCGGTGTGCTCGGCGTCGACTCGTATGTCGCGATCACTCTCGCGGAGGATGTGGCGGAGCGCACTGGGGTTCTGGTGGCGCCGCCCATCTGGTACGGGGACTCCTCGCATCACGGCGCCTTCCCGGGCACGATCACGATCCGTCCGGACACGCTGACTCTGTTGATCCGGGATGTGGTGCGCAGCCTCGCCCGGCACGGCTTCGACCGGATCATCCTCCTCAACGGGCACAAGGGCTCCAATCTCGCGGCACTGAACAGCGCGGTGCGTGTGATCCATGACGAGGAACTGCCGCAGGTGCTGTTCACCGTGGCGGATCCGCTGCAGCTGGCCCGGTCGGCCGCGCCGACCATCAAGGAGACCAACGAGCACCACTCCGGTGAGCTGGAACTGTCCCACGTGCACTACCGCTACCCGGGCAAGATCCGCACCGACCGGCTCACCGACGCCTCGGTGGACTTCGACAAGGTGTTCGGTGGGTTCGTCGGCAACGACCTGTTCGGCAAGGCGCCCGACGGCGTCGAGGTCATCTGGAACGGCGCCGAGCAGCGCGAGTTCGCCCCGACCGGCAGCTTCAGCTCGTCGCTGGGCGTGACCGCGGAGAAGGGCAAGGCCTACCACGAGCACATCGTGGGCCGGCTGGTCGAACTGGTCGGTTGGCTGCGCGACTACGACGGCCCGATCGGCCATCGGACGGAGGCCTGATGGCCGTTCGGAGGTCGGCCGGACGGACCACCGGTGGGTTGGCGGGACTGGGCCTTCAGACCGTCAGCACGGACTGTTATCGGCAGGTCAAGGACCGACTGCGGGACCTCATCGACAAGCTCGGCGTCGAGGGCACGCTGCGGCTGCCGTCGGAGGCGGCGCTGTCCGAGGCACTCGGTGTGAGCCGGGCGACGCTGCGGTCGGCCCTGCAGTCCCTGCAGAAGGAGGGCCGCATCCGGCGGTTGCAGGGCAGTGGCACGTTCATCAACCGGCACGCCCTGAACCTCGGGCCGAACCTGGCCGAGGCGGGCGCGTTCATGGACCTGCTCGCCGAGGTCGGTTACGCGCCGTCGATGCGGATGGTCAACCAGAGCGTGGTGCCGCTGGCGGACGACGTTGCCGCGTCGCTGGAACTTCCGGAGGGCGCGCGGGGACTGCGGATCGAGCGTGTCTTCGGCGCGTCCGGCAAACCGGCCGTGCACAGCGTGGACATCTTCCCGGTGGACGAACTCGGCGAGCATCCGGAAAAACTCGATCCGACCCGGTCCACCTTCGATTTCGTGGAAACGCATATGGACGCGCCGGTCTGTTATTCGGTGGCCGAGGTGCGCCCGGTGCTGCCGCCGGCGGAAATCGCCAGGACACTGCGCGTGTCGGCCGGCCAACCGCTGCTTCGGCTGCGGCACACGCATGTTCGTTCCGATGAGCGGCCGGCCGCGGTGACCACCGTGCATATCAACGACGAATACCTGCGGTTCAACGTGATCAGAACCAATCTGGACGAATGAGGCGAGTATGTCGGCGGTGCCGCTGAATCTGGCCTGCGGCGACTACGACCGGGTGTGGCCGTTGGCCTCCGGGCGGGTGCGGGCGGAGGGAATCGATCTCAACGTGATTCCCCTGCAGCCCGAGGAATGTTTCTGGCGCATGATGACCAACGCCGAGTTCGACGTCGCCGAACTCTCGCTGGCCAGTTACACGATCGCCCGCGCCCACGGCGACGACCGGTTCGTCGCCATTCCGGTGTTCCTGTCCCGCAGTTTCCGGCATTCCACGATCTACCTGCGTGAGGATTCGGACATCACCGAGGCCGCGGATCTGGTCGGCCGGCGGGTGGGCGTGCCCGAGTACCAGATGACCGCCTCGGTGTGGACGCGGGCGCTGCTGCGGCACGACTTCGACGTCGACACCGACAGCATCACCTGGTGCACCGGTGGCCTGGAGCAGGCCGGACGTGTCGAACGCCAGCCGCTGACCCTGCCCGACCGGGTGCGGGTGGAGCCGGTGCCGGGCACGCTGTCGCGGGCACTGCTGGACGGCGAGATCGACGCGCTGATGGCACCGCGGGTGCCGTCGGTGTTCCGCCGGCCCGGCGGCGGGGTGCGCCGGCTGTGGCCGGACTACGCGGCTCGCGAGGCCGAGTACTACACCCGCACCGGGATCTTCCCCATCATGCACCTGGTGGTGATCCGGTCCGATGTGGACCGGAAATACCCGTGGGCCGCGGTCAGCCTGGCCAAGGCGTTCGGGGAGGCGAAAAGGGTGGCGCTGGCGAGCGTGCGGGACGCACCGGCGCTGCGTTACACCATTCCGTTCCTACTCGACACGCTGGAACGGCAGGATGCCGTGTTCGGCGAGGATCCCTGGCCGTATGGGCTGGCCGCGAACCGTTCGACACTCGATCTTTTCGCCGGCTATCTGGTGGAGCAGGGATTGCTGGACAAGGCGCCGGACATGGCGGAACTGTTCGCTCCCGGCACCCGGCGGGAGTCCCGGATATGACCCGAATATGACCTAGAGAAACGACGTCAGGAATATCCGCCGTGGATACCTCTGCGTATTTTGCCCCTTGGATTTGGCATGGAAACAACTTCTGACGCAACCGTTGAGATCACCGTGAACATCAACGGCCGTGACCATGTGGTGCGGACCGACCCGCTCACCCCACTGGCCACCGTGCTGCGCGAGGAAATGGGCCTGCGCGGTACCAAACTCGGTTGCCAGGCCGGGGAGTGCGGCTCGTGCACCACGCTGGTCGACGGCGTGTCGGTGGCGTCCTGCCTGTTCCCGGTGGCGCATGCCGACGGACACCGGGTGACGACCATCGAGGGTCTCGCCGACACACCGGCCGGCGCGGCCCTGCGGGCCGAGTTCCGGGCGCGCAACGCCTGCCAGTGCGGGTTCTGCATCCCCGGCATGCAGTTGTCCGCCGCCGGCCTGGTCGGCGGCCCCCGGCCGCTGGACCGCGACGCGGTCGTCCACGGCCTGGCCGGAAACCTCTGCCGGTGCACCGGATACGAGACGATCGTGGACGCGGTGCTGGCCGCCGACGCCCGGCTGCGGTGCCGGTCATGACCGGGACCGTAACCGGAACCGAGACGGCGGTCGGCCGCTGGGTGGGCCGGTCCGTGCCGCAGATCGACCTGGACGCCAAGCTCGCCGGCAGCACCGAGTACATCGCCGACCTCCAACTACCCGGCCTGCTGCACGCGGCGATCGTGCGCAGCCCGGTGCCACACGGCCGGATCAGGGCGGTCCACACCGAGCGGGCGCGCCGGGTGCCCGGCGTGCGGGCCGTGGTCGCCGGGCCGGAGCTGCACACCCCCGAGTTCGGCCCCTACACCCCGGACTGGGAGATCCTGGCCGGCGGCAAGGTGCGGTTCGTCGGCGACGAGATCGCCGCCGTGGCGGCCACCACGCCGGAGGCCGCGCGCGAGGCGGCCGCCCTGGTGGAGTGCGACATCGAGGAACTGCCGGCGGTGTTCGACCCGGCCGCCGCGCTCGCGCCCGGCGCGCCGGTGCTGTGGGACAACCGGCCGGACAACCTGTCGTCGGTTTTCACCATCGAACGCGGTGACGTGGACGGCGCGTTCGCCCGTGCCGCGCATGTGTTCCACGGCGTGTACCGGACGAACCGCATCTATCACGCCTATCTCGAACCCGTCGGCGTCATCGCCTCCTACGAGTCCGGCAGCTATGTGCTGCATGTCCCGACGCATATCCCGCACCGCGCCCGGCTGACCTACGCCCGCGCCCTCGGCGTGCCACTGGACCGGGTGCGGATCGTGATTCCCGCCATCGGTGGCAGTTTCGGCGCCAAGTACGAGATGAACACCCCGCTGATCGCGGCGGTGCTGTCAGAGCGGGCCGGCGCGCCGGTGCGGATCCTGTTCGACCGCGAGGAGGACGCCTCCTTCGCGCATCCGCGCCCGCCGTTCGAGTTCCGACACGATGTCGCGGTTTCCGCCGACGGGCGGTTCCTGGCCCGCCGGACCGAGGTGACCGGCACGGCCGGCGCGCGCACCTACTGGGCACCGACCGTGGTGGCCACCGCCGTGCACCGGCTGGACTCGCTGTACCGGTTCGAGGCGATGACCGGCATCGGCAGGCTCGTCTACACCAACGAGAACCCGACCACCTGCATGCGGGGTTTCGGCAACGCGGAGGCGCTGTTCGGCTTCGAGCAGATGGTCGACGACATGGCGGTCGAGATCGGCATGGACCCGGCCGACCTGCGGCTACGCAACGCCGTCCGGGAGGGCGACACCACCCTGCACGGCTGGTACATCAGCTCGTCCAAGCTGCCCGAGTGTGTCGCCCGGGTCCGTGAACTGTCCGATTGGGACGGACGCGCCGCGGCGCCGACGCCGGCCGCGCTGGCCGCCGCCGTCCGGGACGGGAAAACCCTGCGCGGCAAGGGGATGGCCATCGCCCACCACGTGTCCGGCTACCGGGCGATCCTGGCCGACTACGACGGTTCGTCGGCGATCCTGCGGCTCGGCGGCGACGGCTCGGTGCGGGTGTTCGTCGGCGAACCCGACAT
>DASVLX010000118.1:0-5770 GCA_036384655.1 Pseudonocardiaceae bacterium
CAGCGCCAGGGCTCGCTCGGTCACCGAACCCTCGCCGAATCGCGCGGCGGCCAACGACACCGACCGCGCGGCCAAGACGGTTCCACCGGGGAGTCCAGCGTCCAGCGTGGTGTCTCCGTCGGCCACGCCGAGAATCCGGTCGGCGGGCTCGTCCGGTTTGGCGCGAACGCTGACCCTGGCCTTGCCGTGGTGGGCCAGGATCAGGTAGCTCACCAGGTCGGGCTCGGCCGCCGAGTCCAGCAGGCCGCTATCCGGGTCGAGCAGCAGCAATGCCGACACCAGCTCGTGGCGGAAATGCTTTCTGCCGTAGTGCAGCCGCTGGTGTCCCGGGGATTTCGCCCACACCCGGTCCGGCTCCGGGGCCGGCTGATCCGGGTTGGCCTTGGCCAGTGCCTCCTGGAACACCGGATGCGCCTTGCCCAGGTCGTGGTAGCGACCCGCGATCGCGACGGCCTCCCGCTGATCAGCGGTCAGCCCGGGCAGATCACCCCAGCGGGCCAACAGATCGCGAACCCATCGCTCCACATCGGACAGATGCTCGGCCAGTGGCACCCAGCGGCCGTAACCGATCGCCGACGGGTCCGAGTCCACCGCGTCCGCGGGATCATCGGGCGTGGCCACCGCGGTCACCGGCGCGTGGCTGTCCGGCGCGAATCCCACGTCGGCGCGGTAGCCACCCGCAGCTGCGTCGAACACGATCACGGCGGTGGGCCGGACATCATCGCGGTCGGCGCGCCGCCAGCGGCCCGGTCCCTGATCGAACACCCAGGCCGCCCGGCCTCGCTCCTTCAGCAGGTCGCGGACCGCGCCGATCGGCGCCGGGCACAGTTCGTCGCGGCCAACCGCGCGCGGCCACGTGTCCGGTTGCTCGGTCTCGGGCCGTGGCCGCCAGGCTACGAAGACCGTGCGGTCGTCGGCGTCCCGGATGTAGGGGCTGACGTCGATGTCGCTGCCGTCCAGGTCGGGGCTGGTGTCGAACAGGTCCATCAGGTCGCGCAGCCGCAGCACCGGATGCGTGGGCTCGGTCTCGGCGGGCCCGGCGGCGGCCAACCGCTCGCCGGTCACCGCCACGCCATCCAGGGCGGCCAGCGCCTGTTCGGTGGCCGCCAGATCCTCGGCCGGGTACGGCGCCGCGCTGCCGCCGGGCGGTGGGGTCCACCACAGACGCGCGTCGGGAGTCTCGGCGTAACGGTTGCAGCGGCCGGCCCGCTGCACGATCGACGACCAGGGCGCGGTCTCGGTCACCAACGTCGCCGAGGTGGTGTCGACACCGGCCTCCAGGACCTGCGTGCTCACCACGATGAGACCGGCCGGGCCCGGTGCGGCCAGTGCCCGGTCGGTGTGGTCCCGCCGGTCCGGCGGCCGAAACCGCGAGTGCAGCAACCGCACCGGGGTGTCGTCCTTGTTCTTGTTGATCAACTCGGCGAGCGCGTCCGCCACGGCCACCGCGCGGTCCACCGTGTTGACCACGACCAGGGTGCGGGTTCCGCGCCGATGCAGCCGGCGAACCTGCTCGGCGAGCGCCTTGGGATACCGACGGGCCTCACCGGGGAGATCCAGCCTGCCCACGACTCGGGTGGCGGCCAGCCGCTCCCCCAGCACGCCGGTCCGATCGCGCTCGTCCAGTTCGCTGACCGAGAGATCGCGGCGGAAATCAACCGTCCGCAGGCGGTCCAGGTTCACGGTGGCGGACATCCACATCGACCGGCATTCGGCGGCAGTGCCTAGCCGCTCCCGAAATGCCGCCAACTGCAGGCTGGTCGGCAGGCCCGGACCCATCAACTGGATCTCGTCGAACACGAACTGCACGCCCGCGTGCAGGAAGCCGAAGCTCATCGGCCAGACGTTGCGGCCCTCGGCGAATCCGCGCATCAGCAACCGGGACAGCACCATGTCCTGGGTGCCAACGAAAATCCGTTCCCGTGTCGGATCGATCTTCCATTCGCGATCCTGATCGTCCTCGCCACCCATGAGCACGTGAACAGGCACCGGTGATTCCAGCCGGCCCAGCCACTCGCGCACCGTGCGGACCGTCTGCTCCACGAGAGAGCGCTGCGGCAGCACCACGACAAGCCAGTGCGGTGTGTCGGCCCGGACGGCGGGATCGGGATGCGCGGTCCGCCGATACAACCACGGCAGCACCGCCGCGAGTGTCTTTCCCGAACCAGTCGGCACCCGCAACACATCCGGCAATCCGGATTCCGCGATTCTGGTCTGATATCCCCAGGCTGTCTTACCGTTCGTCGCCATACGAACGAACTCCGTAAACCCCATCATCGCTCTCAGTCGTTGACCCTCGGCCGCTCGTTACACGCTGTTCTCGACACTGTGTTTCTCTCCGCAAGTACTGACGGACGACCAGCGTCGGTCGGTCGCCGTACCCTGCCCGCGAGGAAGGACGAACATGACGGGAACATGTGGGCGCTTGACATGATCGAGCGGCCCTGCCAGTCTTCTTGATCACGCAGGTCATTACGCCACGCGCGATGTGGAGACCGGCTTCCTCGGGAAGCCGGGTGGAGTGGCCCACCAGCAGGTGGAGCTCCGCCGTCCACGGTGGTTTCGATGGCCTGTTCAGTCGTGTCCACGCTCGGTGAGCCCTTCGAGCGGATCGCCCGCATCGTGTTCGAGGAGACCGCGCGCTCGCGCGAACGCCTGCACCAGGCGCGCGGAGCGCTCCACTGCGACGCGACCTTCGTGCTGACCGGCGGGTTCCAGGTGTCCGGCGACTGCCCCTGCGCCGAGGAGTACCTCGACGCGTTGTGCCTGGTGTTGCTGTATCTCGGCGGCCTCGACCCAGCCAAGGTTCACAGCTACGGCGCGATCGCCCGGAAGCACTGCCGGCTCCGCGTGGTGCCGGATGTCCAGCGCCACCGACGTGGCCGCCGCACGCAGCAGCGCGTCGATCGTCTCGCGTCCGGTGCGATCGGCAGGGCTTTGGCCACCGACCGGCAGCGAGCCCTGCTGGTCGATGTCGTGACGGAGGCGGGTTCGGCCGCGCCCTTGGAAGACGACGCGCAACTGTTGCGCAGCCTCGCTGAGCGGCGTGCGCGCCGGTTCGGCGGTGACGCGGACCGGCACCTGTCGCGCGTGGCCGAGGATCTGCGGGTCGTGCGGGCGGCGGCCGACGAGCATGGGCCTCGGCGCCGGGACACCGATGGAACGCTGGTGTCCTGGTGGGAGCACTACGTCGAGCGCGGGCTCGGCCAGCGGGAACGCCTCGGCGTGCTGCCAATCGATCCGGCGTCCACGCAGGACGGGCCGGCCGTCGATGTGGCGGATCGGTCCGCGGTCGCCGTGCTGGAAAGGATCGAGGACCGGCACGCCGTCGCCGCGGTGACCGGCATCTCGCCCGGGGACGACGTGGACGCGGCGCTGGCTCATACCTTCGCCGCCGGGGTGATCGGCCGGGACGAGCCGGCCGCACGGGACGCCACGATCGGCCTGTTGCGGCGCATGACCGGGCAGGGCCTGCTGGGATCGTCGCGGCTGTCGAGCATCGTGAACAACCCGGGCCAGCTCGATGAGATCGTCGAGGCCGCCCGCCGAGTCCCTGTTGGCCGATAAGCTGGCCTGTGACCTTCGGCTGGCTGCTGCATCCGGTTGGCGGCGCGGACATCGGCGCGGACATCGCCTCGATTCCCGGCGCGCCGGCGGCCATGGACGAGGTCACCCGGCGCATCAAGGTGGTAGCGGAGGCCGCCGATGCTCGCGGCGAGCTGGCCCGCCGGCTGGTCAACCTGGATTGGGAGAAACCCGCGACCGGCGAGGTGTCGCCGCTGGCCGCGATCGTTCCCGCGCTGCGCGCGCGTCCCGAGGTTCGGCTGGTGCTGGTGTGCACGGCGGCGACACACCCGCTCGGGGACCTGCTCGCCGACGCTCTTCGCCGTGTGCCGGACCTGTTCGGCCGCGCGTTCGCCTCGGTCGACGTGGTGCTGACCGACAGCGGCGACCGGCATGCCGGCCTGTCCGAACGGAATGTGGTCGCCGCCCTGAAACCGGTTCTGTCCGGCGGCCCGGCCGGCCAGGCCGCGGAGGCGATCATTCCGTGGGGCAGCGGTTCCACCCAGTTGGTCCTCGGCATCGCGGAGGCGGCTACCGCCGCCGGCGTGCCCTGGCGATGGGTGCGAGTCGATCCCTCCCTGGATGCCGCGAGCTGGCCCGAGTTCAACCCTGTGTCCGACAGCGGCGTCGACCCGCTGGTGCCGCTGCTGCGCCGCTGGCGCTACCACGACTCGCTCGCCACGCTGGTTGAGAAACGATCGTGTGGCCTGTCGGACGAGCAACGCGCGGTGTTGCTCGCGGAGGCGGACCGCTGGCGGCAGGCGCACCAGCACCCCACGGCGGACGGCCTGCGGCTGCTGCTTGCCGACGCGCTCGCCCGTGGCGACGCCAGCAGTGGTTTCGCGGTGCGCCGATATGTGTTGGCGCGCTATCACGAACTGCGCGACCGGGATGCCGATCGGCCGCTCGACCTGGTGCGGTGGGCGACCGCCCGCTGGCGTCGGCGGCATGGTGAATCCGAGGGAGGACCGCGACTGGGCGAGCTGATCCAGATGGTCCGGGAGGCCGGCCACGGCTCGGGGCCGGCCGATGTCCGGCGCTCGGCGCGGTCGGAAAGCGGACAATGGCTGCTGTCGGACATCGCCGAGAAGCTGAACGAGATCGGGATCGACGCCAGCCACCGGCTGCGCCCGCCTCGCCCCGCGGCCCTGCGGGTGATTCGCGCTCACCCGGATGACGTCAGCGTGCCGGCCACCTCCGCCTGGTACATCCGGATAGCCGGAAACGGAGATCCGGCGTTGCGACCCGACCCGCTGATACCGATCGTGGAGAATGGCGCCGACGAACCGGTCGCGGGATATCTTGGCCTGCCACGCGGCGAGGTCGGCCTGCGGTTCCTGATCCTGGGCACCCGCACGGGCAGCGCGGCGAACGCCGAACACGGCGCGGAACAGATCAACGCTGGTCGCGATTCGACCGCCGACTGGGCGACAATTCCCGGTCCGAAGGACGGCGAATGGGCGGCCGATCGGGCGGAACGGTTGCTGCGTCAACGGTTCGAGCCGATTCAGGATGAAATGGGCGCCATCGTTGTCATCCCCACCGGCCCGAAGGGGCTGTTGCTGCCGCTGATCGCGGCCGCGCGGCGACTCGCCAGCGACCACGGGATTCCGCTGTTTCTTCGGCAGCTCAACGCATCCGACACCATGCATCAGCTCCCGCTGCGCTTCGGCGCCGACCGGGATCTGCTGGAGCTGGCCGACCGGGCACTGTCCACAATCGAGCTCGATGTCGCGGCCCGACTGCTGGACATCTGCGCCGACACGCGGGATCTCGCGGATCGCACCCGCGGTCTGGCCATCGCCCTGCGCTGCGGAATGGACGGGAACTGGCCGGCCCCGCTCGACTGCCTCGACAGAGCCGCCCGCACCGCCGGGCTGATCGCCGAGCGACTGCTGGTGTGGGCGGAGTTCGCGGAAGGCCACGATGATCCGGCACACGCGACCCGCGCCCTGTTCGGCGGCTGCGCCGCCGTCGAATGCAGCGTCAGGGCGTCCGGCGAGCCGGCCCCGTGGACGCGCCGGGGCGCGATGGGCGCGCTGTTCCAGATCCGCAACCGACTGCCCGCCAGCCATGGCGCTTCTGGGCTGGGCGACAGCGGCTCGGCGAACCCGCTCACCGGCACGGCCGTTGCCGGCCTGCTCCGCCGCGCCGCCCAGGAGGCCACCGCGCGGAGCCGGCGGCGAGGTGGCGCCGAGCCGGACCT
>DASVLX010000119.1:0-2121 GCA_036384655.1 Pseudonocardiaceae bacterium
GGCCGGTGCCGCCGAGGCCAAGGCGGCCGGCGGCTCCGGTATGGCCGGTGGCGGCATGGGCGGTGCCCGCGGCAGAGGCGAGGGGGACGAGGAACACGAGACCGCGTCGTATCTGGTCAACGACGACAACATGAACGACTGGATCGGCAAGCTGCCGCCGACCGCACCGCCGGTGATCAGCTGATGCCCGGCACCTTCGAGCTGTCGGTGGCCGCACTGGACATCCTCGGTCGCCAGTTGGGCCTGAACCTGCGACTGATCCCGCTGGAGATCCCGGCCCTGGCGAAGACCGTGGAGGAACAGCGGGCGATCGGCGAGGCGGTGTGGCGGACCCTGCACCGGCAGGGCCTGGCCCGCGACGGCCGACTCGACCCGGACGTCGAGACCGCGCTGGTGACGTTGGCGAACCCCCAGGTCGCGCTGAGCTTGATGCTGGGTACCAACGGCGGCAGGAGTGGCACGATCGGCCGGGCCGGCGGCACGCCGAGGGCCGCGGTGCTGGCGACCCAGCGCGGCGAGACCGTGCGCTTCCAGCTGGCACCACCGAACCAGCTGGTGGCCATGCTGATGTCGGTGATACCGGACTGCCCGGCGCTGCCGCGGTTGCGGTACCTGTCGATCCCGCGCGAGGCGCCCAAGCCGGCGCCCTCCGACGATGACGATGCGGGAGACGAGGGATACGGCGGCTCGATCATGATCCGGCCGGCGGCCAGCACGGTGGGCAACCGCGACAAGGCGGCCGTGCAGCGCATTCTCGCCCTGCCGAAGCAGCGGGTGGGCGCGGTCAAGGTGATCGGCCGCGGCGGCGAACTGGTCACCTGGACCGACACGACGCAGGGCCGCTTCATCGAGCTGACCCAGCGGCAGCGCGATGGCGCCGTCTGGAATGTCTACGAGGCCGGGGACAACCGCGAGCTCGGTGGCCAGATCGGCAACGCGATCTCGGCCGTCAGTCGTTGACGATCACCGGCGAGCCGGACGCGTCGGCCATGCCGCGCTGTGCGGGATGACCAGCGGGGTGCCGGTCAGCGGATCGGGGATCACCACGCACGGCAGGCCGAACACCCGCTCGACCAGTTCGGCGGTCATGATCTCGCGCGGATCGCCCTGGGCGACGATCTCGCCGTCCCGCATGAGCACAAGATGGGTGGCGTACCGGGCCGCGTGGTTGAGGTCGTGCAGCACGGCCACCAGCGTGAGGCCGTCGGCGTGCAGCTGGGTGAACAGGTCGAGCAGCTCGATCTGGTGGGCGATGTCCAGGAACGTGGTCGGCTCGTCCAGCAGCAGCACCGGGGTCTGCTGGGCCAGCGCCATCGCCACCCACACCCGTTGCCGCTGCCCGCCGGACAGCTCGTCGACCGGGCGGTGGGCCAACTCGGTCACCGCGGTCGCCGCCATCGCCTCGGCCACCGCGCGCTCGTCATCGGCCGATCGCGGCCGGAACAGGCCCTGGTGCGGGTAGCGGCCGCGACCGACCAGCTCGGCGACGGTGATGCCGTCCGGCGCGACCGAGTCCTGCGGCAGCAGCCCGATTCGCCGGGCCGCGTCCCGGGCCCGGTAGTCGCGAATGGACCGGCCGTCCAATACGACCCGCCCGGTTCCGGGAGGCAGCAGCCGGGCGAAGGCGCGCAGCAGCGTCGACTTGCCGCAGCCGTTCGGTCCGACGATCACGGTGAACGAGTGCGGCGGTATGTCGAGGTCGAGGTCGGCCACCACGGTGGTGCGGTCGTAGGCGAGGCTGATGTGTTGCGCCGCGAGCTGCGTGACCGGGTACTCCGCCGCCATCCTGACTCCACCATCCACGCCGCCATCCGTGCCGTCCATATCGGACATGCCGTCCCCGCCGTGCTGCCCGCCGGTCATCGTCGTGCCCCCACCCCGCGCAACAGCAGCGCGACCAGGTAGCCGCCGCCGACCACCACCGTCACGATGCCGACCGGAACCTGTTGCGGCAGCGCGTGTTGCGCGAGCTGGTCGGCGACCAGCAGCAGCACCGCGCCGGTCAGCGCCGACTGGCCGAGCGGCAGCCCGGCGCCGCCGACCAGCCGCTTGGCCAGTTGCGGCGCGGCGAGCGCGACGAACGCGATCGGGCCGGCCACCGCCGTGACCACCGCGGTGAGC
>DASVLX010000120.1:0-10939 GCA_036384655.1 Pseudonocardiaceae bacterium
GCCTCGACGATCTGCTCGGCGAGCCGCAGGTAGTAGTCGAGGGTGTACAGATGTTCGTCCGGGTCGCCGAGGTCGCCGGTGTAGCAGAGCGCGACCTCGGCGACCGCGACGCCGGTCTCCCGGATCGCGTCGATCGCCGGACGCATCTGCGCCACGTTGTTGAGGGCGTCGAAGACGCGGAATATGTCGATCCCGGCCCGCACCGCCTCGTCGATGAACGCGCTGGTCACCAGGGGCGGGTAGGGTGTGTAGCCGACGGTGTTGCGGCCGCGCAGCAGCATCTGCAGGCAGATGTTCGGGATCGCCTCGCGCAGCGCGGCCAGCCGGTCCCACGGGTCCTCGTGCAGGAACCGCAGCGCGACGTCGTAGGTCGCGCCGCCCCATGCCTCCACCGAGAGCAGTTCCGGCGCCAGGCGCGCGACATGGCCGGCGACGTCGAGCAACTCGGCGGTGCGCACCCGGGTGGCCAGCAGCGACTGGTGCGCGTCACGGAAGGTTGTGTCGGTGACCGCGAGAGCGGCCTGCTCGCGTAGCGCGGCCGCGAACCGGGCCGGGCCGAGCCGGCGCAAACGCTCGCGGGAGCCCGGCACCGGCAGCTGGCTCAAATCCAGCGGTGGAAGCTTCTCGCGCGGGTTGGTCGTGACCGGCGCCGGTCCGTGCGGCCGGTTGATCGTGACGGACAGCAGGTATCGCAGCAGGCCACCGATCCGGTCGCCGGTGTCGGGAATCGTCGCCGAGCCGGTGAGCAGATCGGGATGTTCTTCGAGGAACCCGGTGTGCACCCGGCCGGCCAGGAAGTCCGGGTCGGCCAGCACGGCCCGCAGGAAACCGATGTTGGTGGTGACGCCGCCGACCTCGAACTCCGCCAGCGCCCGGCGGGCCCGGACGATCGCGCCGGCGCGGTTCTCGGCCCGGCAGGTGACCTTGGCCAGCAGCGAGTCGAAATGCGCGGTGACCTCGGCGCCGAGGCAGGTGGCGCTGTCGATGCGCACCCCGGGCCCACCGGCCGGGCGATAGGCGCCGACACGGCCGGTGCTCGGCCGGAAGTCGTGCGCCGGGTCCTCGGTGGTGACCCGGCACTGCAGGGCCGCTCCACTGATCGTGATCGAGTCCTGCTTGAGGCCGAGATCGGCGAGGGTCTCGCCGGCGGCGATCCGCAGTTGCGCGCGGACCAGGTCGATCCCGGTCACCTCCTCGGTGACGGTGTGCTCGACCTGGATGCGCGGGTTCATCTCGATGAAGACGTGGTTGCCGGCCGCGTCCAGCAGGAACTCCACGGTTCCGGCGCCCTCATAACCGATCTGGTGCGCGAACGCCACCGCGTCGGCGCAGATCCGGTCCCGCAGCTCGGCGGGCAGATCGGGCGCCGGGGCCATCTCGATGACCTTCTGGTGCCGGCGCTGCAGCGAGCAGTCCCGCTCGAACAGGTGCACCACATCGCCGTGGCCGTCGGCGAGGATCTGCACCTCCACATGCCGCGGCTGGCACACGGCCTGCTCCAGGAACACGGCCGGGTTGCCGAACGCGGCGGCCGCCTCCCGCGACGCCACCGCGAACGCCGACGGCAGCTCGGCGGGCCGCTCGACGCGGCGCATGCCGCGCCCGCCGCCACCACCGACGGCCTTGACGAACAGCGGGAACGTCATGCCGGACGCGGCGGCGGGCAGTTCGGCCGGGTCGGTGATCGACGCGGAACTGGCGAGCACGGGCAGGCCGGCCTCGCGGGCCGCCGCCACGGCGCGCACCTTGTCACCGGCCAGCACCAGCGCCTCGGGCGACGGGCCGATGAACGTGATCCCGGCCTTCGCGCAGGCGCCCGCGAACTCGGCGTTCTCGGCGAGGAAGCCGTAGCCGGGATAGATCGCGTCCGCGCCGGTGGCCCGCGCGGCGGCGATGATCTCGTCGATCGACAGGTACGCCTGCACCGGGTGGCCGGGTTCGCCGATCTGGCGGCTCTCGTCCGCGGCGGCACGGTGCGTGCTGTGCCGGTCCTCGACCGGATACACCGCGACCGTGCGGGCGCCGAGTTCCCGCGCGGCGCGATACGCCCGAATGGCGATCTCGCCGCGGTTGGCCACCAGGATCTTTCCGAACATGGGCCCAGCGTGACCGAATTCCGATCGCGCGTACAGACAGTGAAACTGCCAAGTTGTGAAAGCCGAGCGTCGCATTCGGTGAAACCTGCGAATTCCGGCTCCGAACGCGATCTCCCAATCCGGCCGAGTACCGGCTGAATCGGGATTGATCAGGGCTGTTCGACCGGATACGGCACGAAGGTGCTGCGGGTTTCGTCGATCGCCAGCGGCCGGCCGATCGGTGGTGCGGCGCGCTGCGGACAGCGCGGCCGGTCGCAGGTGCGGCAGCCGGGGCCGATCGGGGTGGCCACCTTCGGATCGTCGAGGTTCATGCCCCGCGAATACACCAGCCGGGCCGCCTGCCGCAGTTCGCAGCCGAGCCCGATCGCGAAGGTCTTGGCCGGTTCGCCGTAGCCGCCGCGGTTACCGGTCACGGTGCGCGCGACCCACAGATAGCGCTGCCCGTCGGGCATCGACGCGACCTGGACGACGACCCGGCCGGGCGTGACGAACGCCTCGTAGACGTTCCACAGTGGACAAGTGCCGCCGGTCCGGGAGAAGTGGAATCCGGTGGCGGACTGGCGTTTGGAGATGTTTCCGGCCCGGTCGACGCGCACGAAGATGAACGGAACCCCCCTGGCGCCGGGCCGTTGCAGGGTGCTCAGCCGGTGCGCGATCGTCTCGTATCCGACGCCGAAATGCTCGCCCAGCAGTTCGATGTCGTACTTGAGCCGCTCGGCGGCCTTGTAGAAGTCCATATAGGGCAGGATCAGCGCACCCGCGAAATGGTTCGCCAGCCCGATGCGGGCCAGCTTGCGGGCCTCCGGGGAGTCGAAATGCTCGGCCGCGAGGATCTTCTCGATCAGCTCGTCCTGCTCCAGGAAGGCCAGCTGGGTGGCCATCCGGAAGGCCTGCTGGCCGGGCCGCAGCCGCGGCGAGAAGTGCAGGGTGCGATCGGCGGCGTCGTAGTAGTGCATCACGGTGCGCGCGCCGAACTGTTTCGCGGTCTGGCTCATGTAGGTGGTGCGAATGTTGTGTGTCTTGTCGAGATGCCGGCGGAGCGCGATACGCACCTCACCGCGCTTGGCACCGATTCGCCGTGCGGTCTCCTCGGCCACCCGGTCCAGTTCCTCGAAATGGTTCTGGTGCCGGTAGAAGAAGTCACGGACCTGCTGGTGCGGGTCCGTCTGGAGCACGATCGTCCGCGACTCGGCGATCGTCTCGGCCTGCTCCAACAGATACCGGTAGCGGCGGTGCAGCCCGATCACCGCCTCCGCCAGCTCCGGCATGCCGGTGGCCAGCTCGTGCAGGTCGGCGGCGGACACTTGGGCGTCACCCGACTCGGTGAGCAGGGCCTCGCGCAGTTCGGCCAGCTTCCGCGCGGTGTCCTGGGGCGCGAAGAACGCCGCGTCGACACCGAAGACCTCACTGATCCGCATCAACACCGGAACGGTCAACGGCCGGGTGTCATGCTCGATCTGGTTGAGATAGCTGGGCGAGATCGCCAGGATGCGGGCCAGCTCCACCTGGCTCATCACCCGGTCCTCCCGCAACCGGCGCAGCCGCGCGCCGGCGAAGGTCTTCTCCACTGCGTCCCTTTCGGATCCGCGGCAACCATGCGAACCAGTCGAAGCTACTCCCGATAGGCGAATCGATCCATTAACAAACTTGGCAGATCGGCCGGTCTTGGTTGTCGAAACTTGGCGGATTGCGGGGATCGACACCGGATCGTCACCGCTGCCAGCCTCATCGCATCAGCACGCCAGCCCATGTCACCGCCTGGGCTGGACAGGCAAGGAGGCTTTCGATGACCGCAAATCCGACATCCACCGACGCTCTCTCGGCCGAACAACCGTCCGCCGAGCAACTCGAGGAGCAGTGGCGCACCGACCCGCGCTGGGCCGGCGTGCGACGCGACTACACCGGTGCCGACGTTGTCAGGTTGCGCGGCAGCGTGCAGGAGCGGCACACCCTCGCCGAGCGCGGCGCTCGCAAGTTGTGGGACCTGCTGCACACCGAGGACTACGTGCCCGCGCTCGGCGCGCTGACCGGCAACCAGGCCGTGCAGCAGGTGCGTGCCGGGCTCAAGGCGATCTACCTGTCCGGCTGGCAGGTCGCGGCCGACGCCAACCTGGCCGGCCAGACCTACCCGGACCAGAGCCTCTACCCCGCCAACTCGGTGCCGGCCGTGGTGCGCCGCATCAACAACGCGCTGGCCCGCGCCGACCAGGTCTCCTGGGCGGAGGGTGACACCTCGATCGACTGGTTCGCGCCGATCGTCGCGGACGCCGAGGCCGGTTTCGGTGGCCCGCTCAACGCGTTCGAACTGCAGACCGCGATGATCGTCGCCGGCGCCGCCGGGGTGCACTGGGAGGACCAGCTCGCCTCCGAGAAGAAGTGCGGACACCTCGGCGGCAAGGTGCTCGTCCCGACCCGGCAGCATGAGCGGACGCTGACCGCCGCCCGGCTCGCCGCGGACGTGGCCGGCGTGCCGACGGTGATCGTCGGACGCACCGACGCCCAGGCCGCGACCCTGCTGACCAGCGACGTCGACGAGCGCGACGCCCGATTCGTGACCGGCGAGCGCACCGCGGAGGGCTTCTACCGGGTCCGCAACGGCGTCGAGGCGTGCATCGCGCGCGGGATCGCCTACGCCGACTACGCCGACGTGCTGTGGATGGAGACCTCCGAGCCGGACCTGGACGTCGCCCGCGCCTTCGCCGAGGGCGTCAAGAAGGAGAAGCCGGACCAGTTGCTGGCCTACAACTGCTCGCCCTCGTTCAACTGGAAGAAGCACCTGGACGACGCCGCCATCGCGAAGTACCAGCGCGAGCTCAGCCACATGGGCTACAAGTTCCAGTTCATCACGCTGGCCGGCTTCCACGCGCTGAACTACTCGATGTTCGACCTCGCGCACGGCTACGCCGCCACCGGCATGAGCGCCTATGTCGAGCTGCAGCAGCGCGAGTTCGCCGCCGAGGCACGCGGCTACACCGCCACCCGGCACCAGCGCGAGGTCGGCACCGGTTACTTCGATTTGGTGAGCACCGCCATCAACCCGCAGGCGTCCACCACCGCGCTGACCGGATCAACCGAACAGGAGCAATTCTGATGACGACCTCCTTCACGTTCACCGCTCGCGGTGACCTGGAGGTCACCGGGCCGGTGGGCGAGCGTTACGACGAGATCCTCACCGAGCCGGCACTGGAGTTCATCAGGGCGCTGTGTCGGGAGTTCGCGCCGCGCCGCGCCGAACTGCTGGAGGAACGGCGACGCCGCCACGAGGCCGGCGACCTGCCGGACTTCAACCCCGAGACCCGTCACATCCGCGAGGACCCGACCTGGCGGGTCGCCAAGCCGGCGCCCGGTCTGGTGGACCGCCGGGTGGAGATAACCGGTCCGCCGGACCGCAAGATGTCGATCAACGCGCTCAACTCCGGCGCGAAGGTGTGGATGGCCGACTTCGAGGACGCCAGCTCCCCCACCTGGACGAACGTGATCGAGGGCCAGCTCAACCTCAAGGACGCCATCGCCGGCACCCTCGGCTATGTCAGCCCGGAGGGCAAGGTCTACGCGCTCGGCGACGAGCTGGCGACGATCGTGGTGCGTCCGCGCGGCTGGCATCTGGTCGAGCGGCACATCACTCTCGACGGCAGCCGGGTGCCGGGCGGTCTGGTCGACTTCGGACTGTTCTTCTTCCACAACGCCCGGACCCTGATCGACCAGGGCGCCGGACCGTACTTCTATCTGCCCAAGCTGGAGAGCTACCGCGAGGCCGAACTGTGGAACGACGTGTTCTGCTTCGCCCAGGACCGGCTCGGCATCCCGCGCGGAACCATCCGCGCCACCGTGCTGATCGAGACCATCACCGCCGCGTTCCAGATGGAGGAGATCCTCTACGCGCTGCGGGAACACTCCGCCGGGCTCAACGCGGGCCGCTGGGACTACATCTTCAGCGTCATCAAGAACCTCGGTGACCGGCCCGACTTCGTGCTGCCCGACCGCAAGGCCGTGTCGATGACGGTGCCGTTCATGCGCGCCTACACCGAACTTCTCGTGCGCACCTGCCACAAGCGTGGCGCGCACGCGATCGGCGGCATGGCCGCGCTCATCCCCAGTTCCGACCCCGACGCCAACAGGACGGCGTTCGAGAAGGTGGCCGAGGACAAGCTGCGGGAGGCCGGCGACGGGTTCGACGGCTCCTGGGTCGCGCACCCCGGTCTCGTGCCGGTCTGCCGGCGCGAGTTCGACGCCGTCCTCGGCGAACGTCCGAACCAGCTCAAGAAGCTGCGCGAGGACGTGAAGGTCGGCGCGGAGGACCTGCTCGCGGTCAGGTTCACCCCGGGCCAGGTCACCGAGGCCGGCGTGCGCGGCAATGTCGCGGTCGCCGTGCGGTACCTCAACGCCTGGCTGTCCGGCAGCGGCGCGGTCGCGCTCTACGGGCTCATGGAGGACGCGGCCACCGCCGAGATCGCGCGCAGCCAACTGTGGCAGTGGATCCACCATGGCACCCCGATCGCCGAGGGTGGCGTCGTGACCGCCGAATATGTGCGCGGCATTCTCGACGAACAACTCGCGGCCGTGGCCGAGGAAAGCGGCGCGGATGCCCAGCGGATCGCGGCGCTGCGTGATCTCATCGAGGAAAACTCGCTCGGCGAGCACCTGCCCGCCTTCTTCACCATCAGCGCCTACGCCCGCTACCTGCGGCCGTAATTATCTCCGGCACTGATCATCTCCGGCATTGATCGTGGTGGGGCCGGTCGGCGGATTCCGCACGCCGGCCGGCCCCACCACACACGGTCGGCTCAGAGCTGGTTCCGCACCCGGCTCGCGGCCGCGACCATGTTCGTCAGGGTCGCCCGAACCTCCGGGTAGGCCCGGGTCTTGAGGCCGCAGTCGGGGTTCACCCACACCCGCCCCGCCGGGAACGCCGCGACCGCGGTGCGCAGCCGTCCGGTGATCTCCTCCACCGACGGGACTCGCGGCGAGTGGATGTCCCACACGCCCGGACCGAGTTCGTTCGGATACTCCGCCCTGGCGAGCGCGCCGACGATGGCCATCGCGGACCGGGCGGACTCCAGGCTGATCACGTCGGCGTCCATGTCGATGATCGCCCGCAGCACGTCCGCGAACTCCGCGTAGCACATGTGGGTGTGGATCTGGGTGTCGTCCCGCACCCCCGAGGTGGTCAACCGGAACGCCTCCACGGCCCAGGCCAGGTAGTCGGCCCGATCGGCCTTCCGCAGCGGCAGGGTTTCGCGTAGCGCGGGCTCGTCGACCTGGATCACCCGGATGCCGGCCGCCTCCAGGTCGCCGACCTCGTCGCGCAGGGCGAGCGCGACCTGCCGGGCGGTGTCCCCGCGCGGCTGGTCATCACGCACGAAAGACCAGGCGAGCATGGTGACCGGACCGGTCAGCATGCCCTTGACCGGCTTGGACGTGAGGTTCTGTGCGTAGGTCGCCCAGTTGACGGTCATCGGCGCGGGCCGCGACACATCGCCGACGATGATCGGCGGCCGGACATAGCGGGTGCCGTACGACTGCACCCATCCGTTGGTGGTGGTCAGGAACCCGGACAGTTGCTCGGCGAAGTACTGCACCATGTCGTTGCGCTCCGGCTCGCCGTGCACCAGCACATCCAGGCCGAGGTTCTCCTGGAGCGAGATGACGTCGCGGATCTCGGCGTGCATCGCCGCGACATAGCCCTCCGGGGTCATCGCGCCGGACCGCAGCGCGGCCCGAGCGTGCCGCAGCCCGGCGGTCTGCGGGAACGAGCCGATCGTGGTGGTCGGCAGCGGCGGCAGCCGCAGCCGCTCGGCCTGCGACGCATGGCGTTTGCCGTACGGGCTGGCGCGGTGCAGGTCGGCGTCGCTGACCGCCGCCGCGCGCCGCCGCACCGCGTCCACACGCACCAGTGGCGAGGCCGCGCGCGCGGCCAGCCGGGCGGCATTGAGCGACAGCGCCCCACGAATCGCCTCGCGGCCGGCGTCCAGGCCCTTCGTGAGGGTGACGATCTCGTCGAGCTTCTGCCGGGCGAACGCCAGCCACACCGCGATCTCGGGGTCGAGTTTGCGTTCGCGGGTCACGTCCAGCGGCACGTGCAGCAGCGAGCAGGACGCGGCGACGTCGATCCGCCCGGCCAGGCCACCCAGGCTCCGCAGCCGGCCGAGCGTGCCGGCCAGGTCGGCGGCCCACACGTTCCGCCCGTTCACCACCCCCGCGACCAGCCGCCTGTCGCCGACCCCGCCGATCTCGGCCAGGTCGGCGAGGTTCGCGGCGGCCGGGCCGGTGAAGTCCAGGGCCAGACCGTCGATGTCACTGTCACGCAGCACCGGCAGGGCGTCGCCGAGCCGGTCGAAATAGCTGGCGACGAGGATCTTCGGGCGCACCGGCTGCGCCGTGAGCGTGGCATAGGCACGGGCGACGGCCCGCAGCACGGCGGTCGGCTGGTCCAGTACCAGCGCCGGTTCGTCGAACTGGACCCATTCGGCGCCGGCGTCCCGCAGCCGCCGCAGCAACTGGGCGTAGAGCGGCACGATCCGGTCCAACAGAGACAGCGGCTCGAATCCCTTGTCGACGCCCGGCGCGGGCTTGGCCAGCAGCAGGAACGTGATCGGTCCGACCAGCACCGGGCGAGTGAGCACGCCGGCGTCCCTGGCCTCGGTGAACTCGGTCAGCGGCTTGTCGGCGTCCAGGCTGAACGCGGTGTCGGGAGCGAGTTCGGGCACCAGGTAGTGGTAGTTGGTGTCGAACCACTTCGTCATCTCCAGCGGAGCGACCTCGGCGGTGCCGCGCGCCATGGCGAAGTAGCGGTCCAGGTGGCCGCCGGGTGTGCTCGCGTCGGGCACGGCGTCCCGGTGCCGGGACGGGATCGCGCCGAGCATCACGGTGGTGTCCAGCACGTGGTCGTACAGGGAGAAGTCGTTGCTGGGGATCTCGTCGATGCCGGCGTCCCGCAGTTCGGCCAGGCGTGCCAGTCGCAGCTGGCGGGCGGTGTCCAGCAGCGTTGCGGCGTCGATGGTGCCGCCCCAGTAGGCCTCGGTCGCCTTCTTCAGTTCCCGCTTCGCGCCCTGCCGGGGATAGCCGTAGACGGTGGAAAAACCGGTCGTGTCGGTGGTACTCATGGGCTCTCCTTCGCGAGTCCACAATGGACCGCGCTCGCGGCCGCGAGCGCGGACAACGGCAGGTCTTCGGACTCGCGGGCATTCCCGATCACTCGGACCGGGGTTCCTGGTAGCCATCGCTTCCCAAACCCGACCCGGCCAGGCCGAGTCGCATGGGTTCAGTGCTGTCCCGCCACACCCACCGAGGTGTGGCTCGAATGGCGATCGTTCCCACTTACCGCTGCGGGGCAGTTCCGGACTTCCACCGGATTCCCTCTTCGTCTCCCGCCGCTGGCGCATCACCCGACTGGGTGACGGCGCCGGGGCGGTCGAACCGGTTGCGCGGTGATCGTAACTCAGCCGACACGCCGACACGACATGTGGTGGCGAGCTCTGTCAGGGGACCCATATATGGTGTCCCGTGCAGCTGGTTCGACACCGCCACCAACGGTGCCGAGGCAACAGGGAACCCGGTGAGATGCCGGGACTGCCCCGCAGCGGTTACTGCGAACGAACGGCCTCCGCCTGGCCGCCCGAGACGACTCGGGCGGACCGGGTGACAGCACTGGGCCTGGACGCCTGATCAGCGTCCCGGTGGGCCTGGGAAGCGAGGCCAAGTAGGACGACCACGGCCGGAACATCGTTCCGGACGTGGTCACGCGCACGAGTCCGAAGACCTGCCAGCGCACCGCGCCCGCCCTGGGCGTGGTGGTCCGACGCCGCGAGGGACGGCCGACGGCCCAGAGAAGCGACGTGGCTGGCTGCCGCGTGCGCTCGTGGTCACCCGTCGGCTCGTCACCCGCGACAACGCTCGCGAGGAGAGAGCATGACGATGATCACTACGGGCGACGGCAGCGCCGGCAGTCCAGGCGGCGCTGCCGACACAGAGGCGGAGCCAGGAACAGCGCGCCGGGGCCAGATGCGGGTCCGCAAGCGCAACGGCGACCTCGAACCGGTGGACGTGAACAAGATCGTGCGCGCGGTCGACCGGTGGTCCGACGATCTCGATGACGTCGACCCGCTGCGGATCGCGACCAAGACGATCAGCGGCCTCTACGACGGCGCCACCACCGCCGAACTGGACCGGCTGTCGATCCAGACCGCGGCCGAGCTGATCGGCGAGGAACCGCAGTACTCGCAGCTCGCCGGGCGGCTGCTGGCCGCGTACATCGACAAGGAGGTCCGCAACCAGGGTGTCGCGTCGTTCTCCCAGTCGATCGCGCTCGGCCACGCCGAGGGTCTGATCGGCGACGAGACCGCCAGGTTCGTCAAGGACAACGCCCGCAAGCTGGACTTCGCGGTCGACGAGTCCGCGGACCGGCGGTTCGAGTACTTCGGCCTGCGCACCGTCTACGACCGCTACCTGCTGCGGCACCCGACCACCCGGCTGGTGCTGGAGACACCGCAGTACTTCCTGCTGCGGGTGGCCTGCGGGCTGTCCCGCACCCCGGCGGAGGCCATCGGCTTCTACCGCCTGCTGTCCTCGCTGGCGTACCTGCCGTCCAGCCCCACGCTGTTCAATTCCGGTACCCGGCACATGCAGATGTCGTCCTGCTATCTGGTGGACTCGCCACGCGACGAGCTGGACTCGATCTACGCCCGCTACGCCCAGGTCGCGCGACTGTCCAAATTCGCCGGTGGCATCGGGATCGCCTGGTCACGAGTGCGGTCCCGGGGCGCGCTGATCCGTGGCACGAACGGCCGGTCCAACGGAATCGTGCCGTGGCTGCGGATCCTGGATTCCTCGGTGGTCGCGGTGAA
>DASVLX010000121.1:0-4823 GCA_036384655.1 Pseudonocardiaceae bacterium
TTCACCGCCACCGCGTGATCGCCGTAGCGCTTGGTCACCGCCTGGAACTCGATCAACCGGGGGACCCTCCGCTGCCGGTGGCCCCTCGCCGGCCACCGTGCTGTGGACGTCGAGGTTACTTGTTGTGGGTGACAACCGACGTGGCTTCCGCGACCGAAACCGGCCGCGTGCCCGAGCTCGATTCTCGTCACGATGCCGCCAGTAGTGTGCGGTTCGCTCAAACGCACCCGAACGGGGCTCGGGTCGCGCTAATGTGCGTGATCGGCTCACCTCACCGTGGCGTCTGGCTGGGGCGGGCCACCACCAACCACGACACGGTGGCACACGGGAGGGGACCCATGGGCTGGTACGACGATCTCAAGAAGGCCGGCGACGCGGTCGTTGATGGCACCGAGGGCGCCATCAACGGTGCCGTGCACGGTGCCGAGAACGCCGTTGCGAGCGGCGGGAACATCGTCAGCGGTGTGATCAACGGTGCCGTCCAGGGCGGCGCGCAGGGCGTCGCACAGGGACTGGGGCTGACCCCCCACCAGACCCCGGCCACGCCCGGCGACGTACTCAATCCGGCCAACGCCGCCAGCTTCGCCCAACAGGTACAACAACAATCCCAGGCCGCCCAGAACCTCAAGGCCGCCGCCAACTCCCCCGACTTCATGCTCGACCCGACCGCAACCCAAGCCGTGATCAAATCCCTGCAGAACGCCCAAGACAAGTGGAGGAACAACAGATTCAACGTCGTCAGGGTCGCTACAAACTATCAGCTCGGCTCGACGCCAGGAGCCAAGGTCATCTCAGCGTGGAATCAGAAGATCGGCGAGCAGTTCGTGACGGCCTACAACGCGCTCGGCGGCGTGTACCAGGACCAGATCGACGCTCTCACCAAGGCGATGCAGAACTACCAGAACACTGCGGACAAGACGGCGGATTCGTTCCGGAAGGTTGGCGAAACTGAGTGAGTAAGACCAGGCTCTCATGGAAACTAGTCACGGTGGCTCCGGTGCTGGTCGCCGCGGCCGGTGTGCTGGCCGCTTGTGGTTCGGGCGGCAACACCGGCACCACACCGACATCAGCCAGCACGGCAAGCGACACGTGGTACACGGCGGTCAAGTCCTGCGACATGCTGGACCAGTCACAGCTTGCGACGCTGGGATTCATGGGTACTGGTTCGGTGCAGGAAAATGACTCCACACAGAATAGTTGCGAATGGACACAGAGTCAGCTCGGCTCGATGGGCATCGTGCTGGCTTCATCGACCTATTCCTCACTGAACGGCCTGGGTGATCCGGTCACGGATGTCACGATCGCCGGCCGACCAGGCAAGATCGCGGAGGATCCGAGTTCCGTGGGCGGGTGCGACCTGGCGATCGAGGCGACCAGCGGATCGCGGGCACAGATCATCGTCACGGTCGCGGGCGGAAGCGATAAGGCATGTTCCATAGCGAAGCAGGTGGCGGCGGATATCGCGCCGAAGTTGCCGAGTTTGTCGGGCTGAATGGGGAGGAATGAGCCATGTCGACATCGAGTGGTTCGGGGTCCGCGCAGGATCATGCGGGGCAGGCCCGCACGTCCATGGCCAGCGCCGCGTCGAACCCTGGGACACAGCCTGGCCCGGGCTTACCGAACACGCAGTTCAACGGCTACAGCCAGGATGACCTGTACAACATGTTCCAGGACAACGCCGATCCTGGTTCGGTGCAGTCGCAGGCGGACGTGTACAAGACACTGTCCGACGACCTGACGGACACCGCCGACGACCTCGTGAAGGCCATCAGCACGGCCCAGGCCGGTTGGACGGGCGCGGCGGCGGACAGTTCGCTGAGCGCGCTGTCCAACCTGGTGGCCTGGCACGGCCAGTTGGCCGGTGGCGCGACCACGGCCCAGAAGCAGGTTGAGGCACAGTCCGAAGCCCTGACGCAGGCCCGGAAACTGCCGAAGCCGGTCGCCGGAGTGGACCCGGCCAGTGTGGCCGTGGATCTCGTCAAGAACGGCCTGAATCCAGTGGCGACCTATCAGGACGCGAAAGCCCAGGACACGGCATCGAACAACGCCAAGAACGCTCAGGTGCAGGCGGCCCAGCAGTACGAGAACACGCTGCGAGGAACGTCGACGATGCCGACGTTCAGCACGGCACCGCCGTCGAGTTCGCCGGCCCCGGCCCCGAATCCGACTCCCGTCTCCGGTGGGGGTGGCGTCTCCGGCGGCTCCGGTTATGGCGGTGGCTACGGCTCCGGCAGTGGGAGCGCGGGCGGTGGTTATGTTCCGCAGGCCGGCGGTGGGTACGCACCGTCGGTCGCGACGCCCGGACCGAGCCCGGTGTCCGGTGGCACGACGTCCACCTCCGGTGCCGGTGGGCTTTCCACCACCGGCTATGACGGCGGGTATACCGGTGGTCCGGTGGCGTATTCGGGTCAGAGCCCGCAGAGTGGTCAGGATGCCGCTGCCGCCGGCATGATGCCGGCCGGACCGATGGGCGGCGGTGGCGGTTTCGGCGGTGAGGACACCTACTCGCCGGGCCGTGGCTACGGCGGCTCCACGGGCGGGTCCTATGGCGGCTCGGCCGGCAACGGCTCGGGTACGGGTGCTGGTGCGCGTAGTGGCGCGTCGATCGGTGGTGAGGCCGCGCGGCAGGCGGCGATGAAGGCCGGTGCGGCCGAGGCGAAGGCGGGCGGCGCCGGGACGCCAGGCGGCGGCATGGGCGGTGCACGCGGTCGCGGCGAGGATGACGAGGAACACGAGAGTCCGTCGTATCTGGTCAACGACGACAACATGAGCGACTGGATCGGCCCGCTCCCACCGACGGCACCCCCGGTGATCGGCTGATGCCCGGCACCTTCAACCTTTCGGTGGCGGCCCTGGACATTCTCGGCAGCCAGTTGGGGCTGAACCTGCGTCAGTTCCCGCTCAAGATTCCCGCGCTGGCGAAGTCGATGGAGGAAACGCGGTCCATCGGCAATGCCGTGTGGCGGGATCTGTACCAGCACGGACTGGCCCGAAATGGCCGGCTCGACCCGGACGTCGAGGCCGCGCTGGTCGCACTGGCACGCCCGCAAGTCGCGGTGTCGCTCATGTTCGCCGCCGCTGCCGGCCAGAGTGTCACGCTGGCGCGGGCGGGCGGCACTCCGCGCCTGGCGGTGCTGGCCACCCAGCGCGGTGATGTGGTGCTCTGCCGGTTGGGTCATCTCAGCGATCTGGTGAGCATGCTGATGTCGCTGGTGCCCGACGCGCCGCCGCTGCCGCACTTCCGGCAGTTGTCCGTGTCCCGCGAAGCACCCCAGGCCCGATCGCGCGATGACGACGAGGCAGGGTTCGGCGGCTCGATCATGGAACGCGGAGTGCCCAGTAACCCGGCCGGCCGTGACAAGGAAGCCGCCCGGCGCGTCCTCTGTCTGCCCAGGCAGCGGGCGGGCACCCTTGAGGTGATCGGCGATAAGCAGGCGACCGTGAATGTCGGCTGGGTCGACACTCGGGACGGCCGCTATCTCACTTACACCCAGCGGCAGTCCGACGGTGCGATCTGGGACGTCTACCGCGCCGCCGACAACCGCCAGCTCGGCGGCCACATCGCCGCCACCATCGCGTCGGTCACCCGATAACCCGAAAGGCACAGGTCATGTCGATGCTCGATCGCGGTGATTCCGAGAACAACAAAGGCTTTCGCTCCGTGTACGAGGTGGCGGAAGCCTGTGAGTCCCTGGCGGACAGCATGGCCCTCATGGCCGAGTGGCTCTTGATGGGCGCGAGCAGGGTCCGGGATGCTGGCCCTGAGGTCGACCCCAGGATGGAGGAGGCCCTGGCTCTTACCGAGCACATCGCGCGGGAGCATCGCGACATGGCGGCCCAACTGTATGCGGCACAGCATCAGGTGCTGGGACAAGACCGACTGTAAACGCCGCTGGCGAGAGCGGCTTGCCGCCAGCTCGGCGGCCAGATCGCCGCCACCATCGCGTCGGTCACCCGATAACCCGAAAGGCACAGGTCATGTCATCGTTCGATCCCCATGAACCCGACAACAAGGACTTGCTCGCCGTGTACGAGGCGATCGACGACTTCGAGTCGCTGGCGGACAGCATGGCCCTGATGGCCGAGTGGATCTCGATCGGCGGGAGGAGGGCGCGGGAGGCCAGCCCCGAGATCGACTTCACCGCGCCGGAGGCGCGGATTTTCTCCGAGCAGTTCGCGCAGGAGCATCGGGAGATGGCGGCCGAGATGTACGCGATGCTGCATGAGCTGCGCGGAGAAGACCAGCCGTGAACGAGAGCGAGCAGACCTCATCCTGAGATCAGGCCGACCTGCTTCAGCCAGTTCGTGGCCACTGTGGACAGATCCGGCTTGCTCGGGCCGGCCGCCGTGGCGTCGAGTTGGGCCAGTGTCGCGGTGTCCAGCTTCGCCGAGATGGCGTTGAGCGTGTCCCTGATCGTGGGGGTGACCTTGCCGGCGTTGATCAGCGGAACCACGTTCTGCGCGGCGAAGTTGTTCTTCGGATCGGCCAGCACCACGAAGTGGTCGGCCGCGATCGAACTGTCCGTCGTGAAAATGTCCGCGGCCTCAACGGAACCGTCCTTGAGCGCGGCGATCGTCACCGGCCCGCTCGCATCCAGCGGCTTGAACCCAGCAACACCTGGTGTTCCCGCATGCCCAGGCCACGCGCGGCGTCTACCATCTCCGGGTCCACCGCCTGGATGCCCGAGTAGGTGCCTGCCATGATCGGTGGGATGGCCAGCACGATCAGCGCGGCCAGCGGCGGCACCAGGCCGATGCCGATCACCAGCACCACCAGGGTCAGCAGGCCGAGGGTGGGCAGCGCACGCAGCGCGTTCGCCACG
>DASVLX010000122.1:0-27350 GCA_036384655.1 Pseudonocardiaceae bacterium
GACAAGGACATCACTCTCTACATCAACTCGCCGGGTGGTTCGGTGACCGCCGGGATGGCCATCTACGACACCATGCAGCTCATCGAGCCGGACGTGTCGACCTACGCGATGGGCCTCGCGGCGTCGATGGGGCAGTTCCTGCTGTCGTCCGGTGCGCCGGGCAAGCGGTACGCCCTGCCGCACGCGCGGATCATGATGCACCAGCCGTCCGCCGGTGTCGGTGGTACCGCTTCGGACATCGCGATCCAGGCCGAGGTCTACAACAAGTGGAAGCATGAGATGGCCCGGCTGATTTCCGAGCAGACCGGCCAGACGATCGAACGGATCACCGAGGACTCCGACCGGGACCGCTGGTTCACCGCCGAGGAAGCGCTGGACTACGGCTTCGTCGACCATGTCATCAGCCGGGTCAGCTCGCCCAACGGCCACGACGGCTCGCGCCGAAGCTGAACGCCCGATACCTGAGCACGAGGAGCGAATCGTGAGCGAGCTTCATCTTCCCCAGTCCCGATACATCATTCCGGAGTTCATCGAGCGCACCAGCTACGGGCAGAAGGTCTCCAACCCGTACAACAAGCTGTTCGAGGAACGCATCATCTTCTGCGGCGTGCAGATCGACGATGCCTCCGCGAACGACATCATGTCGCAGTTGCTGGTGCTGGAGGCCGAGGATCCGGACCGCGACATCCTGATGTACATCAACTCGCCGGGTGGCTCGTTCACCTCGCTGATGGCCATCTACGACACCATGCAGTTCGTCCGGCCCGACATCCAGACGTACTGCCTCGGCCAGGCCGCGTCGGCCGCCGCCGTGATTCTCGCGGCGGGCACGCTGGGTAAGCGGTTCGCGCTGCCGAACGCCCGCATCCTGATCCACCAGCCGGCCACCGAGGGCGTCTACGGCCAGGTGTCCGACCTGGAGATCCAGGCGAACGAGATCCAGCGGATGCGCCGCCTGCTGGAACAGACGCTGGCCAAGCACAGTGGCAAGACCGAGGATGAGGTCCGCAAGGACATCGAACGAGACAAGATTCTCACCGCGGACGAGGCCAAGGAGTACGGCATTGTTGACCAGGTGTTGCCGTACCGCAAGCTGTCCACGAAAGGGTGACGAACAGCGCCGACACGAGGCCTGACACGAGGGTTTTGGTGCTCCCGCTTGCCGGGGTAAGACGGGTACCGTTCTAAAGCGTCGGGTCTAGCATCCGAAGGTGGGTCGAAGGGACGCCGGGCCTGTTGCCCGGCGCACCGGATGGGACAGAGGTCAGCGGCCATGGCACGAATCGGGGACGGCGGGGACCTGTTGAAGTGCTCTTTCTGCGGAAAGAGCCAGAAACAGGTCAAGAAGCTCATCGCCGGTCCCGGCGTGTACATCTGCGATGAGTGCATCGACCTCTGCAACGAGATCATCGAGGAGGAGCTGGCCGAGGCCGGCGACGTCAAGCTCGACGAACTCCCCAAGCCGGCGGAGATCCACGAGTTCCTCGACCAGTACGTGATCGGTCAGGATGATGCCAAGCGGACCCTCGCGGTAGCGGTCTACAACCACTACAAGCGGATCCAGTCCGGCGAGCGGACCCGCGATTCACGTGGTGACGAGCCGGTCGAGCTGGCCAAGTCGAACATCCTGCTGCTCGGCCCCACCGGCTGCGGCAAGACGTACCTGGCGCAGACGCTGGCCCGAATGCTCAACGTGCCGTTCGCGATCGCCGACGCCACCGCGCTGACCGAGGCCGGCTACGTGGGCGAGGATGTCGAGAACATCCTGCTCAAGCTCATCCAGGCGGCCGACTACGACGTCAAGCGCGCCGAGACCGGCATCATCTACATCGACGAGGTCGACAAGATCGCCCGGAAGAGCGAGAACCCCTCGATCACCCGTGACGTGTCCGGTGAGGGCGTGCAGCAGGCGCTGCTGAAGATCCTGGAGGGCACCACCGCGAGCGTGCCGCCGCAGGGCGGCCGCAAGCACCCGCACCAGGAGTTCATCCAGATCGACACGACGAACGTGCTGTTCATCGTGGCCGGCGCGTTCGCAGGGCTGGAGAAGATCATCCAGGAGCGGGTCGGCAAGCGCGGCCTGGGCTTCGGCGCGGAGATCCGCTCCAAGGCCGACATCGACACCGCCGACTTCTTCGGCGACACGATGCCCGAGGACCTGATCAAGTTCGGTCTGATCCCGGAGTTCATCGGCCGGTTGCCTGTTGTGGCGAACGTCACCAACTTGGACAAGGACTCGCTGGTCCGTATCCTCACCGAACCCCGCAACGCGCTGGTCAAGCAGTACGAGCGGCTGTTCGCGATGGACGGCGTCGAGCTGGAGTTCACCGAGACGGCCCTGGCGGCCATCGCCGACCAGGCCATCCTCCGTGGCACCGGCGCCCGTGGCCTGCGGGCGATCATGGAGGAAGTGCTACAGCCGGTGATGTACGACATCCCGAGCCGCACCGACGTAGCCCGGGTCGTCATCACCCAGCAGACCGTCCGGAACAACGTCAACCCGACGATCGTGCCCCGGTCGGCCGCCCGAGCCCACCGCCGCGAAAAGTCCGCCTGACCCGGTTGCCGGTCCGTCCTGCTCGTGCGGGCTCAGCTCTGGCAGCCGTGCGAAATTGCCATTGGATGACTGGGGTCGAAGTACGTGTCGGGGTCCTCTGTGTCGTCGTCCCCGGTACTCAGCTGTTCGTCGAGGTAGGCCGGCGCCAGATAACCCTGGTCGAGTGACTTGCAGTCCATCTGGGCGAAGTAACTCTGGCTCTCGTCCGGCCATACGCCCCGGTCCTCCTGACGCGAGATGCCGCTCTGCCTGACCACGAAATCGTCCTGGATGTGGTGGATCGCCACGATCTCCCAGGAGTCACGGATCGTCGCCGGCTTGGCGGGTGCGAAGGGGTACGCGAAAACGTAGTTGGTGTGGATGAGGATCTGGCCATCCTTGTTGGTGGCCGCGGACATGGATCCGTTGACCTTGATGGGCGCTGGCAGAAGGTGGAAGCCGGGCGCCAGTTGGGTCACCCTGTTGGCGTCGCGGTACGACGGGTCATTCAGTAGCCGCTGCTCGTAGGTCCTGGCGTCGGGTGCCAGCAATGCGAGGTAGCCACTCGGGTCATGGTTGACCAGCATCCGGTTGTCCAGGTTGGCCGCGACGAGCTCCTGCTTGACCTGGTTCTCGGCGTCGGTCACCTGGGCGGCGGTCCACTTGCCCACAGCGGCCGGCGCCGGTAGCACAATCCCGTTCGCGCCGTCCGCCCAGCCGGCGGCGGCCGTGTCGGCGAAGGGCTGGTTCAGGTCGAGCGCGATGTCCTTCTGCTCGACGGTCATCGTGTCAGTAACACGGCTGGATGGCAGCGGCACGGATCCGCCGGCCGTCGCGGTGCCGCCGTGGCTGCTGGACCACCACCAGTAGCCGGCAACACCGAGCAGCAGCACCACGACAATGACCGGCGCGATGGCGGCGGTGGGGAACTTGCGGTGGAACTTCCTGCCCTGGACGGCGGCCCAGCGCCGCTGCATCTCCTGGTAGCTCGGAGGCTGCTCATCCGTGCCGGCCATGCCGCACCCCCAACATCAACAGTGCCAATCTGACTCTCGATCGATCGGCTGGCGGCCCGCGTTACTGCCGACCCCAACGAAGTGCCCCACATCTCATCGCGCGGCACGGGTGGGATTCAGTGCTGGCAGGTGTCTGGGATGTCGATGGGGTGACTCGGGTCGAACAGGGCGTCCGGCGTCTCGGTGTCCAACCCGGCACCCAGCCGTTCGTCGGCGTACGCCGGGCCCAGGTAGCCCTGGTCCGCGGCCTGGCAGTCCATCTGGGAGGTGTAGCTCTGCGTCTGCATTACCCAGAGGCCGCGGTCTGCCGTCCGATAGCTGCTGCCCTGGACGATTCTGAAGTCGTCCTGGAGATGGTGGATGGCGACGATCTGCGCCGATCGATGGATCTCGGCCGGGTTCGCGGGCGAGAACGGATAGGCCAGGACGTAGTTGGTATGGATCAGGATGTTGCCCTGCTGGTCGGTGGCCGCCGACATGGAGCCGTTGACCTTGATCGCTGCGGGCAGCAGGTGGAAGCCAGCGGCCAGTTGGGTCACAACCGCGGAGTCGCGGTTCGACGGATCGTTCAGGTACTGCTGTTCCCGAGACCGGTCGTTCGGTGCGAGCAATGCGAGATAGGCGCTCGGGTCGTGGTTGACCAGCATCCGGTTGTCCAGGTTGCCGGCGATCAGCACCTGCTTCACCTGCTGCTCGGCCGCGCCCACCTGGGCAGCGCTCCACTTCCCCACGGCAACGGGGGCCGGCAGGACAATGCCGTTCGCGCCGTCACCCCAGCCCGCGGCCGGTGTGCCGGCAAACGGCTGGTTGAGGTCGAGCTGGGCGTCTTTCTGCTCGGTGGTCACCGTGTTGGTGGGCTGGCTGGCCGACAGCGGCACCACCCCGCCGGCCGTCGCCGAACCGCCGTGGTCACCGAACCGGCCCCAGAGGAAGGTCCCGCCCAGGATCAGCACCGTGAGGCCGATCGACCACCCCCACGCCGCCCGGAATCTCCGGCGGGGCCGGGGCGGGGGAGCTGGCTCCCAGGTCCGCCAGCCCTGCTGCTGTTCATTCTGGGATGCCTGCTCGGCGCGCTTGGCCAGCTTGCGGTTCAGTTTTTCGGTCCTGCGCTGCCAGCGTCGATCCGCGAGCTCCGGGTGGTTCTCGAATAATCCGCCGTCGCTGAACGGGTCCCGGCCCGTGCCAGGCATGCCATCGCCCCCGACATCAATATCACAATGACGCCAACCGGATCTTCCATCGGCCGGGGGCGTGCGGCCGTTAGCGACAATCCCGGTGAAGTGCCGTGTGTCTCATTCGTAGACTTGAGTGGTGACCAAACCCATCGCAACACCTCAGCGCGTCCCTGACCTCCCGCCGGCCTGGAACCCGGGCGAGGTAGAGGGCGCGCTGTACAAGCGGTGGGTGGACGCGGGCTACTTCACCGCGGACGCGGCCTCCGACGCTCCCTCGTACACCATCGTGCTGCCGCCGCCGAACGTCACCGGCAGCCTGCACATGGGCCACGCGCTCAACCACACGCTGATGGACGCCCTCACCCGTCGCCGGCGCATGCAGGGCTACGCCACCCTGTGGCTGCCCGGCATGGACCACGCCGGCATCGCCACTCAGAACGTGGTGGAGCGGGAGCTGGCGCGCGACGGGCTGTCCCGGTTCGACCTGGGCCGCACGGCGTTCGTCGAGCGGGTGTGGCGGTGGAAGGCCGAATACGGCGGCAAGATCCTCGACCAGATGCGCCGCCTCGGTGACGGCGTGGACTGGACGCGCGAGCGCTTCACCATGGACGAGGGCCTGTCCCGCGCCGTGCAGACCATGTTCAAGAAGCTGTTCGACGACGGCCTGATCTACCGCGCCGAGCGGATCATCAACTGGTGTCCGCGCTGCCACACCGCGCTGTCCGACATCGAGGTCGAGCACTCCGACGACGAGGGCGAACTCGTGTCGATCCGCTACGGCGACGGCGAGAACTCGATCGTGGTCGCGACCACCCGTGCCGAGACGATGCTCGGTGACACGGCCGTGGCCGTGCACCCGGACGACGACCGGTACAGGCATCTCGTCGGCACCGAGGTCGAGCTGCCGCTGACCAGCCGCAAGATCCCGATCGTGGCCGACGAGCATGTCGACCCGACGTTCGGTACCGGCGCGGTCAAGGTGACGCCCGCCCACGACCCCAACGACTTCGAGATCGGCCAGCGACACAACCTGCCGGCGATATCCGTCCTGGACGAACGCGCGGTCGTCACCGCGCCCGGTCCGTTCGAGGGTCTGGACCGGTTCGAGGCGCGCCCGGCCGTGGTGGCCGCGCTGCGCGAACTCGGCCGGATCGTCGAGGAGAAGCGCCCCTACCTGCACTCGGTGGGGCACTGCTCGCGCTGTGACACGGTGGTCGAGCCGCGCCTGTCGCTGCAGTGGTTCGTGAAGGTCGAGCCGCTGGCCCGGGCGGCCGGCGACGCCGTCCGCGACGGCCGCACCGAGATCCACCCGGCCGACCTGTCCAAGCGGTACTTCGACTGGGTGGACAACCTGCACGACTGGTGCATCTCGCGGCAGTTGTGGTGGGGCCACCGCATCCCGGTCTGGTACGGCCCGGATGACGAGATCCGTTGTGTCGGCCCGGACGAGCGGCCGCCGTCGGCGGAGGATGGCTGGCACCAGGAAGAGGACGTGCTGGACACCTGGTTCTCGTCCGGTCTGTGGCCGTTCTCCACGCTCGGCTGGCCGGACCAGACGGCGGATCTCGCGAAGTTCTATCCGACCTCGGTGCTGTCCACCGGCTACGACATCCTGTTCTTCTGGGTCGCCCGGATGATGATGTTCGGCCTGTACGCGATGGACGATGTGCAGCCGTTCGACCACGTCTACCTGCACGGCCTGATCCGGGACGCGCACGGCAAGAAAATGTCGAAGTCGCGCGGCAACGTGATCGACCCGCTGGACTGGCTGGACCGCTATGGCGCTGACGCGCTGCGGTTCACGCTGGCCCGCTCGGCGAACCCGGGCACGGACATGGCGCTGGCCGAGGAATGGGCGGCCGGCTCCCGCAACTTCTGCACGAAGCTGTGGAACGCCACCCGGTTCGCGCTGACCAACGGCGCGACGACGGCCGTGCCGGTGCCGCCGCGTGACGAGCTGACCGACGCGGACCGCTGGATCCTGGACCGCACCGACGCTCTGGTGTCCGAAGTGGACCAGCTGTTCGAGGACTTCCAGTTCGCCAAGCTGTCCGAGTCGCTGTATCACTTCGTGTGGGACGAGTTCTGCGACTGGTACCTGGAACTGGCCAAGGTGCAGATCGCGGAGGGTGGTGCCCGCGCGGATGCCACCCGCGCGGTGCTGGGAACCACGCTGGACATCGTGCTGCGGCTGCTGCACCCGATCACGCCGTTCATCACCGAGACCCTGTGGACCGCGCTGACCGGCGGTGAGTCGGTGGTGATCGCGGACTGGCCGAAGCCGACCGGCGGGACCGCCGACGAACAGGCGGCCACCCGGATCGAGTCGGTGCGCAAGCTGGTCACCGAGATCCGCCGGTTCCGCTCGGAGCAGGGCCTGCGGCCGGGCCAGCGGGTGCCCGCGAAGCTGTCCGGTACCGGGCATGCCGGCCTGCAGGCACACGAGAAGGCGATCCGGTCGCTGGCGCGGTTGGACGAGTCCGACGACTCGTTCACCGCGAGCGCGTCGCTGGATGCCAGCCTGGCCACCGGCAAGATCGTCGTGAAGCTGGACCTGTCCGGCGCGATCGACGTGGCCGCCGAGCGCAAGCGTTTGGCCAAGGATCTGGCCGGGGCGGAGAAGGAACGGACGCAGTGCGAATCGAAGCTCGCGAATCCGAACTTTCTGTCCCGCGCGCCCGAGGATGTGGTGGCGAAGATCCGGCAGCGCCGGGACGCCGCCACCGCCGAGATCACCCGGCTCAACGCCCAGCTCGCCGCGCTGCCGGCGGGCTGAGGCAGGGCCTGATCCAGGGCCGAAAAAGGGAAAGGCCAACAGAAGAAAGGACCGTGCGGACGGTGCCAGGAGCCGAGTCCGCCGTCCTTGACGACCTCCGGGCCGTCGAGGCGGAGTTGAACCGGCGGTGGCCGGAGTCGAAGATCGATCCCACGCTGGACAGGATCGCCGCGCTGTGTGATCTGCTCGGCGAGCCCCAGCATGCCTACCCGATCGTGCACATCACCGGCACGAACGGGAAGACGTCCACCGCGCGGATGATCGACGCCCTGGTGGCCGCGCATGACCTGCGCACCGGCCGGTACACCAGCCCGCATCTGCAGTCGCCGACCGAACGGATCAACATCGACGGTGCGCCGATCAGCCCTCGGCGGTTCGTCGAGATCTTCCGCGAGATCGAGCCGTATGTGTCCATGGTGGACGCCGGCTCGGCGGTGAAGATGAGCGCGTTCGAGATCCAGACGGGCATGGCGTTCGCGGCGTTCGCGGACGCGCCGGTGGACGCGGGCATCATCGAGGTTGGCCTGGGCGGCACCTGGGACGCCACCAATGTCGCGGACGGCAAGGTCGCGGTGATCACCCCGATCGGCATTGACCACGTCAAGTACCTGGGTTCCGACCTGCTCGGCATCGCGCGGGAGAAGGCCGGCATCATCAAGCCCGGCTCGATCGCCGTGCTCGGCCCACAGCAGCCGGAGGTCACCGCGGAACTGTTGCACCACTGCGTCGACGTCGATGTCACGGTGGCCCGGGCCGGCCAGGAATTCGGTGTGCTGGAGCGGCTGATCGCGGTCGGCGGCCAGATGCTGAAGCTGCAGGGCCTCGGCGGTGTCTACGACGAGATCTTCCTGCCGCTGCACGGCGCGCACCAGGCGGCCAACGCCGTCACCGCGCTGGCCGCAGCCGAGGCATTCCTCGGCGCGGGCGCGCGGTCACCACTGAACATCGACGCCGTGCGCACCGCGTTCGCCTCGGTGACCAGTCCCGGCCGGCTGGAGCCGGTGCGGTCCGCGCCCACCGTGCTGCTGGACGCGGCGCACAACCCGCACGGCGCCCGGGCACTGGCCGCCGCACTGCGCGAGGATTTCGATTTCCACGCGCTGATCGGCGTGATCGCGGTGTTGGCCGACAAGGACGTTCGGGGCATCCTCAAGGAACTGGAGCCCGTGCTCAAAGAGGTGGTGCTGACCGAGAACGGCTCACCCAGAGCGATGTCCGTCGACGACCTGGCCGCCATCGCGCGTGAGGTGTTCGGTGCGGACCGGATCGTGGTGGAGCCTCGGCTGGCGGATGCCATCGAGACCGCGGTCGGGCTGGCCGAGGACAGCGCGGAGAACGCCGGTCAGCCCGGCGAACGCCCGGTCGGGGTCGGTGTCGTGGTGACCGGATCGGTGGTGACGGCCGGCGCCGCGCGCTCGCTGTTCGGCAAGGAGCCGGCATGACCTCCGGAACCGGGCCTGACAAGCCCGAGCCCGACACGCCCGACCCCGGCGCGTCTGATCCCGACACCCCGCCGCCCAACCCGCTCAAGGGGTTCCGGGGCGTGATGGCCGGCACGCTGGTGCTGGAGGCCATCGTGGTCGCGTTGGGCCTGCTGGTCGTCGACAACCTCTACGGCGGGTTGGGCACAACGCTGGGCATCGTGGTCGGCGTCGTCGCCGTCGTGCTGTTGCTGACCTGCGCTCTGCTCCGGTTCGGGTGGAGCATCGTGATCGTTGTCGCGTCCCAGTTGGCGTTGATCGGCTGCGTGGCGCTGGCCGTTCCGATTGGCGTGATCGGGCTACTGTTCGCGGTCGTGTGGGGATACCTGTTGTGGCTGCGGCATGACGTGGCCAGACGAATGGCGGCCGGAACCTTGCCGAGCCAACGGTCGAACGGGCAAAGTTAGCCTCCCGAACATTCTTGAGACTGGGGTATCGCACGATGACTCAGCCACCGAGCCAGCCACCGAGCACGCCATCCCACGGCGACTATCCGCCGAACCACTGGGGCGACCAGGGCGGTTTCTGGCAGCCTGGCCAGCAGCCCGGTTATCCGACCCAATCCGGCCATCCGAATCAGCCCGGGTACTCGGCGCAACCCGGTTGGGCCGACTATTCGGCCGGGCAGGGCGGCAGCAACTACTTCCAGCCGACCAACGACCCCGATGTCAACGTCTACCGGGCGCCGACCGGTGGCGGCTACCCGGTCATGCCGCCACCGCGGCGCAAGGGGCCGTTCATCGCGGCGGTCATCGCCGCCATGGTGCTGGTTGGTGGCGGCGCGGCGGGCGTCACCATCTGGCTCGGTTCGAATGGCAGGCCGTCCGGCGGCCACGTCGTCACGACGCCCACGACCACTCCGACCGCCTCGGGCACCCTGCCCACCCAGTTCCCCGGCACATCCGCGGGCGGCTTCGGCAGTGCGAGTGCGACCGCGCCGACCGACACAGCCAGCCCGAGCGGCTCGACGGCGTGGACGGTGGGTACCTGCTTCTACGAGAAGGGCACCGTCGGCAACGTCAGTCTCAGTCCGGTCGCCTGCGACAGCGACCAGGCCGTATTCGTGATCAACAGCGTCATCTCGCCCACCTCCGACTGCCCCGATGACGCGAACTACAACGGCGATGTCATCGGTGACCAGGCCGCCGACGCCTACTACTGCGTCTCCCTGGCGGTGCCGGCCGGGCAGTGCTTCGTCTACGACGACCAGAGCGACGGCGCCAACACCCAGGTGGTGCGGCGGACGGACTGCGGCGGCGGCGCGTATGTGGTGAGGGTCCAGTCGGTCGAAGCGGCTGGCGACAGCGATTCGGCCTGCCAGGACGTGCCCGACGTGGACGTCTGGTCGTACCAGTCGCCAACCTCCGGCAAGTACGCCTGCGTGGTGGCGGCCGGCGGCTGACCGGCCGGCGACCGGTCCGACCGACCCGCTACGCTCGACACGTTGTCTGAACAGAGCTGGTCCTGGCTGGTTATTCGGTAGAAGGAGTGGACAGTCCCGTGAGCGAGCGCACCCTGGTGCTGGTCAAGCCGGACGGCGTCGGCCGTGGCCTGGTCGGCGAGGTGATCTCCCGCATCGAGCGTAAGGGCCTCAAGCTGGTCGCGCTGGAGCTGCGCCAGGTCGAGCGGTCGCTCGCCGAGGAGCACTACGCCGAGCACGCCGAGCGGAGCTTCTACGGCGACCTGCTGGACTTCATCACCTCCGGCCCGGTCGTGGCCGCGGTGGTCGAGGGCCCGCGGGCGATCGCCGCATGGCGGCAGATCGCCGGTGGCACCGACCCGGTGGAGAAGGCAGCCCCGGGCTCGCTGCGTGGCGACTTCGGCCTGGAGACCCAGTACAACATCGTGCATGGCTCCGACTCGCCCGAGTCGGCCGCGCGTGAGATCAAGCTCTGGTTCCCGAACCTCTGACGCCTGCTCTCCACGGTCACAGCGCGGTGCGGGCGCTGTGACCGTGGAGAGCTTACGGAAACTGCCCCCAGATACGCCAAGGGCCGGGTCCGGGTCTGCCCCCGGTAGCACCGGCCCTCACTTGCCGACGCCCTCGGCGTCGACCAAGGTCAAGGTTACACCACAGCCGTCGTCCAGGCGAGTCCAAGACCCACGCCAGCGACCAACCATCTGACCCACAGCCGCCGGGGCACCGGTCGCTACCCTGGAAGCCGTGTCTGTCGAGTCGGTCTTTCCCAGGTTGGAGCCGTTGCTGCCGCTGGTGTCCAAGCCAGTGCAGTACGTCGGTGGTGAGCTGAACGCCACCGTGCGCGACTGGGACGGCGCGGACGTCCGCTGGTGCCTGATGTACCCGGACGCGTACGAGGTGGGCCTGCCCAACCAGGGCCTGATGATCCTCTACGAGATCCTCAACGAGATGCCCGGCGTGCTGGCCGAGCGCAGTTACGCGGTCTGGCCGGACCTTGAGGCGCTGATGCGCGAGCATGGCGTGCCTCAGTTCACCGTCGAGACGCATCGGCCGGTCGGCGCGTTCGACATGCTCGGCGTGAGCCTGTCCACCGAGCTGGGCTACACGAACATGCTCACCGCGCTCGACCTGGCCGGCATCCCGCTGCACGCCGTGGACCGAGCCGACGACGCTCCCATCGTGCTGGCCGGCGGCCATGCCGCGTTCAACCCGGAGCCGATCGCCGACTTCCTCGACGCGGCCGTGCTCGGCGACGGCGAGGAGGCCGTCGGCGAGATCACCCAGATCGTCCGTGCGTGGAAGCGTGCCGGGCGCCCCGGTGGCCGGGAGGAGGTGCTGGCCAGGCTGGCCGCGACCGGCAGCGTGTACGTGCCGCGGTTCTACCGGGTCCGCTACGCGCCGGACGGCCGGATCGACTCGGTCGAGCCGACCATCGACCGCGCGCCCGAGCGGGTCGGCAAGCGCACCACGATGGATCTCGACTCGTGGCCGTACCCGAAGCGGCCGCTGGTGCCGCTGGCCGAGAGCGTGCACGAGCGGATGAGCGTGGAGATCTTCCGCGGCTGCACCCGTGGCTGCCGGTTCTGCCAGGCCGGCATGATCACCCGCCCGGTGCGCGAGCGGTCCGTCGACGTCATCGGCGAGATGGTCCACAACGGACTCCAGAGGACCGGTTTCGACGAAGTTGGCCTGCTGTCGTTGTCCAGCGCCGACCATTCCGAGATCGGTGAGATCGTGCACGGACTGGCCCAGCGGTACGAGGGCACCAACACCGGCCTGAGCCTGCCGTCGACCCGGGTCGACGCCTTCAACGTCGATCTGGCGAACGAGTTGTCCCGCAACGGAAGGCGATCCGGCCTGACCTTCGCGCCGGAGGGCGGCAGCGAACGCATCCGCCGGGTCATCAACAAGATGGTGTCCGAAGAGGACCTCATCCGCACGGTCAGCACCGCCTACGCCAGCGGCTGGCGGCAGGTCAAGCTGTACTTCATGTGTGGGCTGCCCACCGAGACCGACGAGGACGTGCTGCGGATCGCGGACATGGCGCAGCGGGTGATCCGGTCCGGTCGGGAGGCTACCGGCCGGCGGGACGTCCGGTGCACGATCTCCATCGGCGCGTTCGTTCCCAAGCCACACACCCCGTTCCAGTGGGCGGCGCAGTGTGATCCAGCCATTGTGGACGAACGGCTACGGAAACTCCGCGCGGCGGTGAAAGCGGACCGGAGCATGGGCCGCAGCATCGGAATGCGGTACGCCGACGGCGAACCCTCGCTGATCGAGGGCCTGCTGTCGCGGGGCGACCGGCGAGTCGGCCGGGTGATCGAGCGGGTGTGGCTGGACGGCGGCCGTTTCGACGGCTGGCACGAACATTTCTCCTACCAGCGCTGGCTGGCCGCCTGCGTGAAGGAGCTGGAACCGCTGGGCATCAGCCTTTCCTGGTTCACCACCCGGGAACGCGAGGCCGACGAGATTCTGCCCTGGGACCACCTGGATTCCGGTTTGGACAAGGGCTGGCTCTGGCAGGACTGGCAGGACGCGCTGGACGAGCGCGTCCAGGACGACTGCCGCTGGACGCCCTGCTACGACTGCGGGGTGTGCCCGACCATGGGCACCGACGTCGAAATCGGTCCGACCGGGCGGAAACTTCTGCCGATCATGCCGGTCTAGCCGGGGTTTACCAGAGGCCCAACGGGTTCAGCGGCTGCGCGGTCGCTGGCGGCGCCAGCACACTCATCACCGGGTCCGGATTGGACACCGGCTTGGTGGCACTCTGGTTGGTGTCATCGGTCGTGATTCCGTTGCCAGAACCGCTGTCCGAGCCTGTCGAGCCGTTGCCGGCCGAGGACGCCAGGTTCGCGGACGCGCCGTTGACGCCCTGGGTGACCGCCGCGAGGGCGTCGACCAGGCCGTGCCCGTAGAAGCTGTTGAAACCGGAGTCGCCGGTGCAGTAGGCGTCCTGCACACCGGTGCCGTTGAGGTCGTAGTCCGCCGGACAGGGCACCGGTTCCGCCTCGCCGTACAGCAGTTGGGTGAGCTGCTTCGGGCTGTCCTTCGGATGCGTGGAGGCCAGCAGCGCCAGCACGCCCGCGACGTGCGGCGCCGCCATCGACGTGCCGCAGGAGCCGGCGTAACCGTCCGGCACGGTGGACAACACGCAGCTCTGGCCGTCGACGGCCCGTTGACGCTGGTCCCCGCCGGGCGCGCTGATGTCGATCGCGCCGAGCCCGTACGAGCTGTAACCGGCCTTGACGTCGTTCGCGCCGACCGAGGACACCGTGATGACGCCCGGGATGCCGGCGGGCAGTTCGGCGCAGTCCTCATTGATCGAGCGCTGTTTCTGGGCGGTCTGGTTGACGTTGTCCGGGCTGCCGTTGTCGGTCCCCGGGTCGGTCAGGTCCACCGCCTGGTTGCCGGCCGCCGCGACGTTCAGCACGCCATGCCCGGCCGCGTAGTCGACGGCTCGCTTGACTGCCTCGTAGATCACGTTCTGGCCGACGATATTGCCGCAGGTGAACGCCCACGGGTCGATGAAGTAGCTGTTGTTCGTGACGGTCATGCCCCGCGCGGCCGCCCACATGAAGCCGCAGACCGCGGCCTCCGGGTAGATGTAGCCGTCGTCGTTGACCACCTTCACCGAGGCCACCCGCACCCCGGGCGCCACGCCCGTGGTGCCCTCGCCGTTGTCGGCGCCGGCGATGGTGCCGGCGACATGTGTGCCGTGCGCCGACGTGGTGGGTTCCCAGGCCGATTCGTTGGTGTCCGGCACGCCTGTCACGCAGCCCGCCGAATCGGCCGTGTCCAGCGAGCCGGCCAGGTCGGGATGATTGGGGTCGATGCCGGAGTCCAACACCCCGACGAGCACCCGCGACGATCCGTCGGTGATCTTGTGGGCCTCGTCGGCCTTGATCATCGTCATGTCCCACTGGTCGTCGGTGCGGTTCGCGGTGGGCACGGTCGACGGCGTGGTGGTCACGGCGGCGTCATGACCGGTGGTCTCGTCCGGTTTCTTGGTGGTCCCCGGCCCGCCGTCGACGTCGTACGCCTCGGCCGCGGCGCTGTAGGCGCGGTTCGGTCCGATCCGGCGCACGAAGGACGGGTCCGGCGAGGTCGCGACCGCCACCGCGATCTCCGGGTAGTAGACGGCGGTGGCCCCACAGGCCGCCGCGATCTGGCTGGTCGCGGACTGCGGCGGAGTGCCCTCGTCGAACACCACCAGGTACCGCAATGTGGGCCCGGCCTGGGAACATCCGGGCAGCGCGGCGGGTTGTACATCGGCGACAGCAGGTTGCGGAACGGCCAGCCAGCCCGTCGCCAGCAGGGCGGTGCACACGGCTACCGCCCTTGCTCGGCGAAGTAGGGGCACGCCGACCTCCCGCCCTCCTCAGCCAGATGTCCGCCACGTGCGCGCGCACACCCGTGGTCCACTTCCAGCGGGACCGTAGCCAGCGACAGCACTGGGAGACAAGTTGGCGAACGGATTTCGCCCAACCGGTACCGTGACGTTGAAGACTATCGCCCCGGGGAGGGAACGACGCTGCGCCGCGCAGACGAGCCTAATCCGTCCGCACCACCCGTCCAACGGTTGCGAGTGTGCTACGCCAAACGGGGGAAACTGCGTTTCGCGTCACATCGCGACATCGCACGAGCGTTTGAGCGGGCTGTACGCCGAGCCGGAGTGCCGGTGGCGTATTCGCACGGCTTCAACCCGCACCCCAGGATCTCCTGGGTCGGCGCCGCGCCCACCGGCACGGCGAGCGAGGCCGAGTACGTCGAGATCGCGGTGACGACCGAGCTCAGACCGGCGGATCTGGGCCGCTGCCTGGACGAGGCACTGCCACCCGGCCTGGACATCCTGGAGGTGGTGGAGGCCAGGTCCGGAACGCTGGCCGACCGGATCGAGGCCAGCCTGTGGCTGGTCGAGGTGCCCGGCGTGGCACCCGACGTGCTGGCCGCCGCAGGGCGGAAACTGATGGCCGCGGACGCCGTCGAGGTCGACAAGATGACCAAGAATGGCAAGCGGCGAATCGACGTCCGTCCCGCGATCGTGTCGCTTCGAGTCAACATCGAAGCGCCATATGGGATAATGAGGGTGGTCGTGCGACAGACAAGCCCTGTCGTACGACCCGACGATGTGCTGAGCGCGCTCCGTGTCGTCGCCGCGCTGACACCGCCGGTAGCCGTGAAGGCGACCCGGATGGCCCAGGGGCGGTTCGATGGCGCTGGCCTGCTGGTCGACCCGCTCGCCCTCGATCGGGGCCAGTCGGCGGTGCCGGAGGCAAGGGAGCCGGAGCCCGGCCAGCCCATTGTCGACGGAACGGTCGGCTGAAGCCCGTACCTCGGGTACGCAGCCGGGAAGGCAAGGATTCCCGCCGCCACGGGCGGTGAGACACAACGGAAAGGGGCCCCTGCGCGGCCGCGTCCGGCCAGTGCTGACACCCGTTGGGTGTTGTGCCTGGATGACGCGCCCGGGGGCGGAGGAGTTATATGTCGAACGCAGAACAGCCCGCTGGCACAGCCGGCGGGGATAGCGGCGCACCCACAGAGGCCGCTAACAACGTGATCTATCAGTCAGCGCTCAACGAACTACCGGCCAGGGTGCGGGTGCACGCGTTGGCCAAGCTGCTTGAGCGCAGCAGCCGTGAGGTGCTGGACGCACTCGCCGAACTGGGGCAACCAGCACGCAGCGCGCAGTCGAGTCTAGACCGTGAGCTGGCCACCAAGATCGCCGCGATGCTGACCGGCGGTGCGGCCGGCGGCGACGCGGACAACAACACTCTTGTTCACACTGGGGCCGACATGGGGGCGGGTACTGGGGCGACCGAGCCGGAATCGGCGCGGGTCGCGGAACCAACACCGCGGGAGTCAACACCGCGGGAGTCAACACCGCGGGAATCAACACCGCGGGAATCAACACGGCCTGAGCCGGCAGCGCCTGGATCAACACCGCCTGGATCAACACCGCCTGAACTGACGCCGCCGATGCTGTCGGCGGCTCCGGTGCCGGAGGCACTGGCCTCGGTCCAACCCGCGTGGATGGACCCGGCAGGGCAGGCGGCGCTCGCGCCGGTGTTCGCGGCGCCGTCGCCGATGTTCCTGCCGCCGACGATGTCGGAGCCGCAGCCGGCCCAGCCGCCGGCCGCGACCAGCGAGAACACCGAGACTGAGACCGAGGAACCGGACCAGGCCAGCACCGAGGACGAGTCCGGCCGCAGCCGGCGGCGCCGTCGTGGCCGTCGTGGCCGGGGCCGTGGCAAGGGCGGCAACGGCGACGACCACGCCGAGAACGGCGAGGAGCAGGCCGAGGAACAGCCCGAGGAGCCGGAGACCGACACCGCCGCCTCGGCCAACGAGCCCGAGGACTCCGGTGACGCCGCCGACACCGAGGATGCCGATGGGGGAGCCGGGGGCAACCGCCGGCGCCGGCGCCGTCGCCGCCGCAAGGGCGGCGGCGAGGACTCCGCGAGCAGCGAGGACGATCCGCCCAACACCGTCGTGCACGTCCGGGACGGACGTGAGGGCAAGGAAAAGTCCGAGAAGTCCGATCGCTCGGACCGTCCAGAATCCAGCAACGACGAGGTGCGCAGCGTCCGCGGCTCCACCCGGTTGGAGGCCAAGCGGCAGCGCCGCCGGGATGGTCGGGACGCCGGCCGGCGCCGCGCGCCGATCCTGTCCGAGGCCGAATTCCTGGCCCGCCGCGAGTCGGTGGACCGCAAGATGGTCGTGCGTGAGGCCGACGCCGGCGCCATGCAGATCGGCGTGCTGGAGGACGGCGTGCTGGTCGAGCACTTCGTCAGCTCGTCCGGCACCGGATCGCTGGTCGGCAACGTCTACCTCGGCCGGGTGCAGAACGTGCTGCCCAGCATGGAGGCGGCGTTCGTGGACATCGGCCGAGGCCGCAACGCGGTGCTCTACGCCGGTGAGGTCGACTGGGACGCCGCCGGTCTGGAGGGCAAGGCCCGCAAGATCGAGCAGGCACTGTCCACCGGGGACAGCGTGCTGGTCCAGGTCACGAAGGACCCGGTCGGCCACAAGGGCGCGCGGCTGACCACCCAGATCAGCCTGCCCGGCCGCTTCCTGGTCTACGTGCCCGGCGGCGGCGCCACCGGCATCAGCCGGAAGCTGCCCGACACCGAGCGCAAGCGGCTCAAGGAAGTCCTGAAGCGAGTCGTGCCGGAGGACGCCGGGGTCATCATCCGCACCGCGTCCGAGGGTGTGTCCGAGGACGAGCTGGGCCGCGACGTCCGGCGCCTGCGCGCGCAGTGGGAGGTCATCCACGAGAAGGCGCAGGCCACCTCCACCAAGGCACCGCAGTTGCTCTACGAGGAGCCGGACCTGCTGATCAAGGTCATCCGCGACCTGTTCACCGAGGACTTCTCCGAGCTGATCGTGCAGGGCTCGGGTGCCTGGGACACCATCGACGCGTACGTCAAGCATGTCGCGCCCGACCTGGAAGGCCGGCTACGGCGGCACGCCAGCAACACCGATGTGCTGGCCGAGTTCCGGATCGACGAGCAGATCCTCAAGGCGCTGGACCGCAAGGTGTGGCTGCCCTCCGGCGGCACCCTGGTGATTGACCGCACCGAGGCGATGACCGTCATCGACGTCAACACCGGCAAGTTCACCGGTGCCGGCGGCAACCTGGAGGAGACGGTCACCCGCAACAACCTGGAGGCGGCCGAGGAGATCGTCCGGCAGCTCCGGTTGCGCGACATCGGCGGCATCATCGTGATCGACTTCATCGACATGGTGCTGGAGTCCAATCGGGATCTGGTGCTGCGCCGGCTGACCGAATGCCTCGGCCGGGACCGTACCCGCCACCAGGTCGCCGAGGTGACCTCGCTGGGTTTGGTGCAGATGACCCGGAAGCGGGTCGGCACCGGCCTGCTGGAGGCGTACTCCACCACCTGTGAGCACTGCCGTGGTCGCGGCATCCTGGTGTCCACCACGCCGGTCGCCTCCGAGGCCAAGAACGGCAACGGTGGCGGTAATGGCGGGGGCAACAGCGGCAACAGCGGCAACAGCGGCGGCAGTGGTGGCGGTAATGGCGGCGGCACGAACGGCCGCAAGGCCAAGCACCGCGAACCGGAGGTCGTGGAGGCCGAGGCACCCGCGTCGCCGGCCGCGTCGGTGATCCGGTCCATCCACGAGGCCGCCGAGCCGGTGGCCGAGTCGGGCGTGGTGGCGCTGGAAACCGTCGAGTCACCGACACAGGCGGCGCCGGCCCAGGCGCCGGCCGAGGCAGGAGCCGCACCGGCCGCCGAGTCGGTATCCGCCGCCGTCACGCAGACCAACGGCCATGTCGCCGGTGAACCCCAGCCCACGACGGTGCGGCCGGAGGTCGCCTCCGAACAGGCCGAGCCTGCCCAGGCGACCGACGGTGAGCCGGAGCGCCCGTTGGTGTTCGCGCACCGCCGCCGGTCGCGCCGGGCGGCATCCCGCCCGGCGGGCCCGCCGATCAGCGAGGGCTGACGCGGACCCGGTTTGATTCGGATCAGGCGGGCCAGCTATTCTTGATAGCGGCCCGCCTTCCGGTGGGTCCTGTCTTGCGTGTCTCCGGCCGAATCGGCCGGGCTCCCTCAGCGGGTGAACTGCGGCAGCATCGCAGTAGCGCTGGCCGACGCGCATGACCGATTGCCATCGTCGAGTAGCAGGAGACTTCCGTCCCGATGTACGCGATCGTCAAGACCGGCGGAAAGCAGTACAAGGTTGCCGTCGGCGACGTCGTCCAGGTGGAGAAGCTGGCCGGCGAACCGGGCGCCGAGGTCTCGCTGCCGGCGGTGCTCGTCGTGGACGGCACCGAGGTGACCACCGACGCTGAGACGCTCGGCAAGGTCGCGGTGACCGGCCGCGTGGTGGAACACACCAAGGGCCCCAAGATCCGCATCCACAAGTTCAAGAACAAGACCGGCTACCACAAGCGCCAGGGTCACCGTCAGCAGTTGACCAACGTCGAGGTCACCGGCATCACCAAGTAAGTGAGGAGCTGAACAGCCATGGCACACAAGAAGGGTGCGTCCAGCTCCCGCAACGGCCGTGACTCCAACCCGCAGTATCTCGGGGTCAAGCGCTACGGTGGCCAGGTGGTCAAGGCCGGCGAGATCCTGATTCGCCAGCGTGGCACCAAGTTCCACCCTGGCGACAACGTCGGGCGGGGCAAGGACGACACGTTGTTCGCGCTCGCTCCGGGCGCGGTTGAGTTTGGCCTGAAGCGGGGCCGCAAGACCGTCAACATCGTCCCGGTCGAAGCCGCCTGAGGCTCGACAGACACGCTGACAAAGCTGCGTAGGGGCGGGCCGAACCCATGGCCCGCCCCTTGTGCTGTGTTCGCGGTGCTGTGTTCGCGCTGCTGAGTTGGCCGGGTACCGATCACTGGAACTGACTTCGGAGGAGGTCACGAATGTCGTCCCGATTCGTTGACCGCGTGGTGATTCACGTCGCCGCGGGCAATGGCGGGCACGGCTGCGCCTCCGTGCACCGAGAGAAGTTCAAGCCGCTGGGTGGTCCCGACGGTGGCAACGGCGGTCGCGGTGGCAATGTCGTGCTGGTCGTCGACGCCAACGTGCACACCCTGCTGGACTTCCACTTCCGTCCGCACGCCAAGGCCAACAACGGCCGGCCCGGCCAGGGGTCCAACCGGGAGGGCGCCAACGGCGACGATCTCGAGTTGCATGTCCCGGACGGCACGGTGGTGTTGGACACCAACGGCGAACAACTCGCCGACCTGGTGGGCCACGGCACCCGGTTGATCGCGGCGGCCGGCGGGCGCGGCGGCCTCGGCAACGCGGCGCTGGCGTCCAAGGCGCGCAAGGCGCCCGGATTCGCACTGCTTGGCGAGCCGGGCGAGACCAGTGACCTGGTGCTGGAGCTGAAGTCGGTCGCGGACGTGGGACTGATCGGCTTCCCGTCCGCCGGCAAGTCATCACTGATCGCCGTGCTGTCGGCGGCCCGGCCGAAGATCGCCGATTACCCGTTCACGACGCTGGTGCCCAATCTGGGCGTGGTGACCGCCGGCGAGTCGGTGTTCACCGTGGCCGACGTGCCCGGCCTGATCCCCGGTGCCAGCCAGGGCAAGGGCCTGGGGCTGGACTTCCTGCGGCATATCGAGCGGTGTGCCGTGCTGGTGCATGTGGTCGACTGCGCCACCGACGAGCCCAACCGCGATCCGGTGTCCGATGTGGATGCGCTGGAGACGGAACTGGCGCGCTACACGCCGTCGCTGGGCGGTGATCTGGCGCTGCGACCCCGTGTCGTCGTGCTGAACAAGATCGACGTGCCGGAGGCGCGCGAGCTGGCCGAACTGGTGCGGCCCGAGTTCGAGGCGCGCGGCCTGCCGGTGTTCGAGGTCTCCGCCGCGACCCGCGAGGGCCTGCGTGAGCTCACCTTCGCGCTCGCCGAGATCGTCGAGAGCTACCGGGCGCATCTGCCCGCGCCGGAGCCGACCCGGATCGTGCTGCGGCCGCGGGCCGTGGACGACAGCGGCTTCACCGTCGAACCCGATCCGGAGGAGCCCGGCGGGTTCGTGGTGCGCGGCCAGCGCCCGGAACGCTGGGTTCGGCAGACGGACTTCGAGAATGGTGAGGCCGTCGGCTATCTGGCGGACCGGCTCGCTCGGCTCGGCGTCGAGGACGAGCTGACGAAGCTTGGTGCGCACGCGGGTGCCCCGGTCACGATCGGCGCGGTGACCTTCGAATGGGAGCCGTCGACGCCGGCCGGCGTGGCCGTCACTATGGAGCGCCGTGGCGAGGACCCCCGGCTGGACAAGGTCGAGCGCACCCGCGCCGTCGAGCGCAAGGCGGCGCACCGCGCCCGCCGTGGCATTGTCGAACCGGCCGTCGAAGGCGCCGACCGTGGTGGCAGGGAGGACAAGGAGAACAGGTGAGCACGATGGCCACGCTGTCGGCACCCCGGCAGGCCATTGCCGCCGCTCGGCGACTGGTGGTGAAGGTGGGCTCGTCCGCGCTGGCCACGGCGCACAACGGGCTCGACATCGAGAAGCTCGACGCGTTGGTGAGCGTGCTCGCCACCCGGTGCGCCCGGGGTGACCAGGTGGTACTGGTGTCCTCCGGCGCGATCGCGGCCGGGATATCGCCGCTGGCGATGCGCCGCCGGCCGCGTGACCTGGCCAGCCAGCAGGCGGCGGCGAGCGTCGGCCAACTGGCCCTCACCCACGCCTATGCCTCCTCCTTCGACCGCTTTCAGCTCGTCGTCGGCCAGGTGCTGCTCACCGCCGATGACGTGGTGCGGCGGTCGCACTATCGCAACGCGCAGCGCACCTTCAGCAAGCTTCTCGCGCTGGGCGCGGTGCCGGTCGTGAACGAGAACGACACGGTGGCCACCGACGAGATCCGGTTCGGCGACAACGACCGGCTCGCCGCGCTCGTCGCGCACCTGGTCGGCGCCGAGGCACTGGTGCTGCTGTCCGACGTGGACGCCCTGTATGACGGCGATCCCCGGCTCGGCGGCGCTAATCCCATCTACGAGGTGACCGGGCCCGAGGACCTCGACGGGGTCAAGGCCGGTACCAACGGTAAGTCCGGGCTGGGCACCGGCGGCATGGTGTCCAAACTGGCCGCCGCGCGGCTGGCGGCCGGCGCCGGCATTCCTGTGCTGCTGGCCGCCGCCTCCGCCGCGGAACGGGCGCTCGGCCCCGCCGATGTGGGCACGGCGTTCACGCCGGCTCCGGAACGCCTGTCCGCCCGTCGGTTCTGGCTCGGTTACGCGGCCGGTGCGACCGGCCGGTTGCACCTGGACGACGGCGCGGTGGCGGCCGTGGTGCGGCGCCGGCGTTCACTGCTGGCCGCCGGGATCACCGGGGCCGAGGGCGAGTTCCAGGCCGGCGACGTCGTCGAGCTGGTCGACACCCGGGACCGGATCGTCGCGCGCGGGGTCGTCGGTTTCGACGCCGAGGAACTGTCCGGCATCATCGGCCGGTCCAGCAACGAGGTGGCGCCGGAGCTGCGGCACGAGGTCGTGCACGCGGATGATCTGGTCCCGCTGCGCCGGCCGCGCCCGGCCTCCGGATATACGTGGAACGGCTGGCACCCGGACGCATAGTCTTGCCGTTATGAGCACCGCGCCCGCATCGCAGCAGCCCGAGCAGTCCTCGTCATCCGCCGATGACGAGCTTCGTGAGCAGGTCCTGACCGCCGCCCGGCGGGCCCGGGTGGCCGCCACGTCGCTCGCGCTGGCCACTCGGCACGACAAGGACGCGGCGCTGCACGCGATGGCCGCCGCGCTGCGGGCCCGGGTGGACGAGGTCCTCGCCGCCAATGAGGAGGATCTCGCCGCCGGCCGGGAGTCCGGAATGGCCACCGCGCTGCTGGACCGGCTGGCGCTGAGTGAACAGCGGGTCGAGGCCATCGCCGACGGGCTGGAGACCGTTGCCGGGCTGCCCGATCCGGTCGGCGAGGTGCTGCGCGGCGGCATCCTGGCCAACGGCCTGGAAGTGCGCCAGGTCCGGGTGCCCCTCGGCGTGATCGGCATGGTCTACGAGGGACGGCCGAACGTGACGGTGGACGCCTCCGGGCTTGCGCTGAAGTCCGGGAACGCGGCCCTGCTGCGCGGGTCCTCGTCGGCGGAGCGGTCGAACCGGGCGTTGGTGGCGGTGCTGCGGGACGCGCTGGACAAGGTGGGCCTGCCCGCCGACGCGGTACAGCTGCTGCCCTGCCACGACCACGCCAGCGTGCGGCACCTGATCACCGCGCGCGGCCTGGTCGACGTGGTGATTCCGCGCGGCGGGGCGGGGTTGATCAACGCGATCGTGCAGCAGGCCACCGTGCCGACCATCGAGACCGGCGTGGGCAATGTGCATGTCTACGTCGACGCCGCCGCGGATCTGGACATGGCCGAGCGGATCGTGTGCAACTCCAAGGCCCGCCGGCCGAGTGTCTGCAACGCGGCCGAGAACCTGCTGGTGCACGCCGCCGTCGCGGGTGATTTCGTGCCCAGGATCGTGGGGACGCTGAGCACCCTCGGGGTCACCGTGCACGCCGACGAGACCGTGCTCGGCATGGTCGGCACCGCACAGAACGTCGTGCCGGCGACCGACGCGGACTGGGACACCGAGTACCTGTCGCTGGACATCGCGATGAGGGTGGTTGGCTCGCTCGACGACGCCATCACGCATATCGCGACGCATTCCTCCGGCCATACCGACGCGATCGTCACCAACGACTTCACCGCTGCCAGGCGGTTCACCGCCCGGGTCGACTCGGCGGCGGTGATGGTCAACGCGTCCACCGCGTTCACCGACGGTGGTGAGTTCGGAATGGGCGCCGAGATCGGCATCTCCACCCAGAAGCTGCACGCCCGTGGGCCGATGGCGCTGCCCGAGCTGACCTCGTCGAAATGGATCGTGTGGGGCGACGGGCAGATCCGTTCCGCGTCCTGAGATCCGGCCGGAATCGGCCCGGAATCCGGCCCGATTCGCCTGAATCGCAGCTCAGCGCGCCCCTCTGATCGAAAGACCGTGAAAGCGCGCACGTACCCTCAATCGCATGTCCACGCCTGTGTCCAGCAGCTCAGCCGATTCCGAGCCACGGAAGTCGCGGATCGGCATCATGGGCGGCACCTTCGATCCGATCCATCACGGCCACCTCGTCGCCGCCAGCGAGGTCCAGGCCCGGTTCGATCTGGACGAGGTGATCTTCGTGCCGACCGGGCAGCCGTGGCAGAAACACGGTCGGGACGTCAGCACCGCCGAGGACCGGTATCTCATGACGGTGATCGCGACCGCCTCGAATCCGCGGTTCTCGGCCAGCCGGGTGGACATCGACCGAGAGGGCCCGACCTACACCCTCGACACCCTCACCGACCTGCGGGCGCAACACCCGGGCGCGGAGCTGTTCTTCATCACCGGCGCGGACGCCCTGGCACAGATCCTGTCCTGGTGGCGGGTGGACGAGATCTTCGAGCAGACCCATTTCATCGGCGTCACCCGGCCGGGCTACCACCTCAACGGCGAGCATCTGCCGCCCGGCACGGTCACGCTGATCGAGGTTCCCGCGCTGGCGATCTCGTCCACCGGCTGCCGGGAGCGGGTGGCCGAGGGCCTGCCGGTGTGGTATCTCGTCCCGGACGGGGTTGTCCAGTACATAGCGAAGAGACGCCTGTACCAGAACCCTGACTCCTGAGCATCGGCGGGCCGTGCCATATCACGTATCGGGCCTACCGGTTCGCCCGGTACCCTGGAGTGCTGTTCGTACTATCGCCGGGCCGTCAGCGGCCGGCGTGGATGAGGAGGCACGTGGCAGCCACCGGTAGGTCCCGTGAGCTGGCGCTCGTCGCGGCAGCGGCGGCAGCGGACAAGAAGGCACATGACGTGGTCGTGCTCGACGTGTCCGAGCAGCTCATCATCACCGACTGTTTCGTCATCGCCTCCGCGCCCAACGAGCGTCAGGTGGGCGCGATCGTGGACAACGTCGAGGAGAAGCTGCGCGAGATCGGCGCCAAGCCGGTGCGCAGGGAGGGTGCCCGCGAGGGTCGTTGGGTGCTCCTCGACTTCGTCGACATCGTGGTGCACGTCCAGCATTCCGAGGAACGGTCGTTCTACGACCTGGAGCGGTTGTGGAAGGACTGCCCACGGGTGCCGTTCGAGGCCACGGACACCATCAACCCCGACACCGCTGACGATGACATCGCTGACGCCGACGTCGCGGACCCGGTGCTCCGCCCGTGACGCTGAGTCGCCTGGTGCTGTGGCGGCATGGCGAGACGGAACACAATGCCGCCGGGCGGATGCAGGGCCACTTCGACTCGCTCCTGACCGACACGGGCTGGAACCAGGCCCGGTTCGCGGTCCCCGCGCTGGCCCGCTTCGAGCCCGTGCTCGTGGTGGCGTCCGACCTGCGCCGGGCGATGGACACCGCGACGGTGTTCAGCGAGGCCTCCGGCGTGCCACTGCGAATCGATAAGCGGCTCCGTGAGACACATCTGGGCGCCTGGCAGGGCCTGACCGCCGACGAGGTCGACGCCGACTGGCCGGGTGCCCGGCTGATCTGGCAGCACGACCCGACCTACGCGCCGCCCGAGGGGGAGACCAAGATCGAGGTGGCGGCGCGGGCATCCGAGGTGGTGGCCGGGCTGGACGGCGAACTGGACGGCACGGTCCTGCTGTGCACGCACGGTGGCCTGATCAACGCCCTGATCGCGCATCTGCTGGAGCTGCCCATCGAGCTCTCACCTCGGCTGGCCGGGCACGGCAACTGCCACTGGAGCGTGCTGTCCCGCCGGCGCACCGAGACGCAGTGGCGGCTGTCCGTCTACAACGCCGGCATCACCGGATAGCGCCACCACCATGTCGCCGTCCGGACCAGCGCCCTGGTCGCTCGCCGGTCCGACCATGCTCGTCTTCGCGGACTCGTTGGCCTTCCACGGGCCGACCGGTCCCGAACCGGCCAATGATCCACGGCTCTGGCCGAACGTCGCCGCGGAGGCCCTGGGTGGCCGCGCGCGGCTGTTCGCCGGGTTGGGCTGGACCGCCCGGGATGCCTGGTGGTCGCTGATCGGCGACCCGAACGTATGGGCCGTCATCCCAGCCATCGACGTCCTGGTGCTCGCGGTCGGCAGCATGGACACCATGCCCTCGCCGCTACCCACCTACCTGCGGTCCGGACTGCGCTATCTGCGACCGGACGGGCTGCGCCGACGGGCGCGACAGGGCTATCGGGCCGCCCAACCGGTCCTCGCCCGGATGCTGCGCGGACGGCCGGTCGCGTTGCCACCCGGGCAGACCGTCCGGTACCTGGACGACTGCCTGAACAGCGTGCGCGCGCTGCGACCGAACCTGCCGGTGGTCGGCATCCTGCCGGCCGTGCACCGCTCCCGCGAGTACGGCTTCGTGCACACCGGATACGCCCCGGCGGTGACCGCGATCAGTCGGTGGGGCGCGCGGCAGGGCGTGCCGCTGCTCGATCTCGCCGCGCTGACCGGCGATCATGTGCGCTCCGGCGAGGGCAATCCGGACGGCATGCACTGGGGCTGGTCCGCCCACGCGGTCGTGGGCCGGGCACTAGCCACGACCGTGACGGAACTCGCGCTGGGCGGTTCCGTGGTTGCGGGCTCTGGCACGGAACGTAGGCTCGGCAAGCGTGCCAGCTCCGCGTGACGCATCCGAACCCACCAACTCCGCCGCTCCCGCCCGCACTCCGGTCACCAGTCCAGCCACTTCCGCCGCCACCTCCGTCGCGGTGGTCACCGACTCCACCTCCTATCTGCCCGAGGGCTTCGCCCAGCAGCACGGTCTCGCCGTGGTTCCGTTGCATGTCTCCGTGGATGATCAAGGCGGTCTTGATGGATTCGACTTCGGCCCGCGGGAACTCGCGACCGCGTTGAGCGAGCGGCGCGTGGTCACGACGTCACGGCCGACGCCCGCCGAACTGGCCAAGGTGTACCGCGCGCTGCTGTCCGGCGGCGCCGAGTCCGTGGTGTCCGTGCACCTGTCCCGGGACCTGTCGGGCACCTGGGAGGCGGCGCGGCTGGCGGCCGAGCAGATCGGCGCCGACCGGATCCGCGTCGTCGACTCGCGATCAGCCGCGATGGGCCTCGGTTTCGCCGCGTTGGCCGCGTCCGAGGCGGCGGCCAAGGGCGAGGGAGCCGAGGCCGTCGAGCGGATCGCGATCGATGTCGCCTCCCGGACAAGGACCTTCTTCTGTCCACAGACCCTCGAATACCTGCGACGGGGCGGCCGGATCGGATCGGCCGCGGCCCTGCTGGGCACTGCGCTGTCGGTCAAGCCGCTGTTGCATGTGCAGGACGGGCAGATCGTGCCGTTGGAGAAGGTCCGGACCACCACCAAGGCCATCGCCAGGATGGTGGAGCTCGCCGCCGACGCGGCCGGCGACGGCCCGGTTGATCTGGCGGTGCATCACCTTTGCGCTCCGCAGTGGGCCGCCGAGCTGGCCAGTCAGCTGGCCGAGCGGCTGCCCATGGCGACCGGTTGCCTGGTG
>DASVLX010000123.1:0-23831 GCA_036384655.1 Pseudonocardiaceae bacterium
GTCACCGATCCGGGGCTGATCGAGGCGGGCTGGGTGGCCGAGGCCGTCGAGCACCTGACGCTCGCCGGGCTGTCACCACGGGTGTGGCACGACGTGACCCCCAACCCGAAGGATCACGAGATCCAGGCGGCGTTCGACTGCTATCGGGACAGCGGCTGTGACGTGATCATCGGGCTGGGTGGCGGCTCGTGCATCGACGCCGCCAAGGGTGTCGCGATCCTGTCCGGCAACGGCGGCCGCATCCTCGACTACCAGGGCGTCGACCATGTCGTGCACCCGATCCCGCCGACGGTGATGGTGCCGTCCACGTCCGGCACCGGCGCGGATGTGTCACAGTTCGCGGTCATCACCGACACCGCCGCGCGCGTCAAGATCACGATCATCAGCCGGACGGTGGTGCCGGAGATCTCGGTGATCGATCCCCGGTTGCTCACCACCATGCCGGACTGGTTGAACGCGGCGACCGGGCTGGACGCGCTCACCCATGCCATCGAGTCGTTCGTGTCCCGCGCGCACAACCCGCTGACCGACAGTCGCGCGCTGCACGCCGTGTCGCTGATCAGCGACAACCTGCTGCGCACCCAGGCACGTCCCCGGCAGGTCAGCCCGCGTCTGGCGATGGCGCAGGGCTCACTGGAGGCCGGGATGGCGTTCACCAACGCGATCCTCGGCGCCACCCACGCGATGAGCCACCAGGTCGGTGGGCTACTCGACGCACCACATGGCGTGGTGAACGGTGTGCTGCTGCCGCATGTCATCCGGTTCAACGCGCAGGCCAGCCCGGACCGGTTCGTGCCGCTGGCCGCCGCGGCCGGGCTGCGCACCGACGGCGTGCCGGCCGCCGAGGTGGCATCCGCGCTGGCCGCGCGGGTGCGGGAACTGGCCGACGCCCTCGGTGTCCCGAAAGGACTGGCCGCGCTCGGCGTCGCCGAGGCCGACATCCCGCGGCTGGCCAGCACGACCCTGCAGGACGCCTGCCTGTCCACCAACCCACGGCCGGCCGACGTGGCCGACATCCAGCGACTGTTCCGTGAGGCCCTATGAGCGTCCCCGACCTGGGTTCGCTGACCGGCCTGCGCACCGGGAAACGCTCCTACTACCCGGAGTACGTCCGCTCCACGGAACGGTTGGAACGCGCGGTCGTGGCCCTCGACGGGATCTCCCGCGCGCTGGTCCGCACCGCCGAGGGACCCCGCACCCTGGTGGAGACCGTGGTGCGCACCGCCGCCGAACACCTGCAGGCCCGATGGTTGCTGCTGGCCCTGGCCGACGGCGCGCTACGCGCCGCCCGGCCCCGGTTCCTGCTGCTGGCCGGCGACGAGCTCATTGACCAGGAATCCCTGCTGCCACCGGATATTCACCAGTATCTGGTCGCGGTCCGGTCGCGGCCGTGGGAGGTGCGGTCGGAGGCCAGCGGCGCCGGCTGGGTGCGGGTGCCGATGACCCTGGACGATGAGCCGGTCGGCGGGATCGTCGCCGCGCCCGGACCCGGTCTGGAGGTCGCCGCCACCGACCTGGCCGTGCTGCGCGTGCTCGCCAACCAGGCCGCCGTGGCCCTGCACAACGCGTTCCTGTTCCAGGCGGCGGCAGAACTGCGCGGCCGCACCGAGCAACTGTCCGAGGCGGCCGAACGCCAGGCCCGGGATCTCGCCGCGCGCAGCGCGGAACTGGCCGCCGCGCAACAACGCCTGTATGGGGCGATGGCCCGGCAGACCCTGGACGACGAACGGCACCGGATCGCCCGGGAACTCCACGACAGTGTCACGCAGTATGTGCTCTCGGCCGGCATGACCATCGAGATCTGCCGCGCCGAACTGGCCACAATGGACGATGCGGCGCAACGCATCGCGCAGCGGCTCACCCCGGCGAAGAACCTGACCCAGCAGGCCGTCGAGCGGCTGCGCGCGGCGATCTACGCGCTGCACCACACCTCCGACGAACCACCCGGGCCACTGCCGGTCATGCTGGAACGACTGTCCACAGTGCACGAGCCGACCGACCTGGCCGTCAAGGTGCGGGTCGAGGGCACCCCGGTCACGCTGCCACCGCGCACCGAACAGTCCCTGCTGCGGCTGACCGGTGAGGCGCTGTTCAACGCCGTCATGCACGGCACGGCCACCCGCGCGGTGGTGCGGCTGCGCTACAAACCGCCGGTGGTGTCGTTGAGCGTGTCCGACAACGGCACCGGCGACCCCGCCCAGTTGCGCCGCGCGCTGCGGTTGGCACAGGTCACGGACCTGTCCGGGCGGCACCGAGGGCTGGTGAACATGCTCATGCGGGCCGAGGAACTCGGCGGCACCCTGTCGGTGCGCCGGGCCCGCATCGGCGGAGTCCAACTGGCCGTGGAGATTCCGATCGCCGGCGGCGCACCCGGGGAGGATGACGACGATGACCGCTGACGGCCAGGTCAGGCCGCTGCCCACCGGGTCCGCACCACCAGACAAATCACCGGCCGCGCTGCCCGGCACGGTGACGATCGTGATCGTGGACGACCACGCGATCGTCCGGCAGGGGCTGCGTTCCATCCTGGAACGTGAACCGGACCTCGCCGTGGTCGGCGAGGCCGCCACCGCCGACGAGGCCGTCGGTGTGGTGCGCCGCAACCGGCCCGCCATCGTGCTGCTCGACCTGAAACTGTCCACCGGCGCCGACGCCGAGGGCCTGGAACTGTGTTCGACGCTCACCCAGCAATATCCCGGGATGGGAGTGCTGGTGCTGACCACGTTCCTGGACGACGCGCTGGTCGTCGAGGCGATCCACCGCGGCGCGCGTGGTTACGTCGTCAAGGACGTCGATACCACCGAGCTGGTCCGCGCGATCCGCGCGGTGGCGCGCGGCGACAGCGCGTTCGACTCCCGCTCCGCGGCCGCGATGGTGCGGTCCATGCGGGTGCGCGCGGCACAGCCGACCTTCACCGACCGTGAACACACCGTGCTCACGCTGTTGGCGCGCGGGCTGAGCAACCGGGACATCGGCGGCCGGCTGTACATCTCGGAGACCACCGTCAAGTTCCACGTCCGCAACATCATGCGCAAACTCGAGGCCGCGACCCGCGCGGAAGCCGTCTACGAGGCCAGCAAGCTCGGCGTGATCTGACCTCCCACGTTTGGGTGGTTCAACCGCGACACGTGCTGTGATCTGCGACGATCGCGCCGATATGGCTGGATCACGTGCCACAATCGGCCTCCATGAGCATCACCAAGCCCGCCATTCCGGGACTGGTCATCGACGATTCGCCGGACCGGCCCATCTACCGGCCCCGGGTCACCTTCGAATGCTCGGCGCGGGCCGTGCGTGCCGCGCTGACCGTGGCCAATGCCGCAGCACTGGCGGAGTTCGAGCACCAGTTCCATGTGGCGATGGCCGAGGCCGACGACGACTTTGACCTGCGGCGCGTGGGCAGACTCGTGCGGCACTGGTGGCTGCGGGCCATCCACTACCTCGACGCCGACGCCACCGCCTACACGGCGGCCGTGGCAGACGAACTCCGGCATGGCGACGAGTCGGCGCTGGTCCCCAGGGTGGCCTAATGAGATTCCAGGTCCGCTACACCACGCGGGCCGCGGAACAGCGGGACAGCCTGCCGCCCAGCGGCAAGCGCGCCCTCACCTGGCTGGAAAGCCGGCTCCGCGTCGACCCGTGGCGAGCCGGACAGGAAGCCAAAAGCGAAAACGCCTGGTACGCGGATTTCGGTGGCTTCGGGGATTTCGGCCAGGCCAAATACCTCATCGGCGAGGGCGGCGGAATCCAGGTGACCATCCTCTTCATCACCTGGGTCGGTTGATGATTGTTGCCGGAAGTCATTGCGGGAGTGGCCCTTCGACCGGTCGACGTTCGGCCGGTGATGGTGCCTACTGAAGACATGACGGGCACCGTGCTGTACGACGACGGACGCGTGGTTCTGGACGAGGATGGCCTGACCCTGCGGCACTACTATTTCCCGTTCGGTACCAGCAAGCGCATCGCCTACCGGGACATCCGCCATGTCCAGGTGCTGCCCATGACATGGCTGACCGGCAAGGGACGCGGCTGGGGAACGACGAACCCGCGGTACTGGCTGCCGCTGGACACCAACCGGCCACACAAGGACACGCTGTTCGTGTTGGACCTCGGCAGACTGGTCAAGCCGGGGTTCAGCCCGGAGGATCCCGATCGCGTCCTGGGTATCCTGCGCCGCAAGGCCCCCACCGCCGTCTCGTAGCCGGCGAGGTCGGGGATGTCGATCATCCGCCGGGTGCCTCGACGGGCGACCCGGCTCGATCCGAGGACCGGCGGCGGGCAGATTATGCACGGGCGTGACTGAACCGGGTCCGTGTCTTGCCCGGCCGGCCCGGATGGTCCAACCTGTAGCACATGAAACTCGTGCAGGTTTCCGGGTGCGAAGACACGAAGTGCCCCAAGGTCTACCTCAGCGACAGGGCGACCGCCGTATTCGTCGGTTCCGCTTTGACCTCGTTGGACACCGGACCGGGTGAGCAGGCTGTTGAGCTACCGCTGAGTGTCGTAAAGGACGCACTAGAATCCTTGGCGAAGGGCAGCGCGTGACCCTGTCTGACACCCAGTTCGAATCGCTGTTCCGCGATTTTTGTCATTCCGCATTCCGAATGGAGACACACCAGACCTACACGATTCCCAACGAACAGGAAAGGCTGTCTCGTTTCCTGGCGGGAGGGTCGAAGCCAGAGAACTACAATGCCGGTTGGGTACGCACGGTACAGCGCAAAATTGCTGCCGGTAAAACCATGAAACGGTTGAAAGTGGTTCGCCGGCCGTTCACCGACTACACTCGATTCCTACTGTCCTGGGCCATCCCCACCAACATAGAAGCCGGCGAGGATTACCGTATCCTGGACATCACCGAGCGGACGGTCGATATCCCGGAGCAAGATTTTTGGCTATTCGATGACACGGTCGTCGCACTGTTGAACTTCAACGCCGATGGAACATTCCGCAATCAGGATATGGCAGACGACACTGAGACGGAGAAGTACCTGCGCTGGCGCGACCTGGCACTATCGGAAGCGGTACCGTTCGGTGACTACAGAATCGAATGGTAAGCGTATCGACCTCGGGACCACTCTCCGGGATCTACGCAGGGCGGCCAACCTTTCAGAAGAGAGGCTGGCTGTTCGGTGTGCCATGTCCCAGGCCAAGATCAGTCGGATCGAGCGGGGAAAGACTGTCGCAACGGTCATAGACGTGGAGCGCATCCTCAAAGCTCTGGAAGTACCCTCGCACCTCGCCACTGAGCTGTTGACCCTGGCCAGGCGCACAAACGTTGAACACGTATCCTTGCGCGCACTTGCCGAAGTCGGTTTGTGGCGTAGACAAGACGAACTCAAATCGATCGCGGAGTCATGCACAATACAGCGGGAGTTCCTGCCTGCGATTCCTAGCGATCTCTTGCAGACTGCGGAATACGCCAGATCAGTGCTAACCCCGGTCATCGAAAGCAGCCCGGCCCGAAACGTCGACAAGACCTTGAAGGCACGCCTGGCCGGGCAAGCGGTCCTCGATGACATCGATAGGACGTTCGTCTTCCTGCTGACGGAGCAAGCGGTTCGGTGGCGACGGGTGAGCCGACCGGCAATGGTGCAGCAGTGCAATCACATGGCGAAACTGATGGATCGAACGAACATTGAGATAGCTGTCATCCCACTCATCGCGGAAGTTCGGAAAGCCCCACTGAACACGTTCGTTGTCTATGATGATCGACTAGTCTTGGCCGAGAACTTCTCGGGAGACGTGGCGCTCCGCGATCCGAAAGACATCACCCATCACCTCGACTTGTTCAACTACTTCCACCAGCGCGCCCTCACCGGTGACCGGGCAAGGGCGCTGTTGCTGTCGGTCCGAGACGAGTTCATGTGAGTGCGTGACTGGTGCTGGTGATTCACGGCCCAATTTGTTCGGATGGTTGTCATGGATAGCGACGAACAACGGGCGGTGGAAGATCAAACGCACCGGACCGGCCACGAAGAGGATCGACAACGTATGACACGACAACTCGTCGCGTGGCTTGTGTGGTGCAACCCGTGAGTGTCGAGACTGGCCGGTCTGAGCAGGTGGTAAGCCCGCGCGGGCAAGCCTGTGGCGGACCGGGCATCGCCGACATCCCCGGTCCGCCACGACGACGCCAATCGGGCTCCGACGCGCCCGAGACGGTGACGATCACGGTCCAGTTGACCTCCGCCGAATTAGACGGGCTGGCGTGGTCCGCGATCCTCGTCACCGCGGTAGGCGGCCGAGAGGCAGCCGCTGAACGCACGCTGCTGAAGGTGCGCGCACAGGCCAAGCGGTTGGCACCGAAGCGGGCACCATACTGGTGAGGTTGATCCTTACGCACCCAGCACGGGGACCAGCTGCCGCAGCATGTAGCTACCGACCCATCGGCTCTCAACCGACCGCCGATCTATGGCTTCGTGTGCCATGGCTTTGGCCAACCGTCGCACATGCGGCGCCGACGAGGGATCGAGCGTAATCATTCGAGACGTTGACCAGTCGAGCTGAAGCGTGCGGCTCACCACCGATGCGATGCAAAGCGTACGGACTTGATCATCTTGTTCTAGCTGCCTGATCACGATCCGGGTGTCGGTCGGGTCGGTGCCAGCGCCAACGCTCAGCACAGACAGAGCATTCGCCCGCAGCGTGCTGGTCTTGCCTTCGACTGCCCAGCGGCGGAGATTGGCCTTGCCCGCTGTGGTCGTCCGCGCGGCCAGGCCCAGGTCCAACCAGTGGCTTGATGCACCCTTGGTGAGGATGTCAGGGTCGCCCTCGGTCACCCGCTCCGCCAGGTCACTCAGCGAACGGCCCTTAACCGTGATCAGTCGTGGGTGGTTGATGTCCTTGCGCCACACGTCGTTATCCTCTCCTGCGCTGAGCGGCCCGAGCACCCGCTCGTAGGCGGTCAGTATCTCAAGGCTCACCGGCCGTTGGCCACGCTCGATCTGAGACAAGTACGGCGCGCTGTAGTGCGTCAGAGCAGCGATACGTCGCAGGCCAACGCCAGAGGACACCCGTGCGGTGCGGAGTAGGTCACCGTCCACATGCGCAGACTACCGGCCGCGATAGCAAACGGTGGCAAACACTGAACGGCTGGCGATCGAGGGTTTTCCCGTGATCTGATCTTTCGTGCGGGGGTGCTTCGGGTTCCTACTCAAGGTTTCTCGGAACGTTCCCCTGGACACTGGCCGGAAGGGATCCGGACTTGAATGCATCTTGAGGGGTAAGGCGACGCTGGCCAGCTATGAGAACGGGAGTTCCCGGAACTCCAGTGGTTGATCGACCTCAAGAACGCCGGGTGGACGTTTCTGTCGACCACTGAGGACGGTGAGGTGGTCGAAGTCCACGGCGTGCGCCCGTGGCCGCAAGGCTGGGCCGACGCCTTGCGGGTCCGCTACACCACCGACGCCGCCGCCGTCCGCTGCGACCACACCGGAGCCATCACCTGGCGCGCTGAGGGCACCCTCACCGACGTCATCGCCGGACTGATCAGCCTGCCCGCGCCTGGTGACCGGCTCGCACCTCGCCTGGCGATCGCCAGCAGCCCTCGACCGTGGAGACCGTGAGCCTCCGTTTCAAGAACTCCCCGTCTGGTGCGGCGCCTTCCCCTTCCACCCGCGCCCGACGGGGTCCCAGACCGGCCGTGCCGGCAACCAAGGTCAGCCGACCTGGCACGGCCACCTGGAGGGGAGAAGTAGGTACGGGGAAACTCCCGGTGCTGTCGGTCACGCGACTGCTTCTCCCCTCCTCCCAGCCCTCGACCCGGAACCGACGGCGTGGACATCACGCCACTTCGTCACCTGGGTCGACGGATCTCGCTTGGAGCTCAATGCTCCACATCGGACCATGGGAGGCCGGTAGCATAGAAACCCAACGAGGTTGGCTGGGTGAGTAAACCGGAGGCCAGGTGGACGGCGCGAAACTCCGCGCGGCGCGCGAGGCCGCTGGATTCAGTCTGTCCCGGATGGCCGCGCTTACCCACTATTCCAAGCCGTATCTGAGCCAGTTGGAGAATGGACATCGCACGGTGTCGGCGCAGCACGTTCAGGCATATTCGCGCGCTCTCGATGTTCCCATCGGCGCGCTGTATGGACCGACGAACGACCCGCTGCGAGTCGCGCATGAGTGGCTACTCGCCGACAGTCCCGCAGCGGTGCATTCCGGCGCCGGACGGCATGTTGGTGCCAGCCTGGCCAGCGAACTTGAACGGCGGGTCGTGGAGCTTCGGCACCTGGATGACACCGTCGGAGGCGGTGACCTGTTTCCGTTGGTCCGCCGGGAACTCACCGAAGCCCAACACGTCCTGAACGATTCCAGCTTTGCCACGGACATCGGGCGTCGCCTGTTGATCGTCGTGGGCGAATTGTCGCAGCTCGCGGGCTGGGTCGGCTCAGATGCCGGTCGGTACAGGGAAGCCCAACGGATCTACCTCGACGGCGTGTCGGCGGCCAACGACGCGGGTGATCGGCCGTTGGCTGGCCAACTCCTGTCCAGCCTCAGCTACCAGATGGCCAACGTCGGTGATCCGGCTGATGCCACTCTGCTGGCCCGTTCGGCGGTCGCGGGCGCGAAGGGCGCGACCCCCGTGGTGAACGCCCTCTTGCTGGAAAGGGTGGCGTGGGCGAGCGCCCGCTCACGGGATGCCGATGGAGCTCGCCGCGCGTTGGACGCGGTCGACGACGCCTTCGACCGGCGCTCGGATTCCATTCAGGAACCGGAATGGGTGTACTGGCTGGACCGCAAGGAAATCGACGTGATGGCCGCCCGTTGCCTGATCGAGTTGGGTTCTCCCGTAGCGGCGCAGCCGTTGCTGTCGGCGGCGATCGCCGCCTACCCGAGCGACCATGCGCGCGAGGTCGCTCTTTATGAGACATGGTTGGCGGAGTCCTATGCGCGGGCCGGGATTCTGGACGCTGCCAGAGAGACCATCCGGCACGCCCGCAAGGCCGCCAATGGCGTGAACTCCACCCGGTTGCATCTCCGCATCACCGCTGTGCAGCGATTGATCCCATAGCCTCGCCAACCTGCCTGGTCTCAGGTGTTGGAGCCCGTGCCGGGAAGTGGGTAGTTCGTCGTGATGAAGTCCCTGAGCTGCCCTGTTACGTCCAGCAGCGCGGCCCTGGTCGCATCCATCTGTGCCAGCAGCGCGGTGACCTCCGCGTCGGTGTGTGAGTCGTCGAACCAGCGGTCGAAGTCCTTGCGGTGCAACTGAACCCACTCGGCGCGCGCCGCGGTGGCCTCCTCGAACTGATCCAGCAGTGCCGGGCAGTACACGCTGAGAATGGTGCGCAGTCCGCGTCGCAGTGCCCGGCGCCTGCGGGATGCACGTATCCGCGCCAGGGCGGGAACACGGCCGTCCATCACCGCTTTGGCGTCGAAGATGGCGGCCTCCACGTATCCCAAGCCGATGTTCGATGCGGACATTTGGGTTGGCCCAGGGTCAAGAAGGTATTGGCTCGCTGACGGATCGTTCCGAAGGCGCGACAGGCCGCGGGCATACCGGCTGGTCGCCGCGGCCGCGTCGCACCATTCGTCGAGTATCGCGTAGAGCTCCCACAGCGTCTCACGCGCGTTTGGCCAGGCTGGGAGCTGGCTGGCTTTCCGCAGCCCGTCCAGAACGCCGGTACCGACCTTGGCCATCAGTTCGGCTTCCTTGGCACCAGGCACAGGAAGTGAGGTCATGCCGGCCGTCCTGTCGGGTGGGAACACTCGTCGCTCTCGGGCGTCCGAGCGTAGCGCTGGTTACCGTGTGGGCATGGGCGATGGGATCGCGGGGACGCCGGAGCCGCCATATGTGGCGGTGATCTTCACGTCGGTCCGGCGCGAGGGTGACGACGACAGGTACGCGGCGACGGCGCAGGCGATGGATCGACTGGTCGCCAAGCAGGACGGCTACCTGGGGCATGAGTCGGCCCGCGAGGGTGTCGGAATCACGGTGTCGTACTGGCGCGACGAAGCGTCCGCCCGCGCGTGGAAGGACGTCGCCGCGCATCTCGCGGCACAGCGCCGCGGCCGGGACGTCTGGTACGCGGACTACACCGTCAGAATCGCGACCGTTACCCGCGCCTACACCAAGGCGACCTCGGATCAACGCTGAATGGCCAGATCAGACGTCGTCGTAGTCGATTTCCGGCGCCGTCCGGCGTTGGTCCATGACATCGGCGGGGTCGGCCTCGTCCGGGATCGGCTCGGCCTCCACCTCGGCCAGTTCGTCGTCGATGTCCTCGTTGTCGGTGTCCTCGGGGCTCACCACATAGCGCTGATCGATCACGTCGTTGGTGGGCTGGTCGTCCGGCATCTCGGCTGTCTCCCCTGTGCTCTCGTGACCTCGGACCGGCAGTCACGGCGATCGTGCCTGCCTGGATGCGGTCGGCGTCCAGGCTATCGCCACAGAGCGGCATCGTGCTAGATCACGGCACCCGACTGGCGGTTCCAGTCAGGGCCGAGTGCGGGTGGTGTGGATGACGAGCCAGCCGCCGTGGTGTTCGGCGACGCTGAACGGCCGGTCGAGTCCGCGCCCCAGCCTGGTGAGCGTGGCGAGGTCGAAGGTGCGCACATGGCCGTAGGTGTCGCTGGGCTGGTCCTCGAACGGCACCGCGATCACCACGCGGCGGCGCGCCAGCCGCATGGCCTCGCACAGCACCGCGTCGCCGGTCTCAGCGTCCAGGTGTTCGAGCAGGTGGATGGCGGTGACGGTGTCGACCGACCGGTCGGGCAGCGGCACGCGGGTGGCGTCGCAGGTGATCGTGTCCAGGGTGACGCCCAGCGCGCCGATGACCGCGCCGAGCAGGCGCATCGTGCCGGGTGCGGCGTCGGACGCGGTCACCCGGACATCGGGACGGCGGGCCAGCAGGATCGGCAGGAAACCGAAGCAGGACCCCAGGTCCAGGGTCTCCCCCGCCGGCACCAGGTCGAGGGCCCGGCGGTAGACCGGCGCGAACTCGGCGATGCTGGACGACCGCCGGTCCGCACGGCGGACAACGGAGGACCCGCATTCCGTGAGCCGGTCCAGGGTGTTGCGGTAGAAGGTGACCCACGCCTCCATCGGATCGTCCACACAGGATCGGACGATGCCCGTGAAGACCCGCTCGAAGATGTCCGAACCGGACAGCCAGCCCGGCGTGAACAGTTCGTCGTCCAGCAGGCCGGCCAGGTCGTTGTCCAACTCCCCCGGCCACAGCTGGTGCCGGATCTCCACCCGATGTCCCAGCCGCGCCAACCGGAAATGGTCGGTGGTGACGATTGGCTCAGCCGGCAGCCCGGACTCGGGTGCCGAGCTGGGCACGACCGGCGGCCGGTCGTGGCGCACGATCACCAGATCGTCCACGTACTGGCCGGGCCGGCAGTCCGCGAACGGATCAACCGGCCGGGCGTTGAGTGACCTGCGGTCCACGGCCGTCATGACAGCGCCTCCTGACCGGCGAGTTTCCGCGCCATCCGATCCAGCCCGGACAGGTCGGCGACCACCTGCACACGGTTGCAGAACTCGGCGTACGCCGGCAGGTCGCAGGCGCCGAGCGACCACGAGTACCGGGGTTCCGGCGTCAGCCACACGGTCTGCCGGACCCGCCGGGTGATGTCCTCGAACGCGGCGATCTTCGGGTCGTTGCCGTTACCCCGGCCGTCGCCGAGCACCAGCAGCGTGGACCGGCGGGTCAGCGCGCCGCCGTGTTCGTCGAGCAACCTCTCGAACGTCGAGCCGTAGTCGGAGTTCGCGTCCACGTCCAGTAGCCCGCCGGCGGGCAGGCCGTCGAACACCAGGCCCAGCGCGCGTTCCAGTGGGTGTTGCGCGAACAGTTCGGTGATCTCGGTCGGGCCTTCGACGAACACGAACGACCTGACCTGCGCGAACATCGACTGCAGGCCGTGCACGACATGCAGCGTGAAGCGGGCGGTGGCGCGCACCGACAGGGACACGTCGGCCAGCACCACCAGCCGGGGCTTGTCCTCCGCGCGGGTCACGGTGACAGGCCGGAACGGCACCCCGTCGTAGCGCATGTTGCGGCGCATCGTCCGTCCAGGATGGACGCGGCCGCGTGGGGTCTCCCGGCTGCGGCTGGTGCGGGCACCGCGCAGGGAGCGGCCCAGCCGGCGCAGCGACTCGGCCAGTTCGGCGCGCTCCCGCTCGTCCATGGACTCCCGGCGGGCCGCCTCGGTGACCCGGGTCTCCATCGCGACCGAACTGAGTTCGGTCCACCGTTCCAGATGCCGTTTCAGCAGCTCGGGCAGGTTCTCGATGACTCCGGTGAGCGCGGTGGGCAACCCAGCCGCGAGATCGTCGTCGTCATCGTGGCGGGCCAGCCAGTCCAGCAGGGCGCGTTCCTGGGCGACGCTGAGATCGACGTCGATACGGTGCCCATCGCTGGACGACAACTGCCCGGGCGCACCGGCGTTGTGCAGGTGGTCGACGGACAGTCGCACGCTCGCGTCGCCGCGGCTGCCGGTGAGACCGTCCTTGGCGAGGCTGATCTCGTCGGTGACCGCGGCCAAGTCGATCTTGTTGGCCTCCTGGTGCAGGTTGTAGCTCTGCGCGAGGTCGGCGGGGTCGAAGTAGTCGCGGATGTCGGCGGGTTTGCCGTGGCTGTGCCCCTGCCGCGGGGTTTCCGAGGGCTCCTCGGACAGCGTGAACGACCGCGTCTCCCCCATGTCGGCGAGATCGTCGTGGGCGTGGCCGTGCTCGTCGGAACCGGACCGGGTGACCGGGCGCAGCGCGAAGAACGCGGCGAACACCTCGTCGAAGATCTCGTCGTCGCGGCGATCCTTGACCAGCGCCAGCCGCAGCGCCTCACGGCAGGTCGGCCGATCTTCGAGAACGCCGGGCTGGGCGGCCGCGCGCATCGCGTCGGTGGCCTCGGCCACCGAGATGGCCAGGCCGAACAGTCGGAGCAGCCGGATGAACCGGTGCAGGCCCGCTTCCATGCCGACCCCGTGTCAGCGCGTGCGACGGCGGGTCGCGGCGGCGAACGAGCGGGCGCCACGGCCCTCGCCGGGCTCGGCGGGCCGGGCTGGTCCGGGGGTCGGTGCGCCGTAGTAGCCGTCGTCATGCCGGCCGGGCCGGTCCATGGCGAGCCGGACCGCCCTGCCGTCGGGTTCGTCGTCATGCGGATGCTCGTGCCCGTCGGGACCGTGGCCGTGTCCGTGCCCATGTCCGTGGCCATGACCGTGGCCATGACCGTGGTCATGACCGTGGTCATGGAGCGCCTGGTCGGGATCGCGGTTCGGGTCGACCAGGCGCGGCAGGATCTCCACGGCCCGGCCGAGGTCCCGCTCGTACTTGAGCACGACGTTGGCGGTGTCGGCGAGCACGGCCGGATCAAGTTCCTCGACGCCGAGCACGGCGAGGGTGCGCGCCCAGTCGATGGTCTCCGAGATGCTGGGGTTCTTGCGCAGGTTCAGCTCCCGCAACTGCCGCACCACGGTGACGAGCTGCCGGGCGGCGGCGTCGGGCAGCCCGGTGTTCTTCGACCGCACGATGGTCAGCTCGCGTTCGACGTCCGGGTAGTCGAGGAACAGGTGCAGGCAGCGGCGCTTCAGAGCGGCCGACAGATCGCGAGTGTTGTTCGAGGTCAGCACGACGAACGGCGGGATGGTGGCGGTGTAGGTGCCGATCTCGGGGATGGACACCTGGTACTCGGCGAGGCATTCCAGCAGTACGGCCTCCAGTGCCTCGTCGGCGCGGTCGATCTCGTCGATAAGCAGCACGCTCGGTTCGTCACCGCGGATGGCGTCCAGCAGCGGGCGCGGCGCCAGGAACCGTTCGGAGAAGAACACGCTGTCCTGCTCACTGATCCGGTCCACGGCGGCGGCCAGGTCGGGCGCGTCGGCGGTGATCTCGCTGATCTTGTCGCGCAGCATCTGCGTGTAGAGGAGCTGCTTGCCGTAGTCCCAGTCGTACAGTGCCTTGGTCTCGTCCTGGCCCTCGTAGCACTGCAGGCGCAGCAGCCGGCGGCCGCTGGCGGCGGCGAGTGCCTTGGCCAGTTCGGTCTTGCCGACCCCGGCCGGCCCCTCCAGCAGCACCGGCTTGTCCAGCCGGGACAGCAGGAACACGGTGGTGGCCAGCTTCCGGTCGGCGATGTAGCCGTGCCGGGCGAGGCGGTCGATCACGTCGTCGATCGACTCGAACACCGGCGCGCCGGCCGGGGAAGCACTGTCGGACACGGGTCCTCCGAGAGGGTCCAAAGGGGACGGGGAGCGTGGTGGGGCCGACGGCCAGGCCCCACCACGCGGTCGGTCGAGGGTCAGCCGAGCAGGTCGTCCAGGTCGCCGTTGAGCGCGTGCTCAACGACCGGCCGGACCGTGTCGAAGGTGCATTCCTTGGCGTTGCCGGGGGTGCAGGCGTCACCGAGGACGTGGTTGGTGATGCGGTCGATGTCCGTGTCGTCGCCCTTGATCACCTTGGCGCGCTCGTAGAACTTCGTCGGGCCCTGGCCGAGCCGGTTCTTGACGTAGCTGTCCTGCTTGACGTCGACGAACCGCTCCGGGATGCCGACGTCACGCAGCAGCCGGATGGCACCGGCCAGCGCGGCCTCGGCGGCCTGCACGTCGGTCATGCCGTGCGTGTCGATGCCCATCGCGCGGGCGATGTCGGCGAATCGCTGGTACGCGACGGGCATGTTGAACGCCCACACGCGGGGCAACGCGATCGCGTTGTTCAGGCCGTGGTGCGTGTCGTAGAAGGCGGACACCGCGTGCGAGATGGAGTGCACGATGCCCAGGCCGCCGGAATTGAACGCCTGCGCGGCGATGTACTGCGCGTACATCATGCCCTCGCGGCCGGGTAGGTCCTGCGGGTTCCAGGTGGCCTGACGCAGGTTCTCGGCGGTCAGCTTGATCGCGTGCAGCGCGTTGCCCAGGGACGGCTGGAAGTTCAGCCGGGACACGTACGGCTCGGAGGCGTGCGCGAGCACGTCGAATCCGCACTGGGCGGTGTAGTCGATCGGGCAGTCGTAGTACAGGGTCGGGTCGTCGACGGCCAGGGTCGCGACGGAGGCGTCGTCGAACGCGACGTACTTGTGCGGGTTGTCGGGATCGGTGGTGGTGTCGGTGATGACGTATGCCCAGGACGTTTCCGAACCGGTGCCGGCGGTCGTGGACACCGCGATATGCGGCGGGTTGTGCGGATTCTCCGACTTGTTGAATCCCTCGAACTCGTTGACGTTCCGGCCGTCGTGCGCGACCGAGATGCGCGCGCCCTTGCAGGCGTCATGCGACGATCCGCCGCCGATCGACACGAACGAGTCGCACCTGTTCTCCTGGTACAACGTCACGGCGTCCATCACGTTGTAGTCCTTCGGGTTGGACTCCACCTTGTCGTAGAGGACGACCTCAAGGCCGTGGTATTTCAACGATTCCACGATCTTGTGCACGGTGCCGCTGCCGCGCAGCCCGGTGGTCATCACGAGAACACGCTTGAATCCCAGCTTCTTGGCCTCGGGGCCGATCAGCTCATGGGCGCCCGGGCCCAGCAGAGCCCGCGGAAACGGGTGGAACTCCTTGATCGGAAATGGCTTGAGCAGTTCTTCGACCTGCATGGTCGTACCGATCCTCTCCGCGCGACCGCTCGCGCACACTGCGACGGCTGCTCCATTGCCGGCGGCGCAGGTACCAGGTGGAGCGTCCCAACGCGAGGCACGCTAGTGGCGCGGGTCACTCGCGGAAACACGGAACGGGCCCAGACGGCTCGTTCGGGCGGTCAGTCGGCACGATCGGAGAGGCCCGGCCCTGTCCGAACGGAGAGGGCGCGACGGTGGATAGGGCGGTGGCCGGCGAGTCGTCGCTCGCCGGCCACCGCGGTGTCTGTTTCCGCTGTCAGGAGTTGCTCAGCGGCAGTCCCGGCGGGTTGACCTCGGACTTCGCCACGGCCTCGTTGGACAGGTCGTAGGTCGACAGCCACTTCGCGTACTGGCCGTGCTGGATCAGGTAGTTGATCGCGTCGGCCAGCGGCTTGGCCAGGCCGTTGCCATGCTTGGTGGTGGCCGCGATCAGGCCCTGCAGCGACGATCCCGCGCCCGAATAGGTGCCGGCGCTGCGCGTCGGCTGCGGCGTGTTGGCGCTCTGCTCCACGTGGTACTGCACGTCCGGGTTCGGCACGAGATAGGCGTCGATCCGGCCGGAGTCCAAGGCGAGATAGGTGCTGTTGAGGTCGTTGAAGTACTTGACGGTCAGTGTCTTGCCCTCGGACTTCAGCTTGCTCTGCCACTCCAGCAGGATCTTCTCCTGGTTGGTTCCGGAGCCCACGGCGACCGTCTTACCGGCCAGGTTCTCATAGTTGTTGTCGAAGTTCCAGGTGTTGCTCTTCAGCACCTCGAAGGCCAGGTTGTCCTCCCGGTAGGACGCGAAGTCCAGGCCCTGCTGCTTGCGCAGTTCGGTGTCGGTGATGTTGGAGAACCCGACGTTGAACTGGCCACTCTGGATGCGCACGAACATGTTTTCCCAGGAGGCGTTCTCGACGTCGGCCTTGACTCCGAACACCGCCGCGACCAGCCGGCCGAGGTCCGGTTCGACTCCGGTGAGGGTCTTCTGGTCGTTGCCGACATACGCCAGCGGCGGGAATCCCGAGGGCAACGCACCCACGCCGATGACCAGCTTTCCGGAGTCCAGCACGGACTTCGGCAGTTCGTTGCGGATCGAGTCGACCACCGGCACCGTGATGGTGGTCGTCGTCGCCTGGTTGGCGTAGGCCGCGATCGTCACGTCGTTGCTGCCCGAGCTGTTCGTCGTCGTTGACGCCGAACCGGAACCACAGGCGGTCAACGCCCCCAGCGCCAGTACGGCGGTCACCACGAGAGTGGACGCGGCCCATTTTCTTCTGGCCATTGTCGGCAATGTTCCCTTCACATACCCAGTAGTGCTGCAGCAGTGCTGCAGTAGTGATATTGACGGTGATGCCGGTTACCGCACCTTGCTCAGGAATTCCTTGGTGCGGGTATTCTTGGGGTTCTCCAACACCTCGGCGGGCGGGCCCTGCTCCACGATCCGGCCGCCGTCGAAGAACACCACGTGGTCCGCGACCTCGCGGGCGAATCCGATTTCGTGGGTGACCACGATCATCGTCGTTCCGCTGCGGGCCAGGTCCCTGAGCACGCCGAGCACCTCGCCGACCAGTTCCGGATCCAGCGCGGAGGTCGGCTCGTCGAACAGCAGGAGTTTCGGGTTCAGTGCCAATGCCCGCGCGATCGCGACCCGCTGTTGCTGGCCGCCGGACAACTGACGCGGATAAGCGTCCTCCCGATCCGCGAGACCAACCCGGCTCAGCACCAGCCGGGCGCGCTCGCGGGCCTCCGCCTTCGAGACCCGCTGGGTGACGATCGGCGCCTCGATGATGTTGTCCAGGACGGTGAGATGCGGAAACAGGTTGAAGCTCTGGAAGACGAATCCGATGCTGGCCCGCTGTCGCAGGATCTCACGCTCGCGTAGTTCCTTGAGCCGGTTTCCCTGCACCCGCACGCCGATCAACTCACCGTGCACGCGGACATATCCGGTGTCGAGTTTCTCCAGATGATTGATGGTGCGCAGCAGGGTGGACTTTCCCGACCCCGAGGGACCGATGATGACGGTCACCTCGCCGGCACGGGCAACCAGATCGACGCCGGCCAACACATGGTTGGCACCAAAGGACTTGTGCGCGTTGCGGACCTCGACGGCCGCGTGGTCCGTGTTCGTGACTCCGCTGGACACCGTGTCGCTCACCGGGCCACCCCCAGGGTCCGCAGGCGCGCTCGCAACCGCTGGAACGGTGTCGGCGGAATGGTCCGCAGCGCGCCCCGCGAGAAGTACCGCTCGATATAGAACTGCAGGATCGACAGGATGGTGGTGAGGATGATGTACCAGACGGTGCCCACCAGCAGCAATGGAATGATCTCGCCGCTGTTCGTGCTGGCCAGCGTCTCCACCTCGCCGAACAGTTCCAGCAGCGAGGTGATGTAGACGACCGAGGTGCCCTTGAGCAGGCTGATGAGCTGGTTGGCGTAGGCGGGGATGATCGCGCGGCTGGCCTGCGGCAGGATGATCCGCCGGTACTGGCGAAACTTCGGCAGGCCGAGCGCGGCGGCCGCCTCCAACTGGCCCTGGTCGACCGAGATGATCCCGGACCGGACGATCTCGGCGGCATAGGCGGCCTCGTTGAGGCCAAGGCCCAACACGGCGGCGGCGAAGAAGCTCAGGACGTCGTTGGTGCTGAAGTGGACGAACGACGGACCGAACGGAATGCCGAGACTCAGGCTGCTGTAGAGGGCGGTCACATTGGCCAGGAACAGTAGCAGCACGATGAGCGGGATCGACCGGAAAACCCAGATATATCCCCAGGAAACGGCCTGCAGCAGTGGGCTGCGGGACAGCCGCATCAGTGCCAGCACGATGCCGCCCAGCAGACCGATCAGCGCGCCCAGTCCGGTCAGTTCGAGTGTGAGGACGAGGCCCTGGAGGATGACCGGGCGGAAGAACCAGTAGGCGAAGGCGTTCCACTGGAACACCGGGTTCGTGATGAGCGCGTGCACGAACTGGGCGAGCAGCACGAGCGCGATGACACTGGCGACCCATCGCCACGGATGTCGCAACCGCACCACCCTGGTGGAGGCGAGTTCGTCTAACAGGTCGGCCGGCGGGGCGGTCGGCTGCGCCGGCCGTTCGCCCAGAACACGCGGTGGTGTGACGCTCATTGACCCGATCCAGACGCTCGGAATTAACGGATGTCGTACTGTTGCCGAGCTTTCTCGCCGCTGTCGAGAACCCGATCAGTCGTCCCACATGGTGAACGAATCGTCTTTCGATTGACCCGTTCGGCGGTATCTGCGATGGTCGGATGGTGAATTCTCATCGGTGGCTCACCCGGCGACGGCACATCGACTTGCGCCGATACGCGAGCGCCATGTGTCCTGCGTCGGAGACCGATCCTTTCCGCTGACGCATAAAACGAGCACCAAGACACGACAACTCCGACAACACAGAGGATTCTCATGACGAACTCCGTCGCCGTTTACGATCCCTTCGCCACCCACACCCCGCGGCCGCGCCGATCCAGCGAGAACGGGGCCGACGTCATCCTGGTCGCCCGGTTCAGCACAGACCCCGGCCGGGCCACCGAACTGGCCGCCCAGCTCGCCGAGTCGCTGCGCCGCGTCGCCGGACTGTCCACGCTGGACATCGACATACCGGCCCGGCCCGCCCTGCACCTGGTCCAGCCCTCTTTCCCGCGCGACCGGCCGCTGCGGATCGATGTGCCGTCGCGAACCGTGTGGTTGCGGGGCAGCGAACTGCGACTCACCCGGCGGGAATTCGACCTGCTGCTGGAACTCGCCCGGCATCCGCACGAGGTGTTCACTCGGCCGATGTTGCTGACCGCCGTATGGGGTATTTCGGACCATGGGCGTTCCCGGACCGTTGACGTTCACATCCGGCGGCTGCGTGCGGTACTCGGCCCCGATCTGCCGCTGATCACCACCGTGCGCGGTGTTGGTTATCGGCTGGATCACGCCGACGATCTGTCCATCGAGGAATAGCGTCGGCATCGGATCCGATCGGGCACCGACACTGTCGAGTATCGGATCAACGGCGCCGGATGCCCACGTGGTGGAACATGGGGTCGACGGCTTTGGTCGTGCCCGTCCTTCATGGTCCACTCAGGTCACGGCCAGCACATTCGCCGCTCGCCGCGACATCCGAAGGGACTTGGATGACCACATCGTTGAAAGACTCCGCCAACATCGACGGTTTCGTCGCCGAGTGGCAGGCGTGGCATCACGCACAGGAGGGGCGGATCGGCGCCCCACACGGGTTCCTCGCCATCACCAGCCTCAACTGGCTGACCGACGAGCCGCAACGCTTCGCCGACGCACCCGGCGCGTGGTCGACCGGCGCCGACGGTGTCACGGTCGTCCTCGACGAGGGCGAGGAACTGGCCGTCGACGGTGTTCCGGTGCGCGGACGCCACTCGTTCGGCGTGATCCCCGAGCGCGGATCGGTCAACGCGACCGCCGGCGACGCCGTGATCGAGGTCGCCAAGCGCGGCGGCCACGACATCCTGCGTCCCCGCCACCCGGAGAACTCGCTGCGCACCGAGTTCACCGGTACCCCGTCCTATCCGCCGCAGCCGACCTGGGTGGTGAGCGCCCGTTACGTGCCGTTCGACCAGCCGCGGCCGACGACGGTGGGCGCGGCCGTCGAGGGTCTGGAGCATGTCTACGAGGCCCCCGGCCGGGTCGAGTTCACGCTGGGTGGCCGGGATCTGAGCCTGACGGTGTTCCGCAACGAGCACGGGGACGGCTTCCTGGCGCTGTTCACCGATGCCACCTCCGGCGTCACCACCTACGCCGCCAACCGGGCGCTGCATGTCTCGCCGCCCGACGCGGACGGCCGGGTCACCCTCGACTTCAACCGCGCGACCAACCTGCCCTGCGCCTACACCGACCTGGCGACCTGCCCGCTGCCGCCGGCCGAGAACCGCCTGCCGATCGCCGTCGAGGCCGGCGAGAAGATCCCCTACGAGCGGCGGCAGGCCTGACGCGATGACTCAGCCCAACATCACCTCGCTGTCCTTCCTCACCGCCGGCAACTTCCTTGACGACGACCCGTATCCCGGCCTTGAGGACGTCCTGAGGCTGTTCGAGTACGGCGAGCAGATCGGCTACGACGGCGCCTGGGTCCGGCAGCGCCATCTGGAGCACGGCGTCGGTGCGGCGACGGTGTTTCTCGCGGCGGCCACCCAGCGCACCGAGCGGATCGAACTCGGCACCGGCGTGATCCCGATCGGGTTCGAGAACCCGTTCCGGCTGGCCGAGGACCTCACTCTGACGGATGTGCTGTCCCGGCAGCGCCTTCAGGTCGGCGTCAGCGCCGCCGCGCCGCATGCCGACCTGATCGGTGATCTCGCCTTCGACGGCGACTGGCAGAACTACGACCTCGGCTACGGCCGGATCGAGCGGCTCATCCGGAACCTGCGCAGCGAGTACATCGGGGACGAGAGCACGGTCATCCAGTCCCCCGGCAATGTCCAGCGTCCCCGCGTGCAACCCGTAGATCCCGATCTCGTCAACCGCATCTGGTACGGCGGCGGCAGCCTGCGTTCCATCCGCTGGGCCGCCGACCACGGTCTGAGCCTGCTGACCGGCAATGTCATCTCCGGTGAGAACACCGACGACTTCGTGGCAGCCCAGATCGCCCAGATCAACGAGTACCGTCGGCTGATCGGCCCAGACCGTCCGGGACGGATCGCGCTGGGCCGGGTGATCGTGCCGCTGGACAGCGCCGACGCGCTCACCCGCGCGAAGTACCGGGAGTACGCGGCCAGCCGGCATGAGCGAACCCTGACGCCACAGGGAGAAAAGCGCACCCTGTTCGCGCGGGACCTGGTCGGCACGTCCGAGCAGATCCTGGAACAGTTGCTCGCCGACCCGGCCGTGCACGCGGTCAACGAACTGCGCCTGGAACTGCCGTACGAATATCCGCTGCCGGACTACGAGCAGATCCTGTTCGACGTCAAGAACGCCATCGCCCCCGAACTCGGCTGGCGCCCCGCCACCCAGGAAGTCCAAACCGCCTGACGCCCAGGGACCACGGTTCACCGGCGGAGTTCATCTCGCCGGTGAACTGTGGTCCTCAGCCAAGGTTGTCGCCGTTGGCTTGCTGCCGCTGCCAGGTAAGAAGCGCAAGTTCCGCATCCTCGGAAACGAGCCCGATCTCATCGTCATCGGCGAGTGCGGTGAGCACCGGAACCGCTGTCGGGCCGTCACTACTTGGTTCCGCTCGTGTTTCTTCAACTGTCTTCGCGCATGCCGGCGAGGTGAAGCTGGATCGCCTCGGCCATCTCCGCGATGGTCTCTTCAGGGGTGTCTGCCAAGGCGACGCAGCCCAGCAGGTCGGGGCACCATGCGCCGTAGCCGCCGTCCTCGGCGCGCTCAACGATGACGACGTAGTCGGTCACGAGGTCCTCCCGTCATCGTGTCGGTCCTCCCAGACCAGCAACGCGGTATCGGCCAACGACGCCACGGCGCCGAGATCGTCCTCGTCGGCCAGAGCGGTCAGCACTTCCTGCGCACGTTCGCTTTCTCCGTGATAGAGGAGGTAGCTGGCCGCCGAACACCGCAGAGCTGGGTCCTGATCGTCAAGCAGCGGCACCAAGACGTCCTTGACGATGCCACGCTCGTCCCACTCCTGGACCAACGAATCAGTGGCGGCCACCTGCCGGTTGGCCTTGGTTGAACTCGGCCGTTCCCCAGCAAGGGCGGCATACTTCGCGCGCACGTGCTCAGCAAACCGCTCCCGGGCCGCGTCCAGCTCCTTGGTCTCAGCCATTCGCAGATGCCGAGCCGGTGTTGCCGCCATTTCCTTGCTGTCGCTTCCACATCAGAAGTGCCAACTCCGCTTCCTCGGCGACCAAGCCGATCTCATCGTCATCAGCGAGCGCGGCGAGAACCGGCACCGCCTGGTCCGCATGACCTCGGTTGAGCAGATACATCGCCGCGGCGCCCCGCACGGTGGGCTCCTCGTCGTCGGCGAGCAATGGGGCGAGCAGGTCAGTAACGCCTTGGCCATCGGCCCACTGGCTTGCCAGCTGGTCGAGGACTTCGGTCTGCCGGTCGGCCGCGCTGGCGTCACCGGCCCGTACGGCGGCCCAGTGTGCCGCGGCCGCTGACCGGAACCGTTCGCCGGCGATCACCACTTCGTCGTCTTCCGTTGCCACGCTCGTGCTCCTACCCATTTCCCACTGTTCGCCGCCGATCTTGCCCGGTTGGGGGGACAGGGCGGGACACGTTGCGCACGGTTCACCCGAAGGACGGAGAGACGACCGCTCGAACCGATACGCAGAGCAGAGGTCGTGCGCCAGGCACGCTCCGAGCCACCGGGGCTATGCGGCGCGCACAGTCGCCAAAGGGCACCGATCCGTAACGTCCCGGCGAAATCCCGGTTGACGTGGAGGGAGCCCATGACCCGCTATCGAGTGGCAATGGATATCGGGGGAACGTTCACCGATGTCGTCACATACGACGAGGGTGCCGGCGTTTTCACGGCCGCCAAGGCATCGACCACACCGGAGAAACTCTCCGAGGGGGTGCTGGCCGGGCTGGACTCGGTCGTCACGAATCTGGCCGATGTCAATTTCCTGGTGCACGGCACCACCCAGGGCCTGAACGCCTTCCTGGAGCGCCGAGGCGTCCCAGTCCTGTTGCTGGGCACGGCTGGCGCGGAGGACGTCTACCACATCGCGCGCGGTCCCCGGACCCGCCTGTATGACCTGCACTACCGCAAGCCCGAACCGCTGGTGCGGCGCCGGGACGTGCTGGGCATCGGCGGCCGGATCACCGCCGAGGGCACCGAGCTGACCCCGCTGGACGAGCAGGCGGTGCGCGACGCCGCGCGGGTGGCCCGCGAGCGCGGGCACGGTGCCATCGCGGTGGCCTTCCTGTTCAGCTACAAGAATCCCGCCCACGAGCTGCGGGCCCGCGAGATCCTGCTGGAGGAACTGGGCCCGGACTTCCCGGTATCGCTGTCGCATGAGGCGGCCAAGGAATGGCGCGAGTACGAGCGGACGTCCTCGGCGGTCCTGGAGTCGTACACCGGTCCGATCGTTCGCCGCTATCTGCTGGACCTGGAGGAACGCCTAGACGATCGCGGCATGACCGTCCCGCTGCATGTCATGCAGTCCTCCGGTGGTGTCCTCACCGCCGAAACGGCCCGCGCGCATCCGCTGCAGACGCTGCTGTCCGGTCCGGTGGGCGGCGCGATCGCCTGCGCCGAGCTGGCCGCGCAGATCGGCAGGCCGAACCTGATCGGCATCGACATGGGCGGCACCTCGTTCGACGTGTCGCTGATCGTGGACGGCGAGCCGGACGTGT
>DASVLX010000124.1:0-7351 GCA_036384655.1 Pseudonocardiaceae bacterium
TCCGTGACGAGCGGCGGTCGCCCGCGCGAGCAGAGCACCTCACACACCGCCGCGCCGATCCCGGAGCCCGCTCCGGTGACCAGTGTCGGGGCTGGCGGGTTCATGACCGGCTGAACGGATCGGTGAGCTGGTAGCCGTCGATGAGCTGTCCCGCCGTGACCAGGTACTGGATCGTCGGGGTGCCCTCTTCCAGCCAGTTCAGCCGCGCGTCGCGGTAGAGGCGTTCGATGGGCAGCTTGCGCGTGTAGCCGATGCCGCCGTGCACGAGCAGCGCGCGGTCGGTGACCCGGCCGACGGCCTCCAGCCCGAACTGCTTGACCATGCTGGCCTCGGCCGGGATGCGGAGCCCACGGTCGGCCATGCGGGCGGCGTCGGCGAGCATCAGCCCCAGCGCCTGCACGTCGATGGCCATCTCGGCGAGGTAGCGCTGGATCGCCTGCCGGCGTTCCAGCGGCCTGCCGAACGTCACCCGCTTCTTGGCGTGCTGCAACGACAGTTCCAACGCGCGCTGCGAGGTGCCCCAGGACGATGCGGCGATGAACACCCGACTGATCTCCAGCGCGCGTTCGAGCAGTTCGACGCCCTCGCCCTCGGCGCCGACGAGAGCGCTGCGCGGCACCGCCACATCCGTGAAGGTGACCTGGCCGTGCTCGCCACCCTTGCAGCCCACGGTCTCGGGCAGCGGCACCACACTCAGCCCGGGCGTGTTCGCGGGAACCAAGAACGCGGAGACCTCCCGAGGCTCGGTCTTGGCGAAGCAGATGAACTCGGTGGCGATCTGCGAGTTCGTGATCAGGTGTTTGCGGCCGTTGATGAGATAGCCGCCGTCGGTCCTGATCGCCGTGGACCCGAGATCGGCCCCGGTGCCGTGGTCGGGTTCGGTCAGCGCGAACGCGACCGATCGCCGGCACAGGCCCGATTCGACGCTGGACTTGGAGCGCGCTCCAGGTTCTACGTTGTGGGGCATGGAGCGTGAACGCGTCACCGACGGCCTGACCGTGGCCCGGATGGCCGAGGTCACCGGGGTGTCCACGGACACGCTGCGGTACTACGAGAAGGCCGGCCTGATCCAGCCGGTGCGGCGCAACGCCGGGAACCAGCGCCGGTACCAGGCCGCCGACGTCGAATGGGTCCGGTTCCTGCTGCGCCTGCGCGAGACGGGCATGCCGATCGCCCGGATGCGCGAGTACGCCGAACTCCGCGCCCAGGGGGACGGCACCATCCGCCCCCGGCTGGAGTTGCTGATCGAACATCACGCTCGGTTGTGCGAGCAGATCGAAACGCTCGCGGCGCACCAGAGGGCGCTGCGCGACAAGATCAACACATATCACCGCATGCTTGCCGAGCAAGCGGCGGCGGAAGGGGACAACGGTGACTGACCAGTCGGTTCGGGCGGAGCGCTTTGCCCGGGGGAAGCAGGTTCTTGACTCGATCGACGGCGAGGTGGGCCAGCGGGTGATCGACTCACTCGCGGACATCGCGCCCGAACTGGGGCACCAGATCGTGGCCTGGAGCTTCGGGGAGATCTACGCACGGCCGGGGTTGCGGCCGGAACAACGCCAGCTCGTCACGCTCGGCATGCTCACCGCGCTCGGCGGCTGCGAGGCCCAGCTGGAGGTACACATCAACGCCTCGCTGAACGTCGGCCTCACGCCGGCCCAGATCGTTGAGGTGTTCCTGCACACCTCGGGATACTGCGGATTTCCGCGCGCGCTGAACGCCGTGTTCGTCGCCAAGAAGGTGTTCGCCGAGCGCGCCCTGCTCCCGGTCGGCTGACCGTAGGTGACCGTCGGCGGCGCTTGGTGACCACGGGCCGACCTCGTGTAATACAGTGCGCGAGTGGCGGATCAACCGGACACTCCAGCCTCGACCAACACGCGCAATGTGCTGTCGGGGACGGCGCATGCGGCCGTGCAGGCGAACAAGATCGACACCGTCTACCTGGGCGGTGCCGGTCCGGACAAGCCGCCGGTGCCACGGGAACTGCCGCCGCAGACGCCGCATTTCGTCGGCCGGCAGCGGGAACTCGCCGAGGTCGCGGAGCTGCTGTCCAGCGATGACGCGACGATGAAGATCGGCCTGATCGTCGGCGCCGCGGGCATCGGGAAGACCAGCTTCGCGGTCCGGTGCGGGCAGGTGGCCACCCCGCACTATCCGGACGGCGTGCTGTGGACGGACCTGCGTGGCTTCAACCCGGTGGCCGCGCCGGCCGATCCCGCCGAGGTGGTCAGTGGGTTCCTGCGCGATCTGGGCGTGCCGGACACGGCGATCCCCAAGGATCTCGACGGGATGGCGCGGCGCTACCGCTCCTGGCTGTACGGCAAGCGTGTGCTGATCATCCTGGACAACGCCCGCGATCCCGACCAGGTGCGGCCGTTGTTACCCGGCACGCCCACCTGCGGTGTGCTCGTGACCAGTAGGAACAGCATGACGAGCTTGATCACGCTTGGCGCCCGCCGGTGGACGCTCAACGTGCTGTCCGCGGAGAACGCGATCAACCTGCTGGGTCGGTTCACCAACGGCCAGAGCCAGCGGCAACGCCAGGTAGAACTGGCCAGGCTGTGCGCGTACCACCCGCTCGCGCTGTGCATCGCCGGGGCCCGTTCCGCCGACGGTGCCGACGCCGCCGACGAGGTCCTGAGGGAACTGCGGGTCGAGCCGTTGACGTCACTCAGTGATCCGGATGACGCGGCGGCATCGCTGCGCGCGGTGTTCTCATGGTCGTACCAGAAGCTGCCGTCCAACACCCGGGAGACCTTCCGGCTGCTGGGCCTGTATCCGGGACCGACGATCTCGGCCGAGGTGGCCCGCGTGCTCACCCACGACGGCGACGGCATCCGGCGACTGCTGGACGGTCATCTGCTGGAACGCGCCGGCAGCGGTCGCTACCGGTTCCATGACCTGTTCCGCGCCTACGCGATGGAGCGCGCCACCGAGTCGGAACCCCTTGAGGCGCGGACCGCCGCACTGCGCCGGGTGCTGGAGTGGTTCGTGCGGAACGCGGAAAGGTACGACCGCGCGATCGACCCGTGGCGGCCACGGCCACCGCATGACGACGTCGACAACGTCGACGCCAACGGCGACACGGCCGCGCCGCCCGACCGCGCGGAGGCCGAGAAGTGGTTCGACGCGGAGTTGCCGAACATCGCCGCGATCGTCGAGGCGGCGGCGGAAAAGGGCGAGTATGTGCTGGCGGCGAGGCTCGCGCTGGCGCCCTCGGCGTATTTCTACGGCCGCAAACCCTGGGGAACCTGGATCGCCGTGCAGGAGACGGGCCGATCGGCGGCCCGCTCAACCGGGGATCGGGTCGCGGAGGCCTGGCTGTGTGACGGGCTCGGCGTCGCCTACCGGGAGCAGGGCAGGCGGGACGACGCGCTGCGCGACTTCGACATCGCGTTGCGGAGGTTCCGCGAGCACGGCGACCAGGTCGGCGAGGCCGAGTCGACGCTGCACCTGGCCCAGACCCATCGCGAGCTGGGCCGGCTTGACCACGCCCGGGAACTGTCCGACCGGGCGCGCTCGCTGTTCCGCGCGGCCGGCGCTGAACACGGCGAGGCCAAGGCGTCCAACATGCTCGGCGGCATCTACCTGGAGCTGGGCGACCCGGCGGCGGCGCTGTCCCACACCGAGCACGCGGCGGCGATCTTCGAGCAGCTCGGTGACGAGTTCAGCCACGCCTGGGCCGTCAACAACCTGGCCGCCGTGCTGGCGAAACTCGGGCGGATGGACGAAGCGATCGCCGAGTACCGCACCGCGATGGAGGTCCGGCAACGCATCGACCGCTACGGTCTCGCGTTCACCCTGCAGGGGCTCGGCGACGTCCTGACCGAGACCGGTGAGCATGACCAGGCACGCGAGCAGTGGCGACGCGCGCTGGTGATCTTCGACGAACTCGGAGATCCCCGGGCCGCCGGCCTGCGGACCCGACTCGCCCGCTGAACCCAGACCCTGGGTTCAGCCGGCCGGTTGGCTGACGCGGCCGGCCCGCAGCCGTGCCACCGCGTCCAGAAGATCGGCGACGGTCCGACGGGGTGCGGCCGGGACGGTCGCGATGTGCTCGTCGCGGAACCGGCCGAGCATCTCCAGCCGCACGATCTCGGCCTCGCCCAGGATGACCCGAGCCAGCAGACGGTCCTTTTCGGACACAGGCAGGTTCGTCGCCCAGCCGGCGAGCGCGCCGGGATCATCGGTGATCTCCGGCAGCGGGGGACTGGTCCGCGCCGCGACCGCGAGCAGGTCGCCATCGAGGCGAAGGAAGTTCGCCAGCGCGCGCTGCGACGCGGTCAGCGTGGCCAGGCCGGCCGGCACCGGCGGCTCCCACTCGTCATCGGCCTCGCGATCGAAGGCGTCCTCATCCCGCTCCCAGGCGCCGTAGCCGGCCAGCCAGGCGAGATAGAGCGGACGAAGATCGCCGACGGCGAGCTCGGTGCGCACACCGGCGATGGCCGACAGCGTCTCCTCGGGCTGGTCGTCCTGATCGTCGGACTCGTCCTCGCTGGTCAGGTCGAGCACCAGATGATCGTCCGTGGTCCAGGCGCCGACATGGTCATCGACGAGATAATCCTCGATGTCGTCGATGTCGAGCAGCGTGCGCGGCAGCCGGAGCATGACCCGGCGCGTTCCCCAGTTGGCCAGGTACAGATGGGCGTCGTAGTAGCGCTCCACCAGCGCGTTCGGATCACCCGGGAAGTCGCCCAGGTCGAACTCGTCGACCAGGCCGGTGGCCGTGATCAACGCGCGGGTGGACAGTGAGCGAACCTCGGCCTGCTGACGATCGTCCAGCGGCCGGTCGATGGCCAGGAACTCGTAGTACTGGTATTCGCTCATGGTCCATCCCTGCTGATCGGCGCGGACTAGCTCGACGTCCCTGGCTGCGGCTTGAGGGTGTCACACCACGCGACGCCGGCACGCCGGAGGTGCCGCCGATCTCACGACGGCGGGAGCGTGACGGCCTGGTCGGCCGCCTGCTGGAGCCGCTCGGCGGTGGGATGGCCGTGCAGCGGCTCGGTTTCCGCGATGATGACCAACGACCCTTCCCTCTTCTGCTGGTAGTACCGGCCGGTGAAATGAATGTTGTCCAGTTCGAGCACCTGGCTGATGAACGGCGTCACGTCACCGGTGCCGTAGGTGTTCTCCAACTTCAGGAACTGTTCCGCCGTCTCGTTGGACGGCATCCTGATCCAGGAGACCTTTCCGATGATCGTGTTTCCGTGGAGGTCGGGTAGCACGTATAACGCCTGATGGAGGTTGTCACATGGGTTCTGGATGAAGAACTGCTGGATCTGGCCGTAGGACTGTAATGCGCACTGCAACTGTTGGTCCACATACTTCTTGACCTGCTGCACCCCCGCCTTGCGCCACGCCTTGGCCTCGGCTTGGGAAACGGCCTCGGTCTCGGTCGGCGTCCCGCCGCCCTTCTTGGCAGACTGCTTACTGCGTGCGACATCCGAGTCGATCTGACCGCTCGCGTTGCTGGCGGCGTCGAACCCCTCGCCGAGGGCCGCGGCGGTATCGGCACCACCCGCCGCCGACATCAGGGTGGCTAACAGACCGATGCTGACGACAACGGCGGTCTTGCTCTGGGGCTTGGACTTCTTGCCGTCTTTCTCATCAAACCTGCCCTTGACGTCTCGGGGCTGGTGCTCCCAATCATTCTTGGACACGTCGTTCTCCTGGGTGGTCGTGTTGGCCGGATTGATCGCAATCCTGGTCAGCCGCCATCCCCAAGATCGGCGTTACGTAGAGGGATCACTCGAACGGGGTACGTCGAACGTGACGGGAGCATCGAAGGCGGCCCTGCGGTGCGCGCGGCGCAGCGCGCCGAGCACGGCGGGGCCGACGATGACGATCGCCAGGAAGTTGGTGACCGCGCGGCCGGTGTCCCAGCCGAGCGAGGTGGTGGCGTCGAACAGCAGATAGCGGTGCCACTGCACGAGAAACGACGCATGCGGCAGATACGCGATCGAGCTGTTGGGATCGACGGCGAACGGCCAGAACGACAGGTTGAGCATGAAGCCGAAGAAATACCCGGACAGTGCGCCATAACAGGCGAGCAGCAGGATCTCCCAGCGGCCGCGCGCCCTCGGCAGTAGCCCGGCGCCGAGCCCGACCCACGCGCAGCCGAACATCTGGTACGGCAGCCACGGCCCGACACCGCCGGTGATCAGCGCCGACGCGAACAGTGCCGTGCAGCCGAGAGTGAAACCGAATCCGGGCCCGAACACCCGGCCGGCCAGCACCAGCAGGAAGAACACCGTCTCGACGCCCGCGGTGCCCGCGCCGAGCGGCCGCAGCGAGGCGTCCACAGCGGACAGCACACCGAGCATGGCCAGCGCCTTGGCGTCGATGCCGCCAGCGGCGATCTCGGCGAACAGCACCGCGAGGACCAGCAGCAACAGCAGCCCGAACATCATCGGCGGGGTGTAGCTGCCGCCGAGCTCGCCGGGATCGACCACGAACGGCCACAGGAACGCGACGAAACCGAGGAACGAGGCCATCGCGACCATGCCGACGGCCCTGGCCCGGACCCTGATCACCCCGCGTGCCGGGCGCATCTAGCGCGCCGCCCCGGCGAGGGCCGCGCGCACCTGGCCGACGGTCAGATACTCCAGCGGCGCCAGGATCTTCGCGGTCTGCGGGGCGAACGCCGGCGAGGCCACGATGACCTCGGTGGTCGGCCCGTCCGCGACGATGTCGCCCTCGGCCATCACGACGACCCGGTCGGCGGCGGCCGCCGCGAACTCGACGTCATGGGTGGAGATCACCACGGCCTGCCCGTCCGCCGCCAACTCGTCGACGATGCCGACCAGCGCCGCCTTGGCCGGGTAGTCGAGACCACGGGTGGGCTCGTCGAGCAGCATGACACGCGGCGCCGCGCGCAGTTGGATGGCCAACACCAGCGCCAGCCGCTGGCCCTCGGACAGGTCACGCGGGTGGGCGTCGCCCGGGATGCCGGGCGCGAGCCGGTCCAGCAGGGCCCGCGCGGTGCCGGTCGCGGAGGCGGGTCCGGATTCCCGGTCCGCCTGGCCGAGTTCGGCGTTCACCGTGTCCAGATAGAGCAGGTCGGTCGGGGTCTGCGGGACGAGCCCGACGAGGGCGCGCGCGTCGGCCGGGGTGAGCCGTTTCGGGTCCTGCCCGGCGATGTCGACCGTGCCGGCCTGCCGTGGCCCGGAGCCCTGCAACGCCCACAGCAGCGAGGACTTGCCCGATCCGTTGCGGCCCATCAGCGCGGTCACCTCGCCGGCCCCGAGCGTGAGCCCGACGCCGCGCACCGCGACCGTGTCGCCGTAGCGGACCAGGATGTCGTTGGCGCGCAACAGAACCGAGCCGGTGGACCGGTCGCGTCGCGCGG
>DASVLX010000125.1:0-2596 GCA_036384655.1 Pseudonocardiaceae bacterium
GAGTAGCGCCGCTGCGCGGACAGCGCGGTCTGTCCGTGGCACAGCAGCACCAGCCTGGTCGGTGCGCCCACCGCCCCGGTCCACACGCCGGGCTGCATGCCGGCCCGTGCTTCGGGCGGCATGCCCCCAGCGTCCGACACCACCGCGCCCGACACCACCGGGTCCGACACCACCGGGTCCGACACCACCGCGTCCGGTCCGGACGTGCCGCCAGCGGCATCGTCAGCGCGCACTTGCCTGCGCGTCCATCGCCTCGTTGGCCAGCCGGTCGGCGTGCTTGTTGCGCGTCCTCGGCACCCACTCGAAGCTGATCGAGGCGAACCCGCTGGCCAGCTTCCTGGCCCGCAGGGCCAATGGTTGCAGCACCGGATGCCGGATCTTCCAACGGCCGGACATCTGCTCGACGACCAGCTTCGAGTCCATCCGGACGTGCACGGTGCGAGCGCCCAGTTCGGTGGCCGCCTCAAGGCCGGCGATCAGTCCGTTGTATTCGGCCACGTTGTTGGTCGTGTGTCCGAGGCCCGCCTTGCGTTCCGCGAGTACCTCGCCGCTGGCGGCGTCGCGCACCACGGATCCATAGCCGGCCGGACCGGGGTTGCCGCGCGAGCCGCCGTCGGCCTCGACGATCACGGAGTCCGCAGTCACAGCGTCCGCAGCCACAGCGTCCACGGTCACAGCCCCGACTCCGCCGTCCGGACCAGGATCGCGCCGCACTCCTCGCAGCGCACCACCTCGTCTGGCTTGGCTTCCCGGATCGCCGTGATCGCACTGCGGTCCAGTTCCAGGCGGCACGCGCCGCACCGCCGGCCGCGCAGCAGAGCGGCGCCGATACCGCGCTGCGCCCGCACCTCGTCGTAGATCTTGAGCAGGTCGGCGGGAAGCTTGCCGACCAGCGCCGCGCGGGCGTCCGTCTTCCGGACCTGGGAGGTTTCCAGGTCGGTCAACGTCTCGCCGCTGCGCCGCCGGGCGTCGGCCAGCGTCTGTTCGATCTTGGCCAGAGCCTCTTTCGCCTTGCTGAGGTCGATCTCGACGGCCTCACGCCGCTCCATCAGCTCCAGCAGGTCGTCCTCCAGCGCGCTCTGCCGGCGCTGCAGGCTGGTCAGCTCGTGTTCCAGTTCGGTGAGCTGCTTGGCGCCGATATTGGTGTCCTTGAGCAGCTTGCGGTCGCGTTCCTCACGCGACCGGACGGCCTCGATCTCGTTCTCCTGCTTCGTGGCTTCCCGATTGAGGTCGCCCAGCGCCGTCTCCGCGGCGACCACGGCGTCCCGAGCGGACCGCTGGTTCTTCTCCTGCTCGGTGATCTCGGCGAGCTCCGGCAGGGTGCGACGGCGATGGTCGATTCTGGTCAGTTCGGTGTCGATCTCGGCGAGGTCGAGCAACTGACGCTGCACTGCGGGGTCAGCTCTCACGCTGGTGGCCTCCCGATGTTGATGTTCCGGACATCGCCACCGTCCACGGATCCGTGCGACGGGTGGAGATGAAGACTTCGACGGTACAGCCAACGCCGCGACGAATGACGTCGGCCGCCTGCGCGCACCACGGCCATTCGCTGGCCCAGTGCGCGACGTCCACAAGCGCCGGAGCGCCGGTTCTGGCCAGGTGTTCGCTGGCCGGATGATGCCGTAGGTCGGCGGTGACATACGCGTCGACCCCGGCCGCGAGGACGCTGTCGAGACAGCTGTCCCCGGCGCCGCCGCAGACCGCCACGGTCCGAATCGGACGTTGTGGGTCGCCGGCGCCGCGGACGCCCCAGACGGTGGCCGGCAGCGCGGCGGCGACCCGCCGCACGAACGTCTCGAACGGCTCGGCCGCCGGCAGTTCACCGATGCGACCGATGCCGGTGTGGCCGTCGGGATGCGGTTCCAGTGGGCCGCGCACCATCAGGCCGAGCACGGCGGCCAGCGCGTCGGACACCCCGGGATCGGCGGAGTCGGCGTTGGTGTGCGCGGCGAACAGCGCGATCCCGGCGCGGATCAGCCGGTGCACCACACCGCCCTTGGGCGTGTTCGCCGGGACCCCGTGCACGCCGCGCAGCATCAGCGGGTGATGGGACACGATCATGCTCGCGCCGCGCTCGATCGCTTCGTCCACAATCGACTGATCGGGGTCGACGCAGACCAGCACGCGGTCGACCGGATCGGCCGGGTCGCCGCAGACCAGCCCCACCGCGTCCCAGGACTCGGCCAGTTGCGGCGGATAGGCGGCGTCCATCGCGGCGACGATCTCGCCCACCGTGGGCCTGTCGGTCATGCCACCCTGCCCTGCCGCGCTCGCAACGCGGTACGCAGCGCGTCCAACAGCGGAGCGCAGCGGCCCGGCTCGCGCACCGCGACCCGCAGGTGGTCGCTGGCCAGGCCGGGGAACGTGTCACAGCGGCGGACCGCGACCCCGAGTTCGCGCAGCCGGTGCCGGACCCGCTCGCCGTCGGGCACCCTGATCAGCAGAAACGGTCCGGCGGCTGGCTGGTGCACCGACACGCCGGGCAGCGCGGCCAGCTGGTCGGCCAGCCACCGCCGGTGCGCCACCAGTCGTTCGGCGGCGCGGCCTGCCTCGGCGACCGCCGCCGGCTCGCTGCAGACCCGGACCGCCTCCAGCA
>DASVLX010000126.1:0-25509 GCA_036384655.1 Pseudonocardiaceae bacterium
CGATCAACGATGCGGGGGATCGGGCAGGATGACACGGCGGGCACGGCTCTCTCACAGTGATCATGGGACTTTGACACTCACATGATCAACTAGGAGTCGTGCCCGTTTTCATTTGGGTGATCGACTTTGACGGAACCCTGCGGAGAGGGTGGGGGATGTTTACCCGCGCTGGCGACTTCACGAGCGGCCGAGAAGGCGCCGAGAAAGCAAGGCCATTGCGGTGGCGGCGCGAGGCTGAGACCGCGTGCTCCTGTTGGTCGGCGCTTCGCCCCGACCAACAGTCAACAAGCTCAATCGGCTCGGAGACGCGAGCGAGCTCGCGCCCCTCTCGCCTCAATCGCTTGTGGCGTGATTGCAGCACGCGAGCGGCCGAGAACGCAGGCCAGCGCCGGCTGGGGCGGCGGTGACCAGCAACGCCGGGAAGCCCCTCAGGAAGAAGCCACTGCCTGCACAAGCGATTCCTGTACCCAGGTCAGCCAGTGGTACACGCCCAGGTGCGCCGACCGGGGGTCGTCCTCGGGCAGCTCCTCCGGCATGTCCTCGGTGACGTCCAGGGCGGTGCCCATGGCGATCCGGACGTCGTTGAGCGCGGACAGCCAGGCGTCGGCCTGCTCCGGCGACAGCGCGACCTCGCCGCCGCGCGGCGGGCAGGTGTCCAGCACGATCCCGGCCACGCCCGTCTTGAGGTCCAGCAGTTCCGGCTCGTGCAACGACCGCAGCGCGGCGGCGGAGTTCTGGTCCTCCGGCGAGGGCATGTCCTCATCCAGCCGGTGGAAGTCCGGCAGCAGCCGGGACAGGATCGGGTCGTTGGGCGGAGTCGACGGCCCGACCCGTATTCCGGTCAGCTCGGCAAGCGGGTCCGGCGGTGCCTCATCGGCGCGCAGTTCCAGCATTTCCTTGATCTGGCTGACCAGCCCCCGGATCAGCGCGGTCTCCTGCCGGTCAAAGCTGCCGACCAGTGTGCCGCCCTTGCGGCGCCACCCCTTCAAAACTGACTCCCTCAGGCCCGTTCCATGGTGGCCCACAGCCCGGCCGCTTGTAGTTTCGCGACGTCGATCTCCACCTTGTCTCGGCTGCCGGACGACACCACGGCCTTGCCCTTGTGGTGCACGTCCAGCATCAGCTTGGTGGCCTTGGCCTTCGGATATCCGAAGAGTTTCTGGAATACGTAGGTGACGTAGGACATCAGGTTCACCGGGTCATTCCAGACGATCGTCTGCCAGGGCCGATCCTCCGCGCCGAGCTCGGCCCCCGATGGGTCAACCTCAGTTTGTGTCTGCTCGACTGGCGTCGTCATACCCCCATGGTGGCACGTCCGTCTACCGTCCGTGCGATCACTCCCACCCCTTCGCGCAACCGGGTGATAACGGCTGTTCGGCGATACTCCGGCGGGGCCGGGGACGCGAGTTAGGCTCATCGATCGTGACCACCGCGCTGCTGACCGACCATTACGAACTGACCATGCTCGCGAGCGCGCTCGCCGACGGCAGCGCGGTACGCCCGTGCGTGTTCGAGGTGTTCGCCCGGAAACTACCGGATGGCCGCCGCTACGGCGTGGTGGCCGGCACCGGCCGGCTGGTCCAGGCGATCCAGGACTTCCGGTTCGACGAGAAGGACCTGCAACACCTGGAAGACAACAACATCGTCGACGACGACACGCTGAACTGGCTGGCCGCGTACCGGTTCACCGGTGATGTGGACGGTTATCCCGAGGGGGAACTGTATTTCCCGGGCTCGCCGCTGGTGACGATCCGCGCGCCGTTCGGCGAGGCGGTGATGTTGGAGACACTGGTGTTGTCGGTGCTCAACCACGACACCGCGGTCGCCTCGGCCGCCGCGCGGATGGTCAGTGCCGCGCATGGGCGGCCGATCATCGAGATGGGTTCGCGCCGCACGCACGAGTATTCGGCGGTGGACGCCGCCAGGGCCGCCTACCTGGGCGGCTTCGCGTCGACCTCGAACCTGGAGGCCGGCCGGCGCTACGGAATCCCGACCAGCGGCACCTCCGCGCACGCCTTCACGCTGCTGCACGACAGCGAGGAGGCCGCGTTCCGCTCGCAGATCGAGTTGATGGGCAAGGACACCACGCTGCTGGTGGACACCTACGACATCGCCGAGGGCATCGCCACCGCGGTGCGGGTGGCCGGCCCGGAACTGCGGGCCATCCGCATCGACTCCGGTGACCTGGGCGTGATGGCCAGGCTGGCCCGCGACCAGCTCGACTCGTTGGGCGCGCACAACACCCGGATCGTGCTGTCCGGGGATCTGGATGAGTACTCGATCGCCGCGCTGCGCGCCGAGCCGGTGGACGCCTACGGCCTGGGTACGGCGGTGGTGACCGGTTCCGGCGCGCCGACCGCCGCGATGGTCTACAAGCTGGTCGAGGTAGAGGGTCGACCGGTGGAGAAGCGCAGCTCGCACAAGGAGTCCAAGGGCGGCCGGAAGTCCGCGCTGCGCCGGCACAAGCCGACCGGGACGGCACTGGAGGAGGTCGTCTACCGGGTCGGCGAGGGCCAGACGCCTCCGGCGCTCGGCCCGTACGACCGTGAGCTGCCGATTGCCCTGCTGCGCAACGGTGAACCGGCTGCCGGCCTGCCGACGCTGGAGCAGTCGCGGGAGCGGCTGCGGGCGGCGCTGGTGAGTGTGCCGTGGGAGGGCCTGAAACTGTCCCACGGCGAACCGGCGATTCCCACGACGTTTCTGTGACAATGGCAGTATTCCTCCGCGCGGTGGGGCGAACTTCCTCTGGACGCTGGACCGAACCGACCGGTAGAAATGGGTCATGGCCAAGGCACTGATCGTGGTCGATGTGCAGAACGATTTCTGCGAGGGCGGTTCGCTGGCGGTACGCGGCGGAGCGGCGGTGGCCGAGGCGATCTCGGAACATATCCGCGCGCATCTCGGGTCCGAGGACTATCAGCAGGTGGTGGCGACCCGCGACTATCACATCAACCCGGGCACGCATTTCAGCGACCACCCGGATTTCCGGGAGAGTTGGCCGCCGCACTGCGTGGCCGGCACGGCGGGTGCGTCGTTCCATCCGGAACTGGACGTGTCGGATCTGCGGGCGGTGTTCTCGAAGGGCGCTCATCAGGCGGCCTATTCCGGTTTCGAGGGCGCGACCAGCGACGGCCAGACGCTCGCGGACTGGCTGCGCGCGCATGAGGTCGACACCGTGGATGTCGTCGGCATCGCCACCGACTACTGCGTGCAGGCGACCGCGCTGGACGCGGCCAAGCAGGGGTTCAACACGACGGTGCTGCTGGATCTGACCGCCGGTGTCGCCGCGCCGACCGTCGACACCGCCCTGGCCGACCTGCGTGCCGCCGGGGTGAACCTCATCGGCACACCACACGTCGGTTAAGTCATGTCCAGACGCGGAAAGGCGGTTGGCTGGCTGATCGGTGTCGTCGTCCTGGCGCTCATCGCCGCCGGCCTGGTGTATTACTTACGTTCCCTGCCACCCACTGGCGGCGACGGCGGCGGAAATGCCGAACCGGGCAATCCGAACAATGGCCCGGTACTGATGGTCAAGATCGACAATATTGGGCCGGCCCGGCCGGCGACCGGGCTGGGCTCGGCGGACGTCATCTACGTGGAGCCGATGGAGGGCGGCCTGACCCGGATCGCCGCCGTGTTCTCCGAGCACATCCCGTCGGTGGTCGGCCCGGTGCGCAGCGCCCGGCAGACCGACTACGACCTGCTCGCCCAGTACGGGAAACCGACGTTCGCGTACTCCGGCGCGGTGCCGCAGATCGTGCGGGCCCTGCACAGCGCACCGCTGTCGAGCACGCTGATCAACGCGTCGCAGGCGGACGCTCCGGGCGCCTACTTCCGGGACACCAGCCGGGCGGCACCCGACAATCTCTATCTGCACCCGGAGAAGCTGACGATCGGCACCGGCCCGACCCCGCAGGCGGTGTTCAGCTATGGCGCCGCACCGGCCGGTGGCACGGTGACCGCCGACTTCCCGGTGCGCTATCCGGCGGACTCCTTCACCTTCCGGTGGACGGCGGGGGCCTGGAAGGTGTCGATGGACGGCACGCCGTTCACATCGACCGAGTCCGGCCAGTTGTCCGCGGCCACCGTGATCGTGCAGAAGGTCGCCACCCATCCGGAACCGTTCACAGAGGACGCTCAGGGCGGGATCACCCCGGTCGCGCAGACGGTGGGCACCGGCGCGGCGACCGTGCTGCGGGACGGCCAGCAGTTCGCGGCGGCCTGGTCGCGTCCGACCGCGCAGGACGGCACCACGTTTACCCTGGTGAACGGTGGAGTGTTGGCCCTGGCGAACGGACCGATATGGGTGTTGCTGGTGCAGGCCTAGGCCAGGCGCTGGCCGAGCGCGTCCTGGTGCTGGACGGCGGTCTGGCGACCGAGTTGGAGGCCGCCGGGCACGACCTGTCCGACGAGCTGTGGTCGGCGCGGCTGCTGCGCGACGACCCGGACGCGATCACCGCCGTGCACCGGGCCTGGGTCGCCGCCGGCGCCGATGTCCTGATCACCGCGAGCTACCAGGCCAGTTTCGAGGGATTCGGCAGGGTCGGCGTGCCGCCGGAGGAGACGACGGAGCTGTTGCGGCGCAGCGTTTCCCTGGCCCGCGCGGCCAGCCCCGCCGACCGGCAGGTGTGGGTGGCCGGCTCGATCGGTCCCTACGGCGCGACGCTCGCCGACGGTTCGGAGTATCGCGGCCGCTACGGCCGCGGCATCGACGAACTGGCCGAGTTCCACCGGCGCCGGATGACCGCGCTGACCGGGGCCCGGCCGGATGTGCTGGCGCTGGAAACCGTGCCGGACGTCCTGGAGGCGCGGGCGCTGCTGAAGGCCGCCGAGGACCTGCCGGACGATCTGCCGGTGTGGTTGTCGTACACGATCGACGGCGACCACACCCGCGCCGGACAACCCCTGGACGAGGCGTTCGAGCTGGTCACCGGGGTGGACCGGGTGATCGCGGTCGGGGTGAACTGCTGCCGGCCCGAGGACGTCACGCCCGCCATCAAGGTCGCCAGCGCGGTGACCGGCAAACCGGTCGTGGCGTACCCGAACAGCGGCGAGGGCTGGGACGCGGCGGCCGGCCGGTGGTGCGGCCCGGCCACCTTCAGCGCGGCCCGGGTGGGCGAGTGGATCGACGCGGGCGCACGGCTGATCGGCGGCTGCTGCCGGGTAGGACCGGACCAGATCGCCGCCTTGCGTCACGCGTTGAGTACAGCCTGAGCACGGCGACCGGCGAGCCTGACCACCGGCCACTAATGTCTCGGCCGCAGGTTGCTCCCCATCCGTCTCCCTTCTTGGAGGAAACCGTGGCTACCCGCGACACACCGTGGCCCGCCGGAACGCCATGCTGGATCGACCTCACCGTGACGGATTTCGATGAGGCCGCGGAGTTCTACTCGACGCTGTTCGGCTGGTCGGTGACACCGGGGGGATCGGAGATGGGCCGCTACGCCATCGCCACCATGGACGACCGGCCGGTCGCCGGACTCGCCCCCCAGATGGACCCCAACCAGGCGCTGCCCGGCTGGATCACCTATCTCGCCACCGACGATGTCGACGCGACGGCCCGCAAGATCCACGACGCCGGCGGCTCGGTGCTGATGGACCCGATGGACGTGCTGGACGAGGGCCGGATCGCCCTCGCGCTCGACCCGGGCGGCGCGCTCTTCGGGCTGTGGCAGGCTCGCCGGCACATCGGTTTCGGCCTGTTCAACGTGCCGGGGTCGGTGGTGTGGAACGAGAACCTGAGCACCGAATGGGAGCTCAACAAGACCTTCTACGGCGCCGTGTTCGACTACTCCTTCGGTGTCATCCCCTCCGACGAGTTCCAGTACGCCACGATCGCCCTGACCGACGGCGGCCGCCCGGTCGGCGGCATCGGCGGGGTTCCGACGGAACCCGCGGTGTGGCGGACGACCTTCCAGGTCGCCGACGCCGACCAGACGATCGCCCAGGTCAAGCAGCTCGGCGGCACGGTGGTCGAGCCCCTGAAGGACACCACCTACGGGCGGATGGCGACCGTGACCGACAGCCAGGGCCACACCTTCAGCATCGGCCAGGTTTCCGAACAGGGTTGATACAGAGTCGGTTGGGTCCCCGACCGTTCCGGCGTTCCAGGTGGCGGGTGCCGGCCCGCGCCACCTGGAGCGTCGGGCGAGTGTCGGTGGGCGGCTTTAGTGTCGAAGACGCCCTATAACCCAACTCACACTCCAGGAGGGCTCATGGCTACCCGCGACACCGCGTGGCCCGCCGGCACGCCATGCTGGGTCGACCTCACCGTGAAGGATTTCGATGAGGCAGCGAAGTTCTACGCATCTCTGTTCGGCTGGTCCGTATCACCGGGCGGGCCGGAGACGGGCGGTTACGCCGTCGCCACCAAGGAGGGCAGGCCGGTCGCGGGCCTCGCTCCGCAGATGGACCCCAACCAGCCGCTGCCCGGCTGGATCACCTCGCTGGCCACCGACGATGTCGACGACACCACCCGCAAGATCCACGATGCCGGCGGTTCGGTGGTCGTGGAACCGATGGACGTGCTGGACCTAGGCCGGTTCGCCATCGCGTCGGACCCGGCCGGAGCGGTTTTCGGCCTGTGGCAGGCCCGCAAGCACATCGGCTTCACGCTCTACAACGTGCCCGGCGCACCATGTTGGAACGAGAACCTCGGCACCGAATGGGAGCTGAACAAGGCGTTCTACAAGGCACTGTTCGACTACTCGTACGGTGACCTGTCCACGGACGAGTTCAAGTACGCCACGATCGATCTGAATGGTCGGCCGGTGGGCGGGATTGGCCAGGTGTCAACCGGACCGTCGATGTGGAAGGCGTACTTCCATTCGGCCAACACCGATGTGACGGTCGGCCAGGTCAAGGAGCTCGGCGGCACGGTGGTCACCCCGCCGCAGGACAGCCCCTACGGGCGGATGGCGACCGTGACGGACAGCCAGGGTCACACGTTCAGCGTGATCCAGGATCCGCAGGACAACCCGCAGAGCTGATCAACGGTGGCTGATCAATGCCTGCTGATCAACGGCTGGTGGCCTCCCCGGTTGTGATGGCCGGGGAGGCTCCGTTCGTCGTGGGGTCGTGGGACACGACGCCCTGGCCGGCGAACTGCGTGTGGTACAGCTCCGCGTACAGCCCGTTGGCGGCGAGCAGCTCGTCATGCGAGCCGCGCTCCACGATCCGGCCGCCGTCGACGACCAGGATCAGGTCGGCGGCCCGCACGGTGGACAGCCGGTGCGCGATCACGATCGAGGTGCGGCCGCGCAGCGCGGTGGCCAGCGCCTCCTGCACGGCGGCCTCCGACTCCGAGTCGAGATGCGCGGTGGCCTCGTCGAGCACCACGATGTCCGGCGCCTTGAGCATCAGCCGCGCGATCGCCAGCCGTTGCTTCTCGCCGCCGGACAGCCGGTAGCCGCGGTCGCCGACCACGGTGTCCAGGCCCTGCGGCAGGGACTCGATGAGCGGCAGGATCTGCGCGCCGCGGATGGCCTCGGTGAGTTCCTGTTCCGTCGCGGTTGGCTTGGCGTACAGGAGGTTTCCGCGGATCGTGTCGTGGAACATGTGCGCATCCTGGGTGACCATGCCGACCTCGCGGGACAGCGAGTCGAGCGTCGCGTCCCGCACGTCGACCCCGTTGATCCGCACCGCGCCCAAGCGCACGTCGTAAAGCCGCGCGACCAGATAGCTGATCGTGGTCTTGCCGGCACCGGACGGCCCGACCAGGGCGACGAGTTCGCCGGGTTCGGCGGTGAAACTGATGTCGTGCAGCACCGGCGCGGACGGCAGGCTGTCCAGCACCGCCACCGACTCCAGCGAGGCCAGCGACACCTCGTCCGGGCGCGGGTAGGAGAAGTCGACGTGGTCGAACTCCAGTTTCGCCGGGCCGGGCCGCAGCGCCAGCGCGTCGGGTTTCTCGCCGATCATCGGCGGCAGGTCGAGCACCTCGAAGACGCGGTCGAACGACACCAGCGCGCTCATGATGTCGACCTGGAAATTCGACAGCCCCATCAGCGGCGCGTAGAGCCGGTTCAGGTAGGAGGTCAACGCGACCACGGTGCCCACGTTGATCAGCCCCTGCACCGCCATCGTGCCGCCCCAGCCGTAGATGATGGCGGTCGCGATGGACGCGGTGAGCAGCAGCGACACGTAGAACAACCGCGAGTAGAGCGCCTGCGTGATGCCGATGTCGCGGACCCGGCCGGCCCGCTTGGAAAACAGTTTCTGTTCCTCGCCGAGCCGCCCGAACAGCTTCACCAGCAGCGCGCCGGACACGTTGAAGCGCTCGCTCATCGTGTTGTTCATGGTGGCGTTCAGTTCGTATGACTCGCGGGTGATCTTGGCGAGCCGACGGCCCATCCGGCGGGCTGGAATGACGAAGATCGGCAGGATGACCAGCGCGGTCAGCGTCAACTGCCAGGACAGCAACAGCATCGCGCCCAGCACCAGCACCAGGCTGATCAGGTTCGAGATGACATTGGCCAGCGTGTCGGTGAACGCCTGCTGGGCGCCCTGCACGTCATTGTTGAGCCGGCTGATGAGCGCGCCGGTCTGGGTTCGGGAGAAGAACGCCAACGGCATGCGCTGGACGTGGTCGAACACGCCGGTGCGCAGGTCGAAGATCAGGCCCTCGCCGACCTTCGAGGACACCCAGCGTTGCCCGATCGACAACAGCGCGTCGAAAACGGCCAGCCCGCCCAGCACGAGCGCCAGAACGACGATGAGGTTGACGTTCTTGCCGAGAATGCCGTGATTGATGATGTCTCGATACAGCAGTGGATTCGCCACGCTGATCGTCGCATCCACCACGACCATGCCGAGAAAACCGATCAGCAGATTCCGGTACGGCCGGGCAAACCGGAACATTCGCCGCCAGGTGCCCGGTGCGACCGTTTCCTTCAGAACGGAACGATCGCGCCGCATGGAGCGGCCAACCCCCGTGCCTGGTCTCATGGGGCCCATACTCCCACCGGCAGCGGGGTCGGCCGCCGCCGAGCCTGGCCCCCCCCGGCGCGTCGATCTTGCTGGGATCAGCTCACTCCACGGGAATCGACTGCGCGTGATGGAAGACGTTCTCCGGATCCCAGCGGCGCTTCACGGCAACGAGGTTCCGTTGGTTGTTGCGGAAGTTATCGAGGAAGTAGAGCCACAGCGCGTCATCGACGTTGCCTTTGGCGTGTGTGCCGAGAACGTCGTCCGGATAGTTGTAGTACGTACCGGCAACCGTTCCGCTGGGATCATTGGCCGGGTTGGGAGTCCCGCCGTACTCGGCGTAGACGTCTCGGTAGAACTCGTTGATCCATCCCAGATGGGCGGCGGCTTGGGTGTCGTAGGGCGGCTGGTTTCCCTCGCCAGGGCGCGAGGCATTGAGCCAGTAGGTCTGATACTGCAGTTTCATAATCGCGTCCCGCTGGGGAACCGCGGTCGCGTCGGGAGCGACCCTGTTGATGGCCCCACCGTAACTGTCGACCTGCAGGAGACTCTGGCTCATATCCGACTCGGAGACACCCTGAGGGGTTGTGTTGAGCCAGCGGTAAATCGCGGCAACCTGATTCGCCGGAAAGGCCTTGTTCAGGTACGCGGACTTGTACTTGTCGAACTGGTTGGGCCCCGAACCGTTCAGGGTCTGCAGCGCTTCGAGGTAGGTGACATGTTGCACGCTCTCGTTGCCTATCGGGGTCGTCGTCCAGCCTGGATGGCCGCCGAGCGGGTTCCGCAACGGCGCATGGTCGACGATCGCCCCGAAGCGCGTGCGCGCTTCCGTGTACCGTCGCTCGACCTCGGCCCGGTGGTCGAGGAGAGTGGCCCCTTCGGGGGACACGGCCTGGACGATCATGCCGAGCTGCCCGGCCGATACGTGCGTGAGCTTCAGCAGACTGAACTCGGTCTCGGGCATGTCACTCACGAACTCCGCGTAGGAGGCGAGCAGGTCCGCGAAGGACTTCGCGTCGATCGATGTCCAGTTCCAGGAGAGGGTGTAGAGCGAGGCGAACTCCGGGGCCTTCGGCAGATCATCAAAATAGTAGCGCAGGATGACACCGAAATTGCCGTCTCCGGCACCCCGCAGGGCCCAGAAGAGGTCTTGTTCGTCCTTCGAGGCGCTCTTCGCCGACACGTGGTGCAGCTCCGCACTCTTCGACGCCGTGTTCCAGGTCACGATGTCGACCGCGCTGAGGTGGTCGACGGTCAAACCATGCAATCGCGACAGGAGTCCGTATCCGCCGCCAGTGATGTGGCCCCCGGCACCGACCGAGTAGCAGCTTCCGGCGGGAACCGTCTTGCCGAAACCGTTCAGCAGAGCCCGGTAAACGGACCAGTTCTCACAGCCTGCCTCGACGAAAAAGGCGGACCGTCCTTCATCCCAGCCGACCCGGTTCATCGAAGACATGTTGACGATGGCCTTGGTGGCACCGTTGTAGACGAAGTCCTCGTAGCAGTGGCGCCCGGACACGACCTTGACGTCGTGCCCGTAGCGGGAGATGGCTTCGCCGACCTGGGCGACGGCCTCAGCATCGTTCTTGGGGACATAAACCGCCTCAAGCTGAGCGGCGAACCAGCGCCGGTTGAAGCCTTGTCGGTCGCTGAGCACGACGGGACGTGAACCGATACTTGCGGACGGGGTAGACATTTCAGACTCCCAATTTTATCCGTAACACCCCTGAAATCACTGTAGCAGGATGGCTACGAAAAAATAACCGCATGTCGACCATGTCACCCGATAGAGAACAACGAAGAATTCTCTCCATCCACCGAACGTGACCGCGTATCACTCCGTTAGACGATCCTGTGGTCCTGTTACGGATTCTGGAATGCGGATGGCATCACTCACACAGCCCACTAACGATTACCGTGAGTGGCGTTATAGGAGGTCAGCCGCGCACGTCGGCCAGCAGGTGGTTCAGTTCGGAGATCATCAGATCCGCGGTGGCCGGGGTCGCCACCTTCCACAGGTCGCCGGTGCTGCCGCGCTTGTCCTTGACCAGCCAGCGACCGGACTCGGCGTCCACGTATGCCAGTGGCGTCTGACTCTCGCGCCGGCTGCCCAGCTTCGGCCGGAATCCCGCGTAGATCTGGCCGCCACCGAGCCGGGGCTGCTTGAGCAGCGCGACCATGGCGTCGGCGTCCTTTTCCAGTTGGGTGCGGCCGTTGTTGCGTTCCAGGAAGCCGCCGGTTTCCTCGCGAAACGTGCGGTTGGCCTCGATCACCTTGATGACGTCCATCGGCAGGGTGACAGACGGCCCCCGCCCCGGCCCGAGTGCCGGCATCAGCCGGACGATCGACTGCGCCAGGTGATCGGCACGGATCGGCTCGACGTGGATCGTCTTCTCGTCCTTGAACGCCAGCACCGCGCCGCGCGGACCGGCCGCGGCAACGACGCCGATCATGGGCCGACGTGGTTGGGACACCCAGCCATGCAGTTCCAGGGTTGGCGCCGACAACATCCGCATGATGTCGAGCAGTACTGGATCCACATTCGTGCTGCGCGCCAGTCCGATCCTGCCCAGTTCCGCATAGGCGTCATTGAGGGCGCGCGGCCGATCGGCGAAGTTCAGTCTCGGTGTCGGCACGTGCAGGACGTAATGCTGTTCCTGAATATCGTGCCGTTGCCGAATCAGGTCCCAGGTGAGGTGGGAGACGACGATTCCCCCAGGCAGCACTGACTTTCCCCTCTACGCAGAGCTGTTTATTACTATCCGCCGATCACGGGCGGGGCCGTCGGGGGCAGGTCTCCGACGATCTCGTTCCCGTTTTCCTCGCTGACCAGATACGACGGCGAACTGTGCTCGTCATCGTCCTCGCCACGACCCCGGGCGCCACCACCCATCGGGCCACCGGACATGCCGGAGCCGGACTTGGCCGCACTCGCCGAGGACATGCCGGACCGGCCGAGCCCGCCCTCTTCCGTCGCGCGGATGCCGGACGTGGCACCCGGGCCACGGGTGCCGGCCGAACTGCCGGAACCACCGCCCGAGCCGTAACCACCCGAGCCATAACCGCCGGCCGAGCCGCCGTAGCCGCCGCCACCGAACCTGCCGGCAAGCCCACCACCGGCGCCGCCCAGGCCGCCGGTCGTGCCGTAGCCACCGGTGTTGCCGGTGCCATAGGAGCTGCCGCCGCTGGTGTACGGATTCGCGGTGCCGACACCGCCGTCATAACCGGACGTGTTCGTACCGCCGTAGTTCGACGAGCCACCCGAGGTACCACCACTATTGGGCGCACCCGCCACCGGAGCACCACCCGACCCGGAACCGCCGGGCGAATACGACGAACCACCGGCCGAGGGCGCCGCCGAATATCCACCACCGGACCCACCGCCGTAGTACCCGCCGGAACTGCTGCCAACACCCACCGACCCGACCGAGGACGTACCACTGCCCGACGACGAACCAGAAGAAGCCGCCGGCAGCGCGCCGGTGTCGAACGCAGGGACGGTGTTCGGCTGTGTGCTGCCGACATAGCTCTTGTAGACGGCCTGGTTCGTGCTGTCCGCGGCGCTGTTGGCCTTGACCGCCTTGTCGTAACTCGTGTCCCACGGAACAAAGTGTTCGTACGGAGGCTCCGACGGTACCTGCGGGTACGGCTGTATCGCCGACTTCGCACTGGAGTAGTTGGCGGCCTGCACGACGAGAACGTCTGAAGCCTTGGCAGCGACGTCCGCACCCTCGGCGATTGCCTGGATCACCGGCTGAAAAGCGGCGTTCATCTGCTCGGCCGCCTGACCGGTGTACGACGCCTGGACCGCCTGAACTATCCGCCCCAGATCGACAGCATCGTTCGTGTGCGTGTTCCCAATCTCACTGAGCGTCTGTGCTGTTTCTTGCAGCGGCCCATCACCGTGCACATTCACATTGAACTGCTCCCACAGGTTTCCGGCTGTGTCATTGGCCGTGCAAACCGATGGATACGGAGAAGACATCGTCAGCCCCCCGACTTCAAATATGTAATCACATCCGGCGCCAACGCATCGGACACAGTACAAAGATTGCTGTAGTACCTGTAACTGGAGTCAGAATTCTGTACGTGTACCTCGAACGCGGCCTGATCGGAAACGACGACTACTGTTCCGCATTCGCCATTTTGCGGCCCCGTAGGCCCACCCAGAGAAACGTGTTCAGCCGGATATCCGGAGATATCGACTGTCCGTTCGCTCCACTCGACACCAGCCTGGCCAAGATTGGCCGGACCGCCGAAACTTGGGAGCGTACTGATGCTTATTGTTGCCTCGTTCAGGTCCGCAGGAAAATAGTCGCAACTCGGCCCATCACTGCCATCGGCCGGGCTCGGATCAGCCTTGCGCACGGTGCCAAGGTATGGTGCCAATTGCGTCGCACTCAGCCCGTTACAGGGATTGGAGGTCAAAGCTGCAAGGCTCAATGGGTTCGGCACCGACGGCGAGCTGCTCGTCGTCGGTGCCGTCGTAGTTGTCGACCCCGAACCACTAGGGTTCTGGGAACCACAGCCGGCCGCCAACACGAAAATGCCGCACGCTGCAGCCGAAATAAGCCGAATTCGTCGCACGATCAGGACCCTATCGCGTTGTCTGTGTCGGTCTGCCTGTAGTTCTTCAGCGATTCATTAAGTTTGTCGATCAAGGCCTTAAGATCATCCTGCCGCTTCAAATTCCACGCCATGTACGTTTTCACGGCCGCCTCAGCCTGATTCGCCCACATGTTGCTGTAGTCATCGTTGGCGGGCGGCGGCGTGATGAGTTTGGCGCTGGCCTTGTTCAACGTCGCACCCAGCCGATCGTGTTGATCTTCCACAGCAGCGATGAGTTTTTGGAGGTCGCTGTAGCTGACGCTAAAGCCCCCAGAATCACCTGAAGCCATGAGGTCCCCTCCCCCAGTGGTGCGTAACGATCTACCGAGGGGGCAGCATGGCACGGGTTTGCGGCCCCCGCAAGGAGGCGTGATCAAACAGCCGCCGAGAGGACCAGCGATCACCCAGAAGGAGCAACCGTAAGCACCCTGTGAGCGCCCGACCGATCGGCCCTAGCTCTTGGACTTGAGGTTCGCGATCACGTCGGGGACCAATGCATCGGCTGGCGTGCAAGCGTTCGCGTAATACTTGGATCCGGCCGCCGAGGATCGCACATAGACGTTGATGGCGGCGCTATTCGAGACAACCACCGTCGTGCCGCAGTCACCGTTCTGCGGTCCTGTCTCGCCCACCTGTGACACATGTTCGGCCGGGTAGCCGTCGATATCATCAATGCGCACGGCCCAGCCATTCCCGGCCTGGTCGAGATTGGCCAATCCCCCGAAACTCGGCTCGATGAGCACACTCACCTGGGCCTGATTGGTGTCGGCCGGGTGATAGTTGCACGCCGACCAGCTACCGGGATCCGAGGCGTCGGGTTCCCTAGAACCGACAGTGCCCAGGTAGGGCTGCAACTGATCCGCTGTGAGGGCGTCGCAGGGGTGGGACATCAGCTTCGTCACGGTCAACGGGTTGGGCACCGAAGACGTGTTACTCGCCGTATCTGATTTGGCACTCGCCGTTGGCGAACCACCGGACGTCGAAGATCCGCATGCGGCGGCCAAGTACAGAAGACCGCAGCAAGCTACTGCTGCAGCCAGCCGGGTTCTTCGCAGCATCGAGGCCCTATCGTGCGAGACGATCTATAAGAGCAGCAGCATGACACGCACCCGCACTGCGCCGCAAGGACCCGTGACCAAGCGCTCTATGTGCGCCCGCTGCCGCAGGATCATCTCCCGGACTTGAGGTAGACGATCACATAGGGCGCCAAGGCGTCAGAAACAACACACAAATTGCTGTAGTACTTGTAGCTAGAGTCAGGCGCCTGGACGTAGATATTAACAGCAGCCTGATCAGAAATGGCAACAATTGTCCCGCAGTCACCATTTTGCGGACCAGTCGGGCCACCGAGCGACTGATGTTCGGCAGGATATCCAGCTATATCAGCACTCTTTTCGCTCCACTCGATGCCCGACTTCCCGAGATTCCCAGGACCACCAAATTCCGGCAAGGCGGTTATATCGACCCCAGCTTGATGGCCATCAGCAGGTTCGTAATCGCAACTTGGCCCGGTACTGCCGTCCACGGGTTCGGCCTGGCTCTTGTCCAGTGCGCCGATATATGGTTCCAGCTCCGTAGCGGTGAGCGCACCGCACGGATCGGCATCCAACTTCGTTAGGCTCAGAGGATTCGGAACCGATGGCGACCTGGTCGTCGCCGCCGGCTCCGTCGACGCCGACGACAAGACAGTCGCTGGCGAGGAGCCGCAGGCCGTCAGGAGGACGAGACCGCACGCCAGGGCCGGTACAACACGGATTGATCGAAGCATCTCTCCCCCATCGCATGATGATCTACAGGTCGGGGAGAATGCCACGGCTCGCCACGGCGTACAACCGACTTGCCCGGTGATCACCCGAATGGCCCAACGGCACGGCGCCGAGGTCTAACGGAATCGCCGGCGACATGGCATGTCCGATCGAATCGAGGCTCCTGGGCTAAATGAGCTTGCGGAGCCGGGCTGCTTCCTCGAGATCTTCGCGGAATGCGGCGAAGTTCGCCAGGCTGTACATTCCTTCGATCTGCCCGTCCAACCAGAGCTGGTGGATTCGCTGTAGGTCGGCACGCCGACTCTTCCAGCCGATCCCATCGATGACAGCGATGATAAACTGCCTGGATTTACGTACCGACGCCATCTCGGCGATCTCGCGAACAGCGTCGGTAAGTTTGGATCCGGTCGAATCAAAGACCTTCGCCGCGATCGCGATCTCCGCATTATGCCTGTCTGGAATAACCAGATCGCAAGGCGCAGTGAGATTATTACGTCCGACGAAACGGGTGCGAGTCTCGCTGGCGAGGCCCAGACTTTCGGCGATCGCCTCGATCTCGTCTTCCAACTTTCGGCCTGAGACTCCGGCGCGCTTCGCGGTCAACCTTGTACCACCCCGCGCCACCAACACGTCACCGAAACTATACTGTTCATAGAGCTGAGTCTTCAGCAAGTTGATAAGGTTGTACCTAGAATCAAGGTACTCGATAAGTTCTGCGGATCTGGTCCGAGCGAGAGTGAACCAGCCCGAGGTCTTGAAATTATCAACGAGAGTGTTCTTCAGTCCTTCCTGTGAAAGTCCGACCGTCAAACCCAGCGCTGGAACCCAGCTTGGATGCTCGGACACCCAGCCTGCCAGCGAGTCAGCCGTCAGCTCGTCCAACTCAGCCAGGCTGTCGGCGGCCTTCTTGATTTTTTGGCCCTCTTGCGTGACGACGGTTGGGTCCGCGTGTTCGTTGAGCGGGCGCAACGAGTCGATGTACTCATCAAGGCTTGGAATTTCCACTACGTATTACCGTCCAATAAACAGGTATTCGGATACATCGCGTCGCCGGGCGGAGGCGTGTGTGCCGAAAGAATACTTGTGGCTGATCGGGCGCACCTCCACGTCGCTCTTCACTTCTTTGAGCAGACCGACGATCGTCTGAGCATCCGGCACAGCATTCGACGAGTACGAAAGCACGATCGCGGAATTGGCGAACTTCTTGAAGGTCGCGCGAAGAGCTTCAGTGATCGAGTGCTTATAGGCGAACGGCGTGTACCGCTTCTCCAACTTCTTGGTTCGCGTCTCGTACATAATCTTCTGGCCTCGCCAGTACACGGACAAGCCTTCGAGGAAATGATAACGCTTGATGTAATCGTTGTCGTCGCGCGGCGGCGCGTACGGCGGATCGAGATACACGAGGTCGAAATCAGTTGAATCGAGATCAGCGATATCGCCACAGACGGCTTGGTGCGGCAGCTCGGTTTCAAAGACCACCCGGTTGTATTCGGCGACCCGCTCTCGAAAGTGATCCCTCAGCGGCAGGTGCAAGTCACGCCGGCCGTCGTCGTAGCGAAGATCAGTGAAGGTGAAGACCCCTCGGGGCTGCTTCCGGGCCGCGGCCAACACCAGGCCCGCGATGGCGACGTCCTTCTTGTGCCCGCTGAGCAGGTCGATGTGCGACCAGGCCGAGTCCAGGAATTCCCGATCCTCAGGGGTGAAGTACAGACCATCGAAGGTCTCCTGGATGAACCGCCGGTCGTCGGCCGGCGGCCCGCAGATCGTGTCCACCTCGGCGTCCGTCAACGTGACGGTCTGATTGACGACGGTCGCGCTGGCGATGATTGACGGAAAGTTAAGGAAGTCGTTGGCCGTGACCTGAAACCCCAGCGCCTTGAGGAGGTAGGCAACGACTCCGCTGCCCGAGAATGCGTCCAACGCCGTCCGGCCGCCGACCTCGCGGAACACGTCAGCGAGATGAGGCACCAGCCGGTACTTGGAGCCCATGTAGCGCAGGCGCGGGAAGCTCGCCACACGCGCCAGGATCAGGTCACGTCCGGTTGGTTGCTCGGCAGTCACGACAGTCATCTGAGACATCATCTCCCACGCACGTCCTTGTCTGTCGGAGGCACGCCCTGGCGGTGGCTCATCTCATGCAAGGTGCCCCACGGTCCCACGGATCACCGACACTCGCCGCGCCCGAGCGCTCGGCTCGACACCAGCGGCGTGGGAGAATCCGAGGTCATCGTCGGGACGCCGTGCTGGGCACTCGCCACTGGCGACGAGCACGGTGCCGGGTCGGGCGGTGGCGAGTGGCCAGCAATTCGGCGGCGGTGATCCGGTCAGCCGTAGAAGCCGTCGCGGTGCGGGCAGTACTGGTAGAAGCGGCCGGGATCCTGAATGTAGGCGTGCACCGAGTTCACCACCGGGCACGGCCACGGAGTGGGCTCGAAACGGTCGCCGATTTTGCGATATCCGCAAGCCTGGCAGTGACCGTCCCGATCGGACTCGTGGTCCTTGAGCACGCCGCGCAGCGCGGTGGTCAGACGCGGCATCTCGTTGTACGCCACCTCAAGGACGACGTCCGGGTCGTAGTCGTTGCCGGGCAGCAGCGGCTCGTCCACGCTCTCCAAACACTCGAGGATCTTCTCCCGTAGTAGGTTGTAGGCGTCGATCTGCGCCGGGTTGAGTTCCATCAGAGTTTCCACCGAATAACCTCCTGAACGACGGGAACACCCCGCCGATCAGACCAGACCATTTTGCGATTGGCGCAAACAATAACTCCTTCGGGTGACAATTCTTGGCCGCGCCGGCAAATCTCGCTAGCGTCAATGGCAATCAGGGCACATCCCAGGAAAGGTGCCGCATGGCCGAACCCCTGCCCACTATCCGCTCGCGCGAGTTGGGCGCCGCGCTCCGGGACGTCCGGCTGGCCGCCGGCATGACGTTAGAGGGCGTCCGCGACGAGATCAAGATCTCGCCCAGCAAGCTTTCCCGCATCGAGAACGGCGTCCGCGGCGCGAAGATCGAGGATGTCGCGGGCCTGCTCGCGCTCTACCGCGTCACCGGCAAGCCGCGCGACGAGCTGCTCGACCTCTGCCGCAGTGCCTCGGAACCCGGCTGGTGGCAACGGTTCCAGGACAACCTGCCGCCGGTGCTGCAGTCCCTGATCCGCCAGGAGACGGCGGCGGTGCGGATCCGAAACTTCGAGACCGTATATATCCCGGGGCTGTTGCAGACCGACGAGTACGCCCGCACCATCCTGCGGGCTGCCTCCCCGACCATTCCCGAGGACGAGATCGAGGAACGGGTCGCGGCAAGGCATGGCCGGCAAGCGATCCTCAGCAAGGAGCGTCCACCGAGCTTCGAGGCGATCATCACGGAGAGCGCGCTGCGCTGTCCGGTCGGCGGCCCGATCGTCCAGGTCGGCCAGTTGCGCTGGCTGGTCGAGCGTGCCCGCCGGCCGCATATCTCGCTGCGGGTGCTGCCGATCTCCGTGGGCGCGCATGCCGGTATGTCGGGCCCATTCGTGATCATGGACTTCCACGTGCTGCCGTCCGTCGTCCATCTGGAGAACCAGACATCGAGCCTGACGCTGGACGAGAAGTCGGAGATCAAGGCCTACAAGGCGGTCTACGCCAAGCTCAGTGAGACTGCCCTCAGCAAGGAAGACTCGGTAGCGTTCATTGCCAGCATGGCAAATGAGATTGCCGAGATCCTTGAGGAGGCCCCTCCGTGCCTGACCGCAACCGCCTGACCTGGAGGAAGAGCAGCTACAGCGGGGTACAGACGAACTGTGTCGAGATCGCGATCGACTCGCAGCAGATCGCCGTGCGTGACTCGAAGAACACCACAGGACCAACGCTGGCGTTCGCCGCGTCGACCTGGCGGGCGTTCCTCTCGATCACCCGCTGAGTCCCCACCACCGAACCGACCGGCCGCGCCGTCACTCTGGCGCGGCCGGTTCGGGTTTTTCGGGAACGGTTTCGAGGACGTTCTCCGGGACATGGCAGGCGACCCGATGGCCGGGTTCGAGTTCGACCATCGGCGGCTCGACCTGTCGGCAGATCGCCGCGGCCTTCCAACACCGGGTGTGGAACCGGCAGCCGGACGGCGGATTGATCGGGCTGGGCACGTCCCCGGTCAGCCGGATCCGCTCGCGCCGCTGCCGCCGTCGCGGATCGGGCACCGGCACGGCGGACATCAGCGCGACCGTGTACGGGTGCATGGGCGTCCGGTAGATGTCGACGCCCTCGCCGATTTCCACGATCTTGCCGAGATACATCACCGCGACCCGGTCGGACACATGCCGCACGACCGACAGATCGTGCGCGATCATCACGTAGGTCAGGTCCAGTTCGTCCTGCAGGTCCTCCAGCAGGTTGATGACCTGCGCCTGGATGGAGACGTCCAATGCGGACACCGGCTCGTCGGCGACGATCAGCTTGGGCCGCAGGGCCAGCGTGCGGGCGATGCCGATGCGCTGCCGCTGACCGCCGGAGAACTCGTGCGGGTAGCGGTTGTAGTGCTCCGGGTTGAGACCGACGAGTTCCAGCAGGTCCTGCACCGCCCGCTTGACGCCCTGTTCGGTCGAGACCTTCTGCAGTCGAAAGGGTGCGCCGACGATGGTGCCGACGGTGTGACGGGGGTTCAGCGACGAGTACGGGTCCTGGAAGATCATCTGGATGTCGCGGCGCAGCGGCCGCATCCGGCGCAGGGACAGATGCGAGATGTCCCGGCCGTCGAAGATGATCTGGCCGTCGGTCGGTTCCAGCAGCCGGGTGAGCAGCCGGCCGGTGGTGGTCTTGCCGCAGCCGGACTCACCGACCAGTGACAGCGTCTCGCCGCGCCGGACCGTGAAATCGAGCCCGTCGACGGCGTGTACCGCGGTCTTCGCCCGGCGCAGCAGGCTTGACGTCAGACCCCGCCGCACCGGGAAATGCTTTTGCAGCGCGGAAACCGTGAGCAGATCCTCGGCCATGTCTGGTTCCCTCACAGTCTCGGCCTGACGTCGGTGTCCCACAGCACGGCCCGCTCGTCGGCGGTGAGATGACAGGCCAGACTGTGCTCCCCGGCCGTGCCGTCTGCCATGTCGTCCAGTTCCGGCCGGACGGTCGCGCAGGCCGCGCCGACCTGGCCGGCGAACGCGCAGCGCGGGTGGAACGGGCAGCCGGGCGGCGGGTTGATCAGGCTCGGCGGGGTGCCCTTGATCGGCAGTAGCCGGGTGGCGCGCTCCCGGTCCAGCCGGGGCATCGAGCCGAGCAGACCCCAGGTGTACGGGTGCTGGGGCGCGTCGAAGATCTCGGCCGCCGGACCCTTCTCCACGGCCCGCCCCGCGTACATGACGAGGATGTCGTCGGCGAGTTCGGCCACCACGCCGAGGTCGTGGGTGATGATGATGACGGCCGAGTTGAACTCGTTCTGCAGGTCGCGGATCAGGTCGAGGATCTGCGCCTGCACGGTGACGTCCAGCGCGGTGGTCGGCTCGTCGGCGATGAGCAGTTCCGGGTCGCAGCACAGCGCCATCGCGATCATCGCGCGTTGCCGCATGCCGCCGGAGAACTGGTGCGGGTAGTCGTCCACTCGGGACGCCGGCTGCGGGATGCCGACCCGGTCGAGCATGTCGATGGCGTGCTTGCGGGCGACCCGCCGGCTCACGTTGTTGTGCACCCGGTAGGCCTCGATGATCTGGTTGCCCACCGTGTAATAGGGATGCATCGCGGACAGCGGGTCCTGGAAGATCATCGCCATGGTCTTGCCGCGTAGCCGGCGCACGTACTCGGGGTCGGCGGTGACCAGGTCCTCGTCGTTGAGCAGGATCTGGCCGGAGATCGCGGTGCGCCGGCCGCGGTGCAGACCCATGATCGCCAGGCTGGTGACGCTCTTGCCGGAGCCGGACTCGCCGACGATGCCCAGGGTCCGGCCGCGTTCCAACTGAAACGACAGGCCGTCCACGGATTTCACCACGCCGTCGTCGGTCGGAAAGTGCACCCGCAGGTCGCGCACGTCCAGGAATGTCATGAAAAGCGCACCCTCGGGTCGATCACGGCGTAGAGAAGGTCGACGACCAGGTTCGCGACCACCACGAAGAATCCGGCCAGCATGGTGACGCCCATGATCTCCGGCAGGTCGTTGTTGTTGATGGCGTTGATGGCGAACTGGCCGAGTCCGGGCAGCGAGAACGCGGTCTCGGTGAGCACCGCGCCGCCGACCAGCAGGCCCAGGTCCATACCGAAAATGGTGGTGATCGGCGCGAGGCTGGCCCGCAGGCCGTGTTTGAGGACCACGGTTCGTTCCGGCAGGCCCTTGGCCCGCGCGGTGCGAATGAAGTCCTCACCCATGGTTTCCAGCATGCCGGCCCTGGTCAGCCGCGCGTAGAGGGCGGCATACAGGAACGCGAGCGTCACCCAGGGCAGCACCAACGCCTCGGCCCAACGAAACGGATTCGACAGGAACGGGATATAGCTTCCGGCGTCCGGGAAAACCTGCAGGGTGTCTCTGAACAGCGCCAACGCGATCAGTGCGGTGAAGAAGATCGGCAGGGACACACCGCCAAGCGCGATCGTCATCGCCGCCCGGTCGAAGAACGAGCCGCGTTTCAGCGCGGACAGCACACCGATGCTGACCCCGGCCACCAGCCACAGGATGGCCGCGCCGATCGCCAGTGACCCGGTGACCGGCAGCGCGTTCATCATCTGCGGCCAGACCGGCTGCTGGTTGCGGAACGAATACCCGAAGCAGGGCGCCGGGCAGTGGCTGACGTCCGGGCCGTTCTGGTAATCCGCGCCGAACAGGATGGCCTTGACGAATCGGCCGTACTGCACGTAGAGCGGTTGGTCGAAGCCGAGTTTCACCTCGATGGCATGGATCTGCACCGGATCGGGATTACGGCCCACATACTGCGCGGCCAACTGGTCGACGGTCTGTCCGGCCAGCCTGGGCACCAGGAAGAAGATTCCGAAGGTGACCAGGCTGACCACGAACAGCATCAGTACAGCGGCGAGGATTCGCCGAAGGACATATGCGGTCACGACGATGGGCTCCGGTTACGGCTTGACGCCGAGAGTGGAGTAGTCGTACATGCCGTATGCCGAGCTGACATGAACGTTCGTCAGTTTCGGGTTCCGGTAGAGCAGGGTGGTCGCGTAGACCATCGGCACGATCACGGCGTCCTTCATCAGGAGTTTGTCGATCTGGCCGTAGATCGCGGTCCGGGCGTTGACGTCCGGGTTCGCGGCGGCCTGGTCGAGCAGACTGTTGACCTGCGGATTGTTCTCCATTTCCAGGTTGTCGTTGCCGGCCTGTTTGATCGCCCGGCCGTCGACGATCTGGGAGAAGAAGCCCAGGCCGTCCGGCCAGTCGGGCTGCCAGCCGGTCATGATGATGCCGAGATCATGTTGCTGCGCGAAGGTCGGCACGCCCGCGAAGTCCGTGAAGTACTGGCCCTGCGGGTATTCCAGGATGTCGGTCTTGATGCCGATCTGGGCGAGCGCCTGCTGGATGGCCTGTGCCGCGTTCACCTCGAACGGCCGCTCGGTGCGGGCCGAGATGTTCACGGTGAAACCGTTCGGCTGGCCGCACTGTTTCAGTTGGTCCCGCGCGGCGGCGAGATCACCATGCGGCTGGCTGGCGGCGTTGTAGTCGTCGAACTTGGTGTAGCCGATGATGTTCGGCGGCAGCACGGTCGTCGCGATCTGGCCACCCGCGACCGGGCCACCGTAGGCGGTCTGGTCGGCGACCTTGTCGACCGCGTACTCGATGGCCTCCCGGCAGTGCACGTTGTTCAGCGGCGCGACCTGCGTGTTCAGCGCGGCGTACCAGAGCCGGCCGGTCAGGGCGCTGTCCGAGTCCGCCTTCAGGCTGGCCGTGTTGAGGATCTTGCTGCGGGCCGACGCCTGCACGCCGGTGCCCTGCAGGTCGACGTCGGCGGTGCCGTTGAGCAGCCGGTTGTCGACGTCATTGGCGTTCACGTTGTAGGTGACGACGATCTTGTCGGTGAGCTGCTTGCGGGTCGGGTCGCTGGCCGCCGACCAGTTCGGGTTCTTGACCAGCGTGAATCCCTTGTTCGGGTCGTAGGACTGGAACTCGTAGGGACCGCTGGAAATGGGGTGGCTCTGGTAGTTCGCGCCGGTGTCCTTGGCCGGCGGCACGGGCGCGGTTTCCGGCAGCGTCGCGAGATAGTCGAAGTCCGCGTAGGGATGCTGCAGATGGAACACGATGGTGAGATCGTCCGGCGTGCTGATGCCGGTCAGGCCCATCTTGTCGGCGGACGTGTCCTTGTAGGCGCCGGGATAGTCGGGGTCGGTCAGGTACTGCCGGAAATACGTGGGGCCGTTCGGCAGCACGTCCGGCGAGTAGTTGGTGCTGCGCTCGATCCCGTACTTGACGTCCTTGCTGGTGATGGGCGTGCCGTCCTCGAACTTCAGGCCCGGCCGGAGGTGGTACGTCCAGGTCAGGCCGTCCGCGCTGACCTGTCCGAGGCCGGTGGCCAGGTCCGGCGTGAGTTTCAGGCCGGCGTTTCCGGGTGCCGACGAGAACGACACCAGGGATCGTGAGTACCAGCGCACGAAATCCCATTCGTACCCGTAGTAGATATTGCCCGGATCGGTTGATTCCGGCGTTCCGGACAGCACATAGTTGATCGTGCCGCCGGTGGCGTCGGAGGCGTTCACGACGGCCGTGGTGGCCGCGCCGAATCCGGCTCCTCCCGACGAACTGCCGCCACTCGTGCCGCAGGCGGTCACCGACAGGCCCGAGACCAGGCTGAATGCGACGGCCGCGGTGATTTTCGCATGTCTTTTCATCTCAGCGTACGTGCCTCCTTGTCGGAGCTGGCAGGGAAAACGACGGGACTTTCAGGCACGCGGATCCAGTGCGTCCCGCAGGCCGTCACCGAGCAGGTTGAACGCCAGCACGGTGATGAAGATGGCGAGGCCGGGCACCAGCACGTATTCCGGATCGACCGAATACATGCCGTTGGTGACGGCGTCGGAGAGCATGCCGCCCCAGGACGGCGTGGGTGGGTGAATGCCGACGCCGAGAAACGACAGCGCGGCCTCGAACAGGATGTTCGTGGGAATCAACAGCGTGGAGTAGACGAGGATCGGTCCCCACAGGTTGGGCAGTAGCTCGCGGAACACGATGTACGGGCCGCGACCGCCCAGGCCACGGGCCGCGTCGACGAACTCGCGTTCGCGCAGCGACAGCGACTGGCCGCGGATGATCCGGCCCATGTACGGCCAGTTGAAGAAGCCGATCACGAAGATCAGCACGGCGACGTGCAGGGTGTTTCCGGTCAGCCCGAACGCCTTCTGCTGCACCACGCCGGTCAGCGCGATCGCGAACAGCAGCAGCGGGAAGGCCAGGAAGGCGTCCATCACCCGGCTGATCAGGGTGTCGACCCAGCCGCCGAAATAGCCGGCGAACATCCCGAGCACCACGCCGATGATCACCGACAGCAGTGTCGAGCCGAACGCGATGAGCAGCGAGAACTGCGAGCCGACCAGGATGCGGGCGAGCAGGTCGCGGCCGTTGATCGGCTCGACGCCCAGCGGATGGGCCGGGCTGATCCCGCCGAACGCGCCGACCGGGCGGCTGAACGTGGGATCGATCAGGTCCTGGTGGTAGGTGTTCGGCTGGATCACGCCGGCCGCGTTGAGGAACACCGACGCGACCGCGAGCAGGATCAACACGACGATCACCACGCCGCCGGTCATGGCGACCCGGTCCCGGCGCAGCCGCAGCCAGGCGATCTGGCCGAGTGAACGGCCCGCGATGGCCGGTGTGGCGGCTGGCTCGGTGGCACCGCCACCCATGCCACCGACCGCGGCCTCCAGGGTCATCAGCTCGGTCCTCCTCCGGTGCGAACGTGCTGTTCAACGGAAAGGATTAGCACAGATGGCGCACAAAATCGCCGGCTCCTCACCAATTGAGAAGCCGGCGACAGCGTTCACTTTTGACTTCTGTTAACCCCTCTGTCATTCACTGTTTTTCACGAATGTGAATGAAAGAGGCGCGTTACTCCACATGGTTCGCACCCAAATGGAGTCACGTCGGGCGGTCACGACAACCGTCACAACAGTGCCGGGATGATCGCCTCGATGAGATGCGGACCGGGCTCGGCGAGTGCCTTTTCCAACTGTTCGGCCAGTTCCTCGCCGGTGGTCGCCCGGCTGGCCGGCACGCCCATTCCGGTCGCGATCGACACGAAATCCAGGTCGGGCTTGGA
>DASVLX010000127.1:0-4418 GCA_036384655.1 Pseudonocardiaceae bacterium
CGAGCGGCTCGCGCCGCACCTGCTGGCCGCCGAGCCGGAGTCCGACCCGTGGGTGGCGGACACGCTGCAGATGGCCGCCGTGTCCGCACTCGGCCGGAGCGCGCCCGAATCGGCCGTGACGTACCTCCGGCGGGCTCGTGCCGAACCGCCAGCCCCGGACCGGAGCGGTCCGCTGGCCGCGATGCTGGGACGGGCACTGGCGATGGCGGCCCGGACCGTCGAGGCCGCTGGCGTGCTTCGCGAGGCCATCGCGCTCACCGGACAGCCGGTCGAACGCATTCAGCTGGCGCTCGAACTGGGTATTCTGTCGACGCAGACCGGCCGCGCGGCCGATGCCGCCGAGGCCGCCGAACTGGCCCGCGAGCTGATCGCCGGGCACGAGGCCGATCTGCCGGTGGCGATGTCCACCGCGGCGGCCGGGCTCGACCTGATCACCATGCGGCCGCCGGCCGCGATTCTCGACCGGCTCGAGACGATCGCGTCGCGGTTGACCGGTGCGAGCGAGGACGACCGGATGTTGCTGGCCCTGCTGGCCTTCGGTGCGGCAGGGACGGGTCTGCGCTCGGCGCGGCAGGTGGCCGGGCTGGCCGAACGGGCGGCCGCCGGTCCCATTCCGTTACGCGAGGGATGGATCCTGGTCAACTACGCCAGCGCCGCGCTGTGCCTCACCGATCGGGAGACGGAGGCGCTGGCGGTGCTCGACCGTGGTCTCGACGCCACCAGCGGGTTGGGCGACGTGTGGAACTTCCGCTATCTGTCCATGCTGCGGTCGCACACCGCCTGGCACGCGGGTCGGTTGATCGAGGCCGAGAGCGACGCTCGCACGGCCCTGGAGGGGGTGCCCGGCGAGCCGAGCAGGGTGCACGCGCCACTGGCGGCGGCGACGCTGGTCGACGCGCTCGTTGAGCGTGGGCGGTCGCGGGAGGCGGAACGGGTGCTGGTGGACTACGACATCAGCGACCGCCGGCCGACGGACACGATCGTCATGCACTTCATCCCGGTGGCCAGGGGACGGCTACGGCTGCGGCAGGGCAGGCCGGCCGAGGCGCTGGCCGACCTGCTCGAGGTCGGCCGATTCCTGGTGGGCGGCGGCTACGTCAACCCCGGCTTCGCCGAATGGCGGACCGACGCCGTGCGGGCCCACCTCGCCCTCGGCCAGACGGGCGAAGCCGCCGAGCTGGCACACCAGAACCTGGAGCTGGCCCACGGTTTCGGCGCCCACCGGAGCATCGCGCGGGCGTTGCGCACCCTGGCCCTGGTCGAGCCCGGCCAACGCGCGCTGGATCGACTGGCCGAGGCCGTCGAGCTGCTGGCCGACTCGCCCGCCCAGTTGGAGCGGGCCGAATGCCTGATCGGCTACGGAGCCGCGCTTCGCCGTTCCCGGCAACGAGTCCGCGCTCTACCGCCGCTGCGCGACGGCCTCGACCTGGCCACCCGCGCCGGCGCCGACGTGCTGGCCGAGACCGCCAGGCAGGAACTGCTCGCGGCGGGCGCCCGGCCGCGTAGGGCCGCGGTCTCCGGCCGGGACGCACTGACCACGAGCGAACTGCGGGTCGCACGCCTCGCCGCCGAGGGCGCCACCAACCGCGACATCGCGCAGGCCCTCTTCCTGACCACGAGAACCGTCGAGACCCACCTGACGGCCGCCTACCGGAAGCTGCGGATCACCGGCCGTGCGCAGCTGCACGCGGCGATCGCCGAGCCACTGCCCTGACCTGCCGACGCGAACCGGTCCGTGACCGCCGTGGTCGGTGGCGGCAAAACATTGCGGTGCCGACCACGATGTCCGCCGACCGGACGCGACGGATGGTTTCTGGCATGACCGAGGCAGGCGGCCCCACGGTGCGAATCGTGTTGGACCTCGTCCCGGATTCCGAGCCCATTGAGGGATGGGCTCGGGGTGCCAACGGGGTCCCACGCGCGTTCGCCGGCTGGCTTGAGCTGGTCGACGTGCTCGATCGGGCACGCCAGAGCCAGTCGCCCGGCTCGGCCGAAAGATCCACGAATCGGCGAGGGGAGCAGCAATGACCAACCCGGGACAGCAATGGGCCCAGCAGGCCGCGCAGCAGGCCAACCAGCAGGCGCAACGGAACGCGGACGCCCTCTTCCGGCGCAACGCCGCCGACCACGACCGGTATCTGGCGCGACGCCGGCAGGCGTCCGCCGGCCCGACCGGCGTGTTCGGCGTGCTGGGCCGACTGGTCGGCCTGGTGGTCGCGCTGGCCATCATCGCCATCGCGGTGGGGATCTTCGTGGTGATCCTCAACGCCGCCGAACCCGGCTGGTTCGGCCTCGTCCAGACCTGGTTCCAGCGGATCTTCTGAGCACCCCGTAGCGGTAGGAGGACGACGTGAGCGGGACCTATCGCATGGCGGCCGGCGCGGGCGCGGGCCTGCGACCGGTGACGATCACGCCCGATGACTGGTCGGCGCGGCTCGCGCCCCGGTTGTTCGCGCCGCCCGCGCGGTGGGGCTGGCAGGCCGCGACACCGGTGCCGGTGCACACCGTCACCCCGCCGGTGCCGCCGCCCCGGCCGACCTGGGTGGAGCCGCCCCGGCCGGACACCAGCGCGCTGGTCGCGGCCAGGTCGAAGGCGGTCAGCAGGTTGGTCTGGCGGTTGGCGCTGCTGGTGATCGCCGCGTTCGCGTTCACCACGTACCAGCTGGTGATCGAGGCGCGCATCGACGAGTACGGCAGCTCGGCACACCAGGTGTACGTGGTGGTGCTGATCGTGGTGGCGGCGCTGCTGGCGCTGGCCGTGATCCGTGCGGCCGCCGGCGTGCGGTTCGCCAACCGGAACATCCGCAACTTCGAGCAGCCCTACCTGGCGATGCGGTCCGACGAGCAGCAGCGGCACCAGCAGGCGCTGGCACAGTGGGAGCGGACCATCCGGCAGCACACCGCGGACGCGGATCAGGCCGCCCGAGCGGCCACCGCCGCGGCGAACGGTCCACAGTGGTATCCGGTGCGCCCGGCGTCCGAGCCCACCCGGGTGGACGTGTTCGGCGGCGATCCGCGCCGGCACGGCTGGGCCAGCCTGCTGGTCACCTTCGGCACTTCGCTGCTGTCCGCCGGGCAGCGGATCACCGTGCTGGACCTGACCGGCCAGGAGGTGGGCGACAACCTGGTCAGGGTGGCCGGCGCGGTGGGCATGCGGACCAGCACCGTGCGGCTGTACCCGGACCAGCCCAGCGATGTCGACCTGCTGGCCGGCCTCGGCCCGAGGGACGTGGCCGAATGTCTCGGGCACGCGCTGACCGGCCGGGCCGACGGCGACCGCCGAGAGGAGCGGGCGCTGGCGGTGGACCTGCTGCGCAGGGTGCTCGGCTGTCTGCACGGACCGGTCACCTTCGCCCGGCTCGCCGCCGGGTTGCGGGTGCTGCGCCAGGGCGGCGGCGACGCGGCGCTGTCCGACACCGAGATCGCCGCCCTGGCCGGGCATATCGGCGACGTGGACCAGACCGAGTGGACCACCCGGCAACTGCGCTACCTGGCAAGCCAGCTCGACCTGCTGGCCGAGGTCGCGCCGGCCGGCCATGGCCGTCCGTTGTGGACAAATGACCCGGTTTGCCTGGTGGCCACCGAGGGCGGCCGGGGAGACCGCAAGGAACTGACCGACCGGACCGTGGTGCGGCTGGTCCAGCAGGCCATGACCAGTCCACAGTGGATGGGCCGGCTGTTGGTCGTCGCCGGTGCCGACCACCTGGGCGCGGCCGAGCTGCGCATGCTCTCGGAGCGGGCCCGCAACGCCAAGGTCCGGCTGGTGCTGATGATCGATTCACCGCAGGGCGAGCTGGAGAAGGAGGCCGGCACCGGCGGCGCGGTGTGCTTCCTGAAGCAGTACAACCACCGCGACGCGAGCATCGCCGCCGAGTTCATCGGCAAGGAGCACAGGTTCGTGATCAGCCAGTTGACCCGGCAGGTCGGCAGCACGTTCACGGACGGCGGCGGGGACAGCTTCGCGGCCAACACCGGCGCGGGCACCGAGAGCAAGCAACGCCGGTTCGGAACGCGTGGCCGGGCCACCGGACTGTCGGACTCGCGTGGTCACGCCTGGACCGGCACCCGCAACTGGTCCAACGCCGACAACGTCAGCAGCTCGACGGGGTCCAGCCGGGTGTACGAGTTCAGGGTCGAGCCGGATCAGCTGCTCGGCATGCCGGAGACCGCCTTCTTCCTGGTGGACAACACCGGGCAGGGGCGGCGGGTGGTACTCGCCGACTGCAATCCCGGCCTGTGCCAGGTGGACCGGGTGTCGTCCATCCCGGCCAGCTGAGGAGCCACGGATGCTTGACTGGCAAGGGTTCCACTTCTACCGGTTGACCCAGCTACCCAAGCCCGAGCAGCGGCCGGATGACCGGCGCTGGTCCGCCCGGACCGGGCCGCTGGCCGCGGCGCTCACCGGTTCGCACGCCGAC
>DASVLX010000128.1:0-12542 GCA_036384655.1 Pseudonocardiaceae bacterium
CGATCAACGATGCGGGGGATCGGGCAGGATGACACGGCGGGCACGGCTCTCTCACAGTGATCATGGGACTTTGACACTCACATGATCAACTAGGAGTCGTGCCCGTTTTCATTTGGGTGATCGACTTTGACGGAACCCTGACCCGCCCTGGGGGGCGACCCCGCAGCCAGTGTATCGGTGCAGGTCAGCGTCGCGAACCACAAAACTGGCGGGTGTGGATGATCGCGATGCCTGTGGACACCGTGTGCGGGCCACCACCGCCTCGGGTATAGGCGTACGCCGGCACGCGACCTACGGCTGTGTGCCGGCGTCCAGCCGGGACGCGATCACCAAAGGGTCATTGCGGTTTCCGGGCAGCACCGGCCATGATTCGTGACTGGCTGGGCTGCAGGTCGCCGTCGATGTACTCCTGTTCCAGACTGGGTGGGTTCCATTCGGCCGTCCACACCAGACCGGGTTCGACGAGTTCCCAGTTCCCGAAATACGACTTGATCTTGTCGTAGCTGCGCAGCAGCATGCTCGCCGTGGTTTTGGCGTCGTAGTCGTCGGTGATTCCGGCCAGGGTGCGCAGTTCGGCCTCGTTCAAACCGTCCGAGGTGCCATGCGACAGGGCCAGATACGAGCCCGGCGCCACCTGGTCACGGAGGAAGGCGACCGCGTCGCTGGCCTGTCCGGGTTCGTCGTCGGGCACGAAATGCAGGACAGCGGCCATCAGCAGCCCGACCGGTTGGGTGGGGTCGATGCGACCCGATTCGATGACGGCCTCCCAGAGCCGTTCATAGTTCAGCAGATCGGCCTGGATCACCGAATGCCGGTCCAGGCAGTCGGCACGCCGGAGAATCAGGTACGCGTGCGCGGTGGCCACCGGATCGTGGTCGACATAGACGACCCGGGCCTGCCCGGGCGCGACCTGGTCGGCGATCTGGTGCACGTTTCCCCGGGTCGGCAGGCCGGACCCGATGTCGACGAACTGCCGGATGCCCTGATTGAGTTGGAAACGCACGAACCGGGCCAGGCACTGGCGGTTCTGCCGGGCCAGCCAGGGCAGATCGGGCCACCTGCCGATCAGGTCGCGGGCGAATTCCCGGTCCACGGCGAAGTTCGACGACCCGCCCAGGTAGTAGTCGTACACGCGACCCTCATGCGCGTGGCCGGTGGACTGTTCGAGAACGCGGCGGGCGGTGACCTGATCCATCGCCAGAATGGGTTGGTCACTCGCTTCGTCGACGATCGACATCGGGGATCCCTTCGGAATGAGGAATTCTCGGACTCGGGTCAGCGTGGATTCAGCGCGGTTTCCTGGCGGCCCCGGCGAGCAGTCGGGACTGCTCCGGGGGAAGGTCACCGTCGATATGTTCCTGCTCCAGCCCCTCCGGATTCCACTGTGACGTCCACACCAGACCCGGTTCCACGAGTTCCCAGTCGCCGAAATAGGTCAGGATCTCGTCGTGGCCGCGTTCCCTGGTGCGGGCCGTGCTCTTGTTGTCGTAGTTGTCCTGGACCACCGACAGCCTCGCCCGCTCCTCGGCGGTCATGCCGTCATAGGTGCCGTGCGACAGGGCCAGGTACGAGCCGGGCATGGCCTCGTCGCGGAGGAAGGCGACCGCGTCGGACGGCGTGCGCGGACCGTCGTCGGGCACGAAGTGCAGGACCGCGAGCAGCAGCAGCCCGACCGGCCTGGTGGGGTCGATACGGCCGCATTCGAGCACCGCGTCCCACAGCCGCTCGTAGTCGAGCAGGTCGGCCTGGATCGCGAAATGCCGGTCCGAGCGGCCGGACTTCTCCAGCAGCAGGTAGGCGTGCGCGGCGGCCACCGGGTCGTGGTCGATGTAGACGACATGGCTTTCACCGGGGGCCACCTGGTCGGCGATCTGGTGCACGTTGCCCTGGGTGGGCAGGCCCGATCCGATGTCCACGAACTGCCGGATGCCGTGATGGAGCATGTAGCGCACGAACCGGCCCAGGCAGTGCCGGTTCTGCTGGGCCACCCAGGACATGGCCGGATACTGCTTGATCTGCTGGCGGGCGAACGCCCGGTCCACCGCGAAGTTCGACGACCCACCGAGCAGGTAGTCGTAGATCCGGCCCTCATGCGGGTGACCGGTGGACTTCTCCAGGATGCGCTGCGCGCTCACCTGATCCATCGCGACGATCGGCTGACCCGTGGAGTCGTCGACGATCGACATGCCTGTGCTCCCCTGCGGTTGGCTGACGGCCCTTGCGCGGGATCGCCCGGCCCGATCAGGTCGGCCACGCTCCGCCTACTGATCAGTAGCTTAGCGATACCGGAGCAGTCGTCCATCCAACTTTCGGGGCATGGTCACCCACACGGCCGTGTGAGATAAAGGTCACACGAGCCACGCCGCGGTGTCCGGCGGCAGCTGCTGTTCCAACAGCGGCCCGCTGGCCAGCAACAACTGCCCGGCGGGCGGCAGCGGCACCAAATCCGGCGAGGTGTTCAGCACGCAGGTGAGCCCACCGCCCTTGCGCCGGAACGCGAAACAGGCCTCCGGACCGCCATACCACTCGATCTCGGTGCCAGCGAAGGCCGGGCTGGTCTGCCGCAGCTCGATCGCCCGCCGGTACAGCGACAGCATCGAGTCGGGGTCCTCCAGTTGGGTCTCGGCCGTCAGCTGCTCCCAGTCGAACGGCATCGGCAGCCAGGCGTGCTCGGCGGTGGTGAAGCCGAACGGCGGGTTACGGCCCTCCCAGGGCAGCGGCACGCGGGCGCCGTCGCGGCCCCGGTCGGTGTGCCCGGAGCGCTCCCACACCGGGTCCTGGATGGCCCAGTCCGGCAGGTCCACCTCGGGCAGCCCGAGTTCCTCGCCGTTGTAGACGAAGATCGTGCCCGGCAGGGCGAGTTCCACCAGCGCCATGGCGCGGGCTCGCAGGGTGCCGAGTTTGCCGCCGCCGTACCGGGTCACATGCCGAACGACGTCGTGGTTGGACAGTGTCCAGGTCGGTGGCGCGCCGACGCGGGACACCGCCGCGATGGAGTGGTTGATCGCCTCGCGCAGTGCCGCCGCGTCGAACTCGGCGGACACCAGCCGGAAGTTGAACCCGAGGTGCAGTTCGTCGGGCCGGAGGTAGCGGGAGAACCGCTCGTCGTCGGCGACCCAGATCTCGCCGACCGAGGTGCGCTCCGGGTACTCGTCCAGCACCCGCCGGATCATCCGGTGGATCTCGTGCACGCCGTCGTTGTCGAACCGCGGGTCGTAGGCGTTGTCGGAGAGCTGGCCGTGACCACCGGCCCGGGACAGGTCCATGTCGGGCAGGCCCGCGGGCTTGGCCAGGCCGCGCGCCACATCCAGCCGGAACCCGTCCACACCGCGGTCCATCCAGAACCGCAGGGTCGTCTCCAGATCGGCGCGGACCTCGGGGTTGTCCCAGTTCAGGTCGGGCTGCTCGGGCGCGAACAGGTGCAGGTACCACTGGCCGGGCTGGCCGTCGGACTCGGTCACCCGGGTCCAGGCGGAGCCGCCGAAGGTGCTGATCCAGTTGTTCGGCGGCCGCGAGCCGTCCGGTCCGAGGCCGTCACGGAAGTGGTACCTGGCGCGCTCCGGGCCGCTTGGCGCGGCCGCCAGCGCTTCGCGGAACCACGGGTGCTCCGAGCTGGTGTGGTTGGGCACCACGTCCACCACGACCCGGATGCCGCGCTCATGCGCGTCCCGCACCAACTCGTCGAACGCGTCCAGGTCGCCGAACAGCGGGTCGACATCGCGCGGGTTGGCCACGTCATAACCGTGGTCGGCCATGGGGGAGGGGTAGAACGGCGTCAGCCAGAGTGCGTCGACGCCGAGTAGTTCGAGGTAGCCAAGCCGGGACCGGATGCCTTCGAGATCGCCGATTCCGTCACCGTTGCCGTCGGCGAACGACCGCACGTAGATCTCGTAGAACAGGGCGTGACGCCACCATTCCAGAGAGTCCTCGGTAGCGTCGTTGCTGTTGTCGGCGGCCGGCTGCTGGGGATCGGCTGGTATTCGCACGGGGGTTCATCCTGCCATCCGGCCACCGCCGCGCGGGGCCGGTCAGCTCCAGACGTTCATCATCGCGTTGGCCGCCATTTCCAGGTACTGCCACAACTGGGCCCGATACGGCTCCGGGACCTGCGTTTCCTCGACCGCGCCACGCATCGCCGCGATCCACGCGTCCCGCTCCCTGGTACCGATGGTGAACGGCGCGTGTCGCATCCGCAGCTTGGGGTGACCGCGCCGCTGCGAGTACGTGTTGGGGCCACCCCAGTACTGGACGAGGAACAGCCGCAGTCGCTCGGCCGCTGGTCCGAGGTCCTCCTCGGGATACAACGGCCGGAGCACCTCGTCCACCGCGACCCGGGCGTAGAAGGCGGTCACGAGCCGGCGGAAGGTCTCCTCACCGCCAACGGCCTCGTAGAACGTTTCCGGGCTAGCCACGGCGACCATTGTCGCAGGGCCGATCCGTCAGGCGGCGGGAACCGGCGGTTCGATGCCGGCCTCGTCGAAGGCGATCATGATGCGGCGTTGCAGCTCCCGTTGGGTGGCCCACTGCCGGCCCGGCCGGACCTTCACGGTCAGCCGCAGGGTGAGCGCCTCGGGGGCGACCTTCTGCACGCCGAGCACGGCCGGCGCCGCCATCACGTCCTCGGACAGCGGCACCTCGCCGCAGGCGGCCGTGGCCACCGAGTCCATCAGGTCCAGCGCCTGGGTGAGGTTGGCGGAGTGGGCAAGCGGCACGTCCACGACCGCCACCGCGTGGTCCTGGCTGGAGTTGCCCACCCGGGCGATCGTGCCGTTGCGCACGTACCAGACCGTGCCGGAGATGTCGCGCAGGGTGGTGATCCGCAGACCCACCGACTCGACCGTGCCGGTGGCGGGACCGACATCGACCACGTCCCCGACCCCGTACTGGTCCTCCAACAGCATGAAGACGCCGCTGATGAAGTCCTTGACCAGGTTCTGGGCGCCGAACCCGACCGCGACACCGACGATGCCGGCGGAGGCGATGATCGGTGCGAGGTTGAGGCCCAGTTCGCCCAGAATCATGATCAGCGCGACGCTGAGCACGACCGCGGACACCGACGACTTGAGCACCGAGCCGATCGTCCGGGCGCGCTGCACCCGGCGCTCGGACATCAGCGGAACCCACGCCTGGACCAGTCCGGCGGCGCCATGCCCGTTGCCGTTGGCATGCCCGTTGCCGTTGCTGCCGTTGCCGTTGACAGCGCCGGTACCAGAGCCGTTGCCGTTCCGTCTGGCCTTCCGGCCCTTGGCTCCCCGGTTCTGGGTCACCCGGTCGATCATGTGGTGCGTCAGCCACCGGACGGCCAGCGCGATGGCGATGATCAGCAGGATCTTCAGTGGCTTGGCCACCAGCCAGTCAGCGGACTGGGCAATCCAGTTCACATGCGTGACCCGCCACACCTGGGCGCACCATGAACTGGCGTCCGCGGCGCAGGACGGCGCGTCGTTGGTCACGAACTGGTTAATGGGATCCACGGGCGTCGACCATACGGCGCCCGGCAATCGCCTCGAACGGGTGCCGGTGAGCGGTTGTGACCCGTCTGACGCACCCGCGAGTAGGACAGATCGGCGATTTTGCGTGCGCTCAGGGGGTGATGTGTGGTCGACTATGCGTGCCACGGTGGAGGTGGTCGCGTGCCCGACCGACAACCGAGCCCGATCGGCGCTGCTGCGAGGCAGGCGCCGCGGGCTGTTGTGTGCCGAGAACCCGCCGGATCGACCGGCGATCGCTATGCTCCCTCGGCTGGACTGGCAGCCGGTGAGCCTCTGGTGCCCCCCTGGAATCGGCATCGGGTCTTGTTGCTCAACGCGACCTTCGAGCCGCTGACGGCGCTACCGCTGCGCCGCGCGATCGTCCTGGTGGTGTGCGGTAAGGCGGAGGTCGTGCATGACGATCCGTCCGGCCTCGTGCTGCACTCGGCGGCGGCGGCCGTGCAGGTGCCCTCGGTGATCAAGCTCAGCAACTACGTGCGCGTGCCCTACCGGGCACGCGTTCCGCTGACCAGGGCCGGTCTGATGTTCCGCGATCGGTACCGCTGCGCGTACTGCGGCGGTCGCGCGGACACCATCGACCACGTCGTGCCGCGTAGCCGCGGCGGCGCGCACAGTTGGCAGAACTGCGTGGCCAGCTGCGCCAAGTGCAACCACCACAAGGCGGACAAGTTGCTGTCCGAGCTTGGCTGGCGGCTGCTCTACGCGCCGACCGCGCCGCGTGGGCCGCACTGGCGGCTGCTGGCCGCCATCTCCGAGACCGATCCCCAGTGGTTGCCCTACCTGGGTGAGCCGGCGGCCTAGGCCCCGACGCCATTCGGCCCCCAGGCCACCCTCACATCCACATCCGACGCGCGTCACAGCCGCGCCGGCAATCAGACGCACCCAGGCCGCTCCCGGCCGAACCGGCCCGCCGGGCCGTGGCTCAGGCGGCGCACCTGGTAACCCGGGTGCCGTCCCGGGTGACCCGCGTGCCCAGAGCCGTCACGCGCGTGCCGCCGCGCGTCACCCTGGTACCGCCGCGGGTGACGCGCGTACCTCTGCGCGCCGTCACGCGGGTGCCACCACGAGTCACCCGCGTGCCGAGAGCGGTGACCCTGGTTCCGTCCAGCGCGGTCACCCGGGTGCCATCCTCGGCGGTGACCCGCGTCCCATCACTCACAGCGACGGTGCCGCCGAACAGTTCAGCGTTCATCACTCGACTGGGCGTCACGATCGTGTACATAGGGTCGCTCTCCTTGGTGCAAGTTGCCAGAAAACCACCCAATCGGTGGTTCGCAAGGGCCGTACAGGTGAAAAACTACGGACCTTCGTGTCCGTCCACAAGACGCCCAGATGGCGGCCATTTGCCGCCATCTGGGGCGGGGACATTCGGCCTAATGGATGCTCCGACCGGGTGATCTGAGCCGGACATGCTTGCCTGGACACCCAGCGGGATGCTGCGTGGCGCGGTGTGACGTTGTTCCGTGGTGGGCGAATATTCGGCGACGCCGGCGGACCATTTCGGTTACCGTCAAGTAACGGAAATTCAAACTCAGGCTTTTCTCGGGTCGAAAACGCCTGGCAGCGCGGGTTCCGGGTGATGGAGCGCGGCGATCGGGGAGCGCGCGAGGGCTGCCGTGAACCCCTGGCAAGGCCTCGACGCAAGACTGAGACGAAGCCGACACGACACTGTCCGGTGAACCGGATCACAGCTCGATCGGTTACCGTACATGTCGTGACTGTCTGGCAGACCGTACTGATCTTCGTGGTGATACCGGCCGCGATCATTGGTGTGATCGCGTTGCTCACCGAGATGCCGAGCATCGTGCGCGGCCCCCGGTACCGGTCGGGGCAGCCCTGGACCTACAAGCCCGTGTGGTGGGCGGGCAGCCCGAGCGGGCATGCCGCCGACACCGGACTCGGCGCCGTGCGGCGCCCGGAGCCCCGCTCCGTCACGGAGCGGGCCACGGCGAGCGCGCAGGGCACGGTCAAGACCGCTCGGGGAGGTGCCCGTGGCAACTGGTGAGCCCCAGGCCAGGACGATCACGTCCGAATCGGCTGTCTCCGAATCACATGCCGCCGGATCGGTCGCCGCCGAACCGCAGGAAACCGGCGAGACGGTCGACCGCGCGGCCAACGGCACGGCCGAGGTCCCCGGCGCGGTGGTGATGCCCGCCGGCCGGGTCTCCATCGCCCGCGTGGTCAAACCGGCCGCTCCGACCGTCCCGTTCAACACTCGGCAGCTGGCCCGGTTGGACGAGGCCCTCACCCTGGCGAACCGCACCACCGGCCTGGACTTCAGCATCTACCTGGGTGATCTCGGTCAGCAGACCCGTGACACCGCCGAGCGCCTGCACGCGTCCCTGGGAACCAGGGCCGCGTCATCGGCCGTGCTGATCGCGGTGTCTCCGGGCCAGCGGGCCATCGAGGTCATCACCGGCGAGGAGGCCCACCGGCGGCTGTCGGATCGGGCCTGCAAGTTCGCGGTCGTCGCGATGGAGGCATCCTTCAAGGAGGGCGACTTCATCGGCGGCCTGGTGAACGCGCTGCGGATCCTGACCGATCAGGCCGGCCCCGCCCCTCGCCGCTAAGTCCCACTGACTACATCCGGTGTTCCAGGTGGATGCCGGCGAAGACCGCGCTTATACCCGGCTCGCGCCGAACACGCGTGGTCGTCCACAGGCGGGTTGATCTATCCACACCCTCGGATTTCCCGCTTTGTGGCGCTGACCTGCGCCGATAGACTGGCCAAGGGGTCGCCCCCCGGGAGGGTGGGGGATGGCTACCGGCGCTGACACGGCTGCGCCAACGGCCGAAACGCGGCACCGCACCGCCTGCGATGCCGGTCAGATCAGGTCCAGGCGGTGCAGCTCGGCGAACAGTGCGGTGGGGGACGTGGTGACCACGTTCGCGCCGGCGGCCAGGACGGGTTCCTCGGTGGCCGCGGTGGTTGGGCCAGTGGAGAAGATCACGATCGGAGTGTCACGGTCGAGCGCGCGGACCGCCTGCGTCAACCGCAGCCCGGCATCCAGCACCCGCTGGCCGTTCTCCACCCGGTGCATGTCCGAGACGATCAGCTGGTAGCGGCGCAGGCTCAGTCTGTCGAGTGCCGCGTCGGTGCTGTTCACGGTGTCCACCGCGACGCCGTTGCGCTGTAACCTGTCGAGCTCGACCGCGTGCCGCCGCACGTGGTCGTCCACCCACAGCACGCCGGTTGCCTTGGGACGGGAGCCGACCGGCCGATAGGACTGGCCCGGCACCCAGCTGCCCGGATGTGATCCGTCGGTGTGGTCCTCGCCGATGTCGCCGGCCACCGCGGCCCGAGCCGCCGGTACGGACGCCGGAGAACCGCCGACCGCGCCCGTGCCGACCGCGGTCGTAGTGCCAGTCGCCGTGCCAGTCGCAGTGCCACCGGCATCACCGGACACGGCGGGCGCCGAGATGCGTTCCCACGGCGCCCGTGCCGTCGGGCTCATCAGGCCGGCCGCCGACTTCTCCCGGGATTGCGCTAGCGAGCCCAGCCCGGTGGCCGGCACCGGCTCGGGCTCGTCCGGCGGTCCCCAGGGCAGCGGCGACGCGGGAGCCGGCAGCGGAGCCGGAACCGAGGCCGAGCCCGGCTCCGGCACGGACGACACTGCGGCCGGCTTGGCCGGGGTGCCCGACAATCCTGACTGAGCCGACTGGGCCGGGTGGATCTCCTTCTCCAGGGCGGTCACCCGGTCCGTCAGCGCCGTGAGCTGCTTCTGCACGTCGGTGATCATGTCGGTCTGTTGCCGCGACAGATCACCGACCGTGATCTCCTCGCCCGCGATCTTCACCGTGAAGTCGCCGTGGTTGATCACGCGCATCAGCGGCTTACGGAACACGATCAGCGCGCTGAGGACGATCAACGGCCACAGCAGGCTCGCCACCGCGGAAAGGGCACTGGACACAATTCAGCAGCGTAACGGCAACCAGGTCGTTTGCGATGGAGATTGGGCCAAGAGCCGGTCGGTGGATCACGCGTTCCTGCTGCGCGGGGCCGGCGCGGCGCCTCGCCGCGTTGTCGTCGCCCCCGATACGACAGCGGTATCGGGGGCTTCTCCGTCTTGCGATGCAGGCTCTAAGAGCGGTCGAAGTCGCGCGCCGCGAGCGCTCGCACGATCCCCGCCCGGCCCTCGGACACCAGCCGGCGCAGCGCCGGTGGCCGGTCCTGCGCCAACCATGCGTCGGCGGCCGCGACCGTCTCCGGATCCACCGCCCACGCCGGGAACAGTCCGACCACGGTCGGCTGGGCCCGTTCGCTGGACCTCCGCTCCCACACTCCGGCGACATCGTCGAAGTACCGCTGCGTGTAGCCAGCCAGCAGACGCTTCTGCGCCGGATGCGAGAAGCCGGTGATGATCGCCTCGTTGATCGCGTTGGGCAGTTCGTCGTCGAACACCGCGCGCTGCCAGGCCTCGGCCTTGGCCGCCGGCTCCGGCCGCAGGGCGCGACCGCGCTCGGCATGCCGACGACCGGTTGCGGTGGCGTCCCGCTTCTCCTCGGCCTCGATCTCCGGTAGCCCGGCCTCGCCATGCGCGACGAGCGCCATCAGCAGCCGCCACCGCAGGTCGGTGTCCACCGTCAGGCCGGGCAGCGGCTTGCTGCCGTCCAGCCAGCCGCGCAGCACCGCGAGCTTGTCGGCCTCCAGCACCGAACCGGACAGCGAGTTGACGAACGCCAACTGGTGGTCCGATCCGGGCTCGGCGGCGCGGGCCAGCTCGAGCACCTTGTCGGTGAGGGAACGCCAGCCGGTCGGCGCCCACTCCGGGTCGGCGTAGGAGGACAGCGCGGTCTGTGCCTGCAACAGCAGTCGCTGCACCACGCCAACCTCGGTCTCCGCGCCGATTCCGCCGGCCACCAGGGTCACGAAGTCGCGGGCCTTCAGTTCGGCTTCCCGCGTCATCTCCCAGGCCGCCGACCAGCACAGCGTGCGGGGCAGCGGTTCCGCGATGTCGGCGATGTGGTCCACCAGCGAGGCCAGCGAGTCGTTGTCCAGCCGCATCGTGCAGTAGGTCAGGTCGTCGTCGTTGGCCAGCACCAGCTTGCCGCGCGGCACGCCCACCAGTTCCGGCACCACGGTGCGCTCGCCGGTGACGTCCAGTTCGACCCGGTGGGTCCGGACCAGCTTGCCGTGCTCGTCCGAGTCGTAGATGCCGATCGCCAGCCGGTGCGTGCGCAGCTCACCGACACCCGGCCGCGCCGGGCCCTGCAGCACCTCGAACGCGGTGAACCGGCCGGCCTCGTCCACGGCGAACCGCGGCCGGATGGTGTTCAGGCCGGTGGTCTGCAGCCACTGCGCGCCCCAGCCGGACAGGTCCCGGCCGGACGCTTCCTCCAGGGCACCGAGCAGGTCCGCGAGGGTGGCGTTGCCCCAGGCGTGCTTGGCGAAGTACACCCGCAGCCCGGCCAGGAAGTTGTCGAGGCCGACGTATGCCACCAGTTGCTTGAGGACGCTGGCACCCTTGGCGTAGGTGATGCCGTCGAAGTTGACCTCGACGGCCTGCAGGTCCGGGATGTCCGCGGCGACCGGATGGGTGGAGGGCAGCTGGTCCTGCCGGTACGCCCAGGACTTCTCGATGTTCGCGAACGTGGTCCAGGCGTGCTTGTACTCGGTGGACTCGGCCTGCGCGAGCACGCTGGCGAAGGTCGCGAACGACTCGTTCAGCCACAGGTCGTCCCACCAGCGCATGGTGACGAGGTCACCGAACCACATATGCGCCATCTCGTGCAGCACGGTTTCGCAGCGCCGCTCGTAGAGGTAGCGGGTGACCCGGCTGCGGAAGACGTAATCCTCCAGGAACGTCACGCAGCCCGCGTTCTCCATCGCGCCCGCGTTGAATTCGGGCACGAAGCACTGGTCGTACTTGCCGAACGCGTATCGCACCCCGAAGGCGCGGTGGTAGTAGTCGAAACCCTGTTTGGTCTCGGCGAACAATCGGTCGGCGTCCATATGCTTCGCCAGCGACGCGCGGCAGTAGATGCCCAGTGGAATCACGCCGCCATCGGACACATGCTCATCGCGCCATTCCGCGTACGGTCCGGCGACCAGGGCGACCAGATACGTCGCGAGCACGCCGGTCCGCACGAACGTGTGTCGCACCGCGCCGGAGGGCAGCGGGGTCGACGTGGCGATCGCGCCGTTCGAGATGACCTTCCAGTCGGCCGGCGCGATCACCGTCAGGTCGTAGGTGGCCTTCAGGTCCGGCTGGTCGAAGCAGGCGAACATGCGCTTGGCGTCCGCGGTCTCGAACTGCGAGTACAGGTAGACGCCACCGTCGACAGGGTCGACGAAGCGGTGCAGGCCCTCACCGGTGTTCATGTAGCGGGCGTCGGCCTCGACGAACAGCTCGTTCTCCTCGGCCAGGCCGGGCAGCGCGATGCCGTCGTCCTCGCGGTAGCCGGAGATATCGAGCTCGGTGCCGTTGAGTACGGCCCGGCGCACTCCCTCGGCGACCACGTCAACCCAGGTTTCGGCGCCGATCTCGCGGCTTCGGAAGTGGATGGTGCTGGTCGACCGGAAGGTGTGCTCACCGGGCCCGCCATGCTCGTTGGTGAGGTCGAGCTCGATGGCGTACGACTTCACCTCCAGCAGCGCGGCGCGCTGCTCGGCCTGCTCTCGTGTGAGATTGGGGGCGGCCACTGGTCACCTCGGTCCGATTAGGTTGGGCGGTTGGTTCCCTGCATCCAATCACGTTCTACGACCACCCTGCCGGGTACGGCGTGTCGTCGCCAGACACGGCAGTGGGAAGGTTCTCCGGCGTGTCGTCGTTGTGGACGGTTGTACGAGATCGCCCGAGTGACCTTGGAGCGCGCCCGATGACCGTGCCGACCGCTGAGACGACCGCTGGGCCGACCGCGACCCCCACCGAGACCCCATCTGAGACCGCCGCCGCTGCCGGCACCGCCGCTGACAACCCGGCTGGCACGAAGACCCGGGTGGACGTCTGGTTCGACCCGCTGTGCCCGTGGGCGTGGATCACCTCCCGCTGGATTCTGGAGGTCCAGAAGGTCAGGGACCTCGACGTGCGTTTCCACGTCATGAGCCTC
>DASVLX010000129.1:0-28664 GCA_036384655.1 Pseudonocardiaceae bacterium
GTTGCGGGTCTGCTTTCCTCCCTGATCGGGGTCGCGGGAGGCCACGTCGAACTTCTCCGGATTGGTTCGCTCCAGGGTCAGCAGGTGGTCCGTCAGTTCCTTGCGTTGAACCTCCGTCAGCACGGGAAGTGGTCTGACGAGGGAACCGGCGACGGCCACCCGATGGCCAACATCGCAGGGCAGGGCGACCGCCACACCTGTCGGTTCGGTCTGACCGGTGACAGCGGCGACCAGCCCCTCAAGGTGTAGTTGAAGCTGCTGGACCGCCGCCTGGGCGTCGGCCAGCGAGCCGCGGGCGAGCCGATAGGGCTCGCTCAGGTCATCAATATGTCTGGTGCCGTCCAGACCAGCGTGTATCGCCCGATCCACATCCAACAACGACGAGTCCGCTTGGAACAGCTCGCCGACTATTTCCCAGCATGTGAATGTCGCCATCCGCGTATGCTGGACCGTTTCACTCAAAGTCGACGTCGAACTTACCTTTCGTGATCCTTCTCCGGGGTCGACTGCCATTGTGCCGGTGGGCGGCGGTGCCGTCATCCATCAACAACGGATCGAGTTAAGGCTGCGATCGGGATATCTACGGTCCGCAGAATTAAGCCATTGAAACCGGTCAGTTCTGATCGGCGAGTGGGGTGGCCGGGTTGGTCGGGGTGGTCTCGGGCTTAACCGCCTCTGGGGCGGCAGCATCCGGCACGACAGGCTCCGGCACCGCAGGGTCCGGAGCAGCAGGATCGGGCGCGGGTGGTCGGGGGCGCGGGCCGGTCGCCGCGGCGAGAACGCCGGAGTTGGGGAAGGACAGCCGGCCCTGGGCCGTCTCCATCACCGTGTACGTCATGGTGATCGCGGTGACCGTGCCCTGGTAGGGACCGCCGAGCGCGCCAGAGTACAGCGTGATGTAGTCGCCGACCGCGAACGGCCGGGACAGCAGCAGTACCAGTCCGGCGAACGCGTTCGCCAGCGACTGTTGGGCGGCGATACCGACGATCACTCCGGTGATCGCGCCGGACAGCAGCAACCGGTCGACCGGCACGGACAGCAAGCCGAGCACGGTGATCAACACGAGAACGTAACCGACCAGGGTGATCAGCAGGCGCAGTCCGCCCGCAACGGACAGACCGCCGCGCGGCCGGACCAGGCGGGCTACCTCGTTGGCGGTGGTGCGCACCGCGACGACCCCGAAGCCGGCGCAGGCGGCGGTGCCGACCCACGCGCCGATCCGGTGGCTCATCTCCGGCGCCTGCACTCCCCCGATCCACCACACGACGGCCGGCGCGGCCAGCGCGATCGCGCCCGTGATGATCGCCCGCCGGAAGTCGGGCCGGCGGATGACGTCCTTGGTTACCTCTGCCAGGTGGTGATTCGCGTGGTCTGTCCCTTCATCACTCCTGGTCACCATCTCTCCTTCGGCGTCGGGGTACCTGCACGGTCAAGCAGGGCCCAACGTAACCGGCGGACAGCGCTTTCAGAAGCGTGACCTGCCAGACCTGATCGGGATCGGCGGTCATGTCAGCGCCGGTAGCGGCGCACCAGGAACAGGGCCAGCGCCACCAGCAGCACCGCCCCAGCGACGTACCAGAGCATGGTGAACCTCAGCCCACCCATGGCCAGGGCGAACACCAGCACCAGGAGGATGAGGATCACCGCCACCTCCTGTTCCGCACCGCGCCCATTCGCCGGCCCCCAGTCGCCGCCCCCAGCGCACGGCGAGAGATGCGCCGGAGGTTCAGCTCCCCACGGGCTCCGCGTACTGGCGGCGCCGCTGCAGCGCCTGCCGCCGTTCATCCTCGTCCATGCCACCCCAGACGCCGAACCGCTCGGGCGCGGTCAGCGCGTGATGCCGGCACTCCGCGAGCACCGGGCAGCGGCGGCAGACCGCCTTGGCCGCCTCCTGCTTCTCCGCGCGCTTCGCACCCCGCTCGTTGCCCATCATGAAGAACATCCGGTTTGGCAGGTCGCGGCAGGCCGCGCGAAGTTGCCACTCCCAGGATTCGGCTACCGGCTTGGCCATCCGCAAGTAGGGCCGATACACGGCCTTCACCACCCTCTGACTCTCACGCTGTCCCTGGCGTGTCGTTCGACAGATGGTGGGTACCCAGCGAAGGTGATCCAACACGTGGTTTTTCGCCTGGATTCTCCCCAGACGGCCGGGGTGCCCGACTTCCGTGGTCTCGGCGGGGGTGCCTACCATCTCCGGAACGGACTGGGGAGATCGATGACGGAGCGATCAGTACGGGAAGGCGCGCAGACAGTGGCCAGTCCGGCGGCCAACGGCGACCTCGGTGACAACGAGGTCGAGCTTCGGATGCTCGCCCACGCGGTTCGGCCGTCCGTGGTGCGCGCGCTGGCCACGGATCTCGCCATCCGCGCGGACTTCGACCTGGACTCGGTGGATGACCTGCGGCTGGCCGTGGACGAGGTCTGCGCGGCCGTGGTCGGCCACGCCCAGCCCGGCGCGGTGCTCACCTGCCGGGTGAGCGTCGACCCCGAGCAGTTGGAGATGGTCGCCAGCGCCGCGTGCGTGCCCGAGCGGCCGGTCCAGATCGGCGCGCTGAACTGGCTGGTGCTGAAGTCACTGGCGGATTCGGCCGAACTGTGGACCACCGAGACGGGCGGACAGCCGCAGGTTCATCTGCGCATCATCAAGCTCCGCGGCCTGACGAACGGCCAGATTCCGCACCAGTCCGATGGTCCACAGTAGACCGATCCGTAGACCGATTGGCGGGTCGATCGCTACGAGAGCAGGCCACGCCTGGCCAGCTCGGGCCTGACTCCCTCGCCGAACCAGTACGCCTCCTCCAGGTGCGGATAGCCGGAGAGGATGAACTCGTCGATGCCCACCGAGTGGTACTCCTCGATGCGGTCGGCGACCTCCGTGTAGCTGCCGACGAGCGCGGTGCCGGCGCCGCCGCGCACCAGGCCGACTCCGGCCCACAGGTTGGGCGACACCTCCAGCGATCGGGCGTCGCTGCCCAGCGCGCCGCCGTGCAGTTCGACCATGTGCCGCTGGCCGACCCCGTCCAGGGCCGCCAACCTCGCCTGAGACTGCCGCACCGCCTCGGGATCGATCTGCTCGTACAGCCGCTGGGCGACGGCCCACGCCTCGGCCGAGGTGTCCCGGCTGATGGTGTGCAGGCGGATGCCGAACCGCACAGTGCGACCGGCCCTGTCGGCCAGCTCGCGCAGCCGGGCGATCTGCGCGGCCACCGGACCGGGCGGTTCGCCCCAGGTCAGGTGCACGTCGGCGCGCTTCGCGGCCACCTCGAGGGCGGCGTCCGAGGACCCGCCGAAGAACACCGGCGGCACCGGGTCGGGCGCGGCGAACGTGGTGGCGTCCTTGATCTGGTAGTGCCGGCCGGTGAAGTCGACCCGCCGGCCGGTCCAGATCTCCCGCACGATCGCCAGGAACTCGTCGGTGCGCTCGTAGCGCTGGTCGTGGTCCAGGTAATCGCCGAAACGGGCCTGCTCAACCGGATCGCCACCGGTCACGATGTTGAGCAGCAGCCGGCCGCCGGACACCCGCTGGTAGGTCGCGGCGAGCTGGGCGGCCAGCGTCGGCGTGAGGGCATCGGGGCGGAAGGCGACCAGGAACTTGAGCGTGCGGGTGCGGGCCAGCAGGGCCGCCGTGGTGATCCAGGAGTCCTGGCACCAGGTTCCGGTCGGAGTGAGCACGGCTCGGAAACCGAGCCGCTCCGCCGCCTGCGCGACCTGGGCCAGGTAGTCGATGTCGGGTTCACGCGGCACACCGGCACCGATCGGACTCTCCGCCGGCCGATCCACAATGGACCGGCCATCGCCGTGCGTCGGAAGGAACCAGTTCAGGTTCACGCCCATAGTTATTTCCCACCCTCGAATACAGAGCTCAGACCGCTGTTGTAGCGGGTGTCCGAGAACTTGGAGAAATCGATTTTCCCGGGAATCTGCCCGGCCGCCGTGAAGGTGTCGGCCAGGCGCTGTTCCGACGCGATCACGTCGTCATTCAGTGGCGTGAACAGGCCGATGATCTTGGGAAGTGCCTGCTGCGCAACCGGAAGCGGAATGTTCGTCTCCTGCGCGTAGATCGCGGCCCACTGGTCAATGTGCTGGGATGCCCAGATCTCGGCCCTGCCCAACCGGTTCAGGTAGTCCGCGATCGCGGTGTTCTTACCTGGATCCGCCAGAGCCTTGCGACTGGCGACGTTGAACCAGCGGCCATTGCTCAGCTTGGTGCCACCGGCCAGGCCGCTGCCGCTGAACGCGTCGGTGCCGCTGAGCAGCAGCTTCGCGCCGAGATTGTCCACCGCCTCGGTCAGGTACGGGTCCCAGATCGCCCAGGCGTCGACACTGCCCTGCGCGAGGGCCGAGTAGGCGTCCGCCGGTTGCAGATAGGCCAGCTTCACGTCGGACGGCTTGAGACCCGCCTTGTTCAGGGCGTTCAACAGGGTGCCGTTGGCCGAGGTGCCCTGGCCCACCGCGATCGTCTTGCCACGCAGACCGGCCAGGGTCGTGATGGTCGAGTTCTTCGGCACCAGAATGCCGTCACCCTCGCGTCCCTGCAGCGTGCCCACCACGTCGATATTGGCGTTGGATGCCGCCGAGAAGACCGGTGGAGTGTTGCCCACCTGACCAATGTCGATGGCACCCGCGTTGGCCGCCTCCAACATCGGCGGGCCCGACGTGAAATCGTCCCACTTGATCTTGTACGGGGTGTTCGCCAAACCGGCTGCGGTCAGCAGCGCCTCGGCGCCACCACCCTTCTGGTCACCGACGTTCAGGGTGACCTTGGCCAGCTCGGCGGCGCTGACCGTGCTCGGCACCGCGACCGTGGTCGGTCCCGACGCGGCCGCCTGCCCGCCACAGGCAGCCAGGCCGAGGGTGGCCGCCAGGGCCACGCCGACGACGACGGCGTCACGCACTCTCATAACCATGTGCTCCCAATCGACTGACTACAGGGGATCCGAGGGGCGCGGGCGCGCGCCACCGTGCCCGCCATGTGGGAAAGAGGGTGCCGCGGCACTCGTCACCGGCAGGGCGAGCCAGTAGCGTGCGAGCACCTATTTGCCACTGGCGAAGACCGAGGCCAGGTCGGCGTTGTAGCGGGTGTCCACGAACTTCGAGAAATCGATCTTCGCCGGAATCTGCCCGCTCGCGGTGAACGCGTTGGCCAGGTTCTGTTCCGAGGCGATCACGTCGTTGTTCAGCGGTGTGAGGTGGCCGATGAGCTTGGGCAGTGCCGCCCGAGCCACACTGACCGGAATGTTGGTTTCCTGCGCGTAGATCGCCGCCCACTGGTCAATATGCTGGGACGCCCAGATCTCCGCGCGGCCCAACCGGTTGAGATAGTCGGCGATGGCGGTGTTCTTACCGGCATTGCTCAGTGAGGCACGGCTGGCCACGTCGAACGAATAGCCGTTGCTCAATGGGGTGCCGCCGGCCAGGCCGCTGCCGCTGAACGCATCGGTGCCGCTGACCAGCGGTTTCGCCCCAAGGTTGGTGACCGCCTCGGTCAGGTACGGGTCCCAGATCGCCCAGGCGTCCACACTGCCCCGCGCGAACGCGGAATAGGCGTCCGCCGGCTGCAGGAACGCCAGCTTCACGTCGGAGGGCTTCAGACCGGCCTTGTTCAGGGCGTTGAGCAGGGTTCCGTTGGCGGAACTGCCCTGCGGGACGGCGATCGTCTTGCCACGCAGGTCCGCCAGGGTGGTGATCGTCGAGTTCTTCGGCACCAGGATGCCGTCGCCCTCGCTGTCCCGCAGCGCCGCGACCACCTCGATGTTCGCGTTCGCGGCGGCCGAGAAGATCGGCGGGGTGTTGCCGACCTGACCGATGTCGATGGCACCCGCGTTGGCCGCCTCCAACATCGGCGGACCAGACGTGAAGTCATCCCACTTGATCTTGTACGGCGCGTTGGCGAGGCCGGCGGCGGTCAGCAGCGCCTGCGCGCCACCACCCTTCTGGTCTCCCACGTTCAACGTGACGCCGGCCAGGGTGGCCGCGTCGACCGTGCTCGGCACCGTGACCGTCGTGGGTGCCGCCGAGGTCGCCGTGCCGCCACAGGCCGCCAGGCTCAGCGTGGCGGTCACGGCCAGCCCGGCCAGCAGCAGGTCACGCGCTCTCATGGTCATCGACTCCCAGGTCGGACAGCACCCGGCTGCGCAGCGCAGCCAGTTCGGACGGCGGCCGCGGCCGGCGCGGCGGTGGCAGATGTTCGGCGGCGATGCGTCCGCCCGCCAGCACCAGCACGCGGTCGGCCAATGCCAACGCCTCATCGACGTCATGGGTCACCAGCAGTACGGCCGGTTTGTGCTGTTCCCACAACCGGGTCACCAGCCCCCGCATGGTCAGCCGGGTCAGGGCGTCCAGCGCGCCGAACGGCTCGTCCAGCAGCAACAGGTCCGGCTCGCGAACGAGCGCCCGGGCCAGCGACACTCGCTGTGCCTCGCCACCGGACAACGTCTTCGGCCAGGCGTCCGCGCGTTCCGCCAACCGCACCTCGGTCAGCGCCCGCAGCGCCCGCTCGCGCGGATCATCGATGTGCAGGCCCAGGGTGACGTTGCGCCAGACCTTCCGCCACGGCAGTAGCCGCGGCTGTTGGAACGCCACCGACAGCGATCCGCGCACGGTGGCCGTGCCCTCGACGTCGGCGTCCAGCCGCGCCAACACGCGCAGCAGTGTCGACTTGCCCGAGCCGCTGCGACCGAGCAACGCCACGAACTCGCCGCGCCGCACGGTGAGGTCCAGGCCGTCCAGCACCCGGCGCTCGCCGAACCGCTTGACCAGCCCGCGCACCCGCACCGCCTCCGCCCCATCGGCGCTGGCGTCGATCCGGGGTTCGGCCGGCCGCCCACTCGCCGTCTCGGACACGTCCTCCGGGAGTTCGATCTCGATCACGCGCTTTGCCATCGCAGAATCCGCCGTTCGATCAGTCGGATGATCGTGTCCATCAGCAGGCCGACCACCGCGTACGTGAGGATGCCGACGATCACGATGTCGGTGCGCAGGAACTCACGGGCATTGTTGATCATGAATCCGATACCCGTGTCGGACGCGATGGTCTCGGCCACCACCAGCGCCAGCCAGCCGGAGGCGATCCCGATCCGGATGCCGACCAGCGTGTGCGGCACGGCCGCCGGCAGCACCACATGCCACAGCCGCTCCCAGCGGTTGTAGCCGAGCACGGTGGTGGCCTCGACCAGTGCCGCATCGGTCTGCTTGATGCCCGCGTAGACGTTCACGTAGATCGGCAGCGCGACGGCCAGCATGACCAGGATGATCTTGGGCGTCTCGCCGATGCCGAACCAGAGGATCAACAGCGCCGGCAGGGCGAACAGCGGAATGTTGCGCAGCATCTGCAACAGCGGGTCGACCGTCGCGTCGATCCATCGGGACAGCCCGGCCGCGACCCCGAGGCCGCCGCCGATCAGCGCGCCGAGGACGAACGCGATCGCCATCCGGCGCAGCGACACGACCAGCCCACCGGGCAGCTCACCGTCCGCGACCACCGTCTGGACGGCCGACACGATCATGGCGGGCGAGGGCAGCAGCTGGGTCGACACCAGTCCGGTTCCGGACAGCAGTTCCCAGATGCCGAGCAGCGCTATCGGCGATGCCCAACGCAACAGGCCTGACCACCCTCGCCCGCGTTGTCTGGCCGCGGGCACGGACGCAGTCGACTCCGACTCCTCCGCACGGGTGAGTAGGCCCGGAGAAGACGAGGTCACGAGCATTCTCCAGGTTTCGCAATGCGACGGGTTCGCCGTCGCGGGTCAGCCCGAGCTTTGTCGCGGATCAACAAACGAGTCAACGAAGAGCATTCGGGTCCCGAACTCTGGAAATGGCTCGGAGGTCGATCGTTTCGGCTCCGTTCGATGGATCACCCATGGTCCATTCGGCGGATTGACATCCCGATTTTCCGTCCTGAATGTCCGTTTCGGCCCGACTGGTACGGGCCATTGGCCGGTTGTCAGGCCCGATGGGCGTGGTTAGGGTCGGAGACGCAGCGGTTGAGACCACAGCCGCACCCGGAGCGAACTGACCCGTGGTACGGCCACTGCTGTTATCTCCTTGTTCGCTCACGGTTCGCCTCCGGGGCCGCACGAAATTGCCAGGACGCACGAGCACCGGCAAACCTTCGGATTGACCCCGACGGTTTGCACCCGCCAGGAGCGACGTCTCGGGAGACGGCTCATGACATCCACTGAGCGCACGAAACGAACCCAGTACGACGAACTCGCGCCGCTGTTCGGCGTGCTCACGGACGGCAGCATCCCGTCGCCACGTCGACGCGAGGTGCGGGCCACGCTGGTGGTCGGGCACCTTCCGGTCGCGGAGCACATCGCTCACCGGTTCCGCGGGCGTGGCCAGCCCGAGGAGGACCTGGCGCAGGTGGCGACCCTCGGCCTGATCAACGCCGTCGACCGGTTCGATCCTGGTCGAGGCACCGACTTCCTGTCCTTCGCCGTACCGACCATCACCGGCGAGGTGCGGCGGCACTTCCGCGACACCGGCTGGTCCGTCCGCGTGCCCCGGCGCCTGCAGGAACTGCACCAGGCCATCAGCCGCGTGGTCGCCGACCTCGGCAACGAACTCGGCCGGGCCCCCCGCGCGGGTGAAATCGCCGACAGACTCAACGTGCCGATCGAGCAGATCTGCGAGGGCATCGAGGTCGCCCACGCGTACCGGCCGGACTCGCTGGACGTCGGTGTCGGCGGCACGGACGACGACAGCGCCGCGACCGTGCTCGGCGACCGGCTCGGCGTGCCCGACGACCGCCTTGCCGACGCCGAGAACCGGATCACCCTCTACCCCGCGCTCGCCCAACTGCCGGACCGGGAACGGTCCATCGTGATGATGCGGTTCTTCGGGAACATGACCCAGACCCAGATCGCGCAGAAGATCGGCATCTCACAGATGCATGTGTCCCGACTGCTCGCCCGTAGCCTCGCCGCACTGCGGGACATCCTCGGCGAGCCGTCCCCGTCGGCTCCCTCGGTCCCCCGGCCCCGATAACACTGCCGGATTGTTCCGGCGCCGCAGGGGAATGCTGGTCTGGCGAATGTCCTTTCTGGTCAGTCCGGCCAGTGGGGTTGTACCTCGGGCAGGCTGGGATCGATCTCCCGGGCGCAGGCCTGCCAGGTCAGCGCCCGAATGTACTGCCGACCGGCCTCGTCGTAGTTGGTGAACGGCACACCGCCATCGGATCGGCGGGCCAACCGCGCCGCTCGGTCGAGCATCATTCCGGCCGCCTCCCGGGGGTCGGAGATCGTCCGCAGCAGTTCGGCTGCCGCCGCGCGGACCTCGCTGCGGGCCAGGTGCAGGGACGCGCCGAAGCCGTCACCGCGGGCTCGCAGCAGGTCGGCCATGATGCGCCCGGCCCGAGTCCATTCGGCCCAGTCACGGATCAACGCGGCCGCGTCCACGTCGCTCACGACTGGTCCAGCAGCCTGCGCCGGCGCCGCTTGAGCTCCTCGTCAACCTCCGCCTGTGGATCAATCCACTCGGGATCGATCGTCCGCGGATCGTCGTTCTCGGCGTCCTCTTCGGGATCGGCCATGGTGATCAAGTCCTCCTCTCGGTGGGAACGGGCCGCTCAGACGGCCGCCAGGGTCCGCTTCTGCCGCGCCACCTTCAGGGCCGTCGCCGCGACCTCCATGAACTCGGCCAGCGAATCCGGCTCGAACACCAGGACCAGCGACTCGTCCTCGCCGAAGTAGAAGGCGATCTCCTTCGGCTGCGAGCAGGTGGTGATCTTCGTGCCGGCGTTGATCTGCGCGAAGCCGGCGACGGTGCAACACATGGTGGGCGTACTCCCCTGCGATTTCGTAACTCGGGCGCCTTACGATCGGTCTCGTCTGTTCTGGCGCCCGTCTTTCAAGTTCAAGCGAACCGCAGTGGATCAACGCAGTCAAGCCAGCAGCCGTCACCCGTTCGGGTGGCCACTGCTGGCTTGTTCGGAGACTGGTTCGGAGATTGGTTCCGAGAGATGACGAGCGTCAGGTGGTGGCCAGCAGCAGGTCTTCCCCGGTTGACGGGCGAAGACCGTCGGAGCGGCCGGTGAAGTAGCGCTCGGCGAGCGACGAGCCGGACACGTGTCGCGCGTCCCTGAAGCCCGCATCACGGGCCATGGCCAGGATCTCCGGTGGCCTGTAGAAGCTGACGAAGGGCGTGCCGGACGCGCGTGCGCCCTTCTCGGACATTCGCAGCCCCTCGCGGTCCGCCTCGTCGACAAGCTCCTCCGGCAGCAGGAACGTCATCGCGACCGTGGAGCCGGGCGCGAGCGTGGCGAGTTGCCGCAGTGTCGCGGCGGTGGCGTCCTTCGACAGGTACATGCTCACGCCCGTCGAGGCCACGATCGCCGGCCGCTTCGGCTCGAACCCGGCCGTGACCAGGCCCTGCCACCAGGACTGGTCCGCCTCGAAGTCGACCGGCACCAACCGCAGCCAGTCCGGCACGCCGTAGCCGCACTCGACCAGCCGTTGCCGCTTCCACGCCTGCGGGCCCGGCTGATCGACCTCGAACACCCGCAGCCGGGAGGCGAGTTCGGGGCGCCGCTGAGCGAAGGTGTCCAGGCCGGCGCCGAGCAGGACATACTGCGACACCTGGCTGTCAACACCGTCAACACCGTCAACCCGGTCGACCAGCTCGGTGACCAGATCCTCGATGAACCGGGCGCGGGCCACGATCGACGCCCGGAACCCGCTGGTCGCTCTGGGGTCCATGTCCGGTCGCGAACGCCAACCCTCGTCCGGCGCGGCCAGCCGCAGCCCGATCTCGTCCTCGAACACCGGTGGTGGCGCGTCGACCAACACGTGCAGCGCCCGCCAGAGCGCCGTACGAACCGCCGTGCTGTCCGGTGTCCCGCTGTCCGGTGTCGCGGTCTCCGCCGCCGTCTGCTCGTCAGCCATGGTTTTCAACCTAGGCCCTGTCCCGCGGATCCACGTGCCGCTGCGCGGGACAGGCCCTGGTCGTTCCGGTCGCCGACGATCCACGGTTGACGATCCGCGGCGGACCGCCGGCGACCCGGAACGGTTGACTCAGGCGAGACGGATCAGGCCAGGCCGGCCCACATACCCGTAGTGAAGTTCGACGGCGTGGCCACACCGTCGAACCGGATGTTCCGGCGCGCCACCTCGGCGGCGGTGGCCGAAGCGACCCGGTCGAGCAGATCATCGATCTGGTTGCCGTCCAGGCCGGCGATCTCGTCCCAGAACGAGAACACCCGGTTCACGTACAGCGCGATCAGATGATCGCGGGCGGCGAGGAAATGGCCGCCCGCCAACGCTTCCAGCGCGTCCACGAGCAGCGACGGCCACCGGTCAGCGCCGACCCGCAGTCCCCATGGCGCCTCCGGCAGGCCGGCGGCGGACGGGAACAGCTCGACGAACTCGCCGCCGTTCGCGGCGAGATACCTGCCGAGGCCGCCGGTCACCCTGGCGATGATCTCCGGGTCCTGCGGCACGGCCGCGGTGTCCACGGCCGACCGGCACGGTGGCACGTCGGTCAACATCGGCCGGGTGTGGTCCAATCGCGACACGACGTGGAACAGCGCGTCCAGCACCTGTTGCGGCAGCCAGAGAATCTTCGGGAACGGCGAGTTGTGCAACTTCCGCCCCAACGGAACCTCGACCACCCGCAGGCCCTCGCGCAGGGCGTTGCCGGTCAGCCAGATGTCGATGCCGTACAGGTACGAGCTGGCCGGCCGCGTCCAGGTCCGCATCCGTTCCATGAACGCCTTGTTGTAGGCGAACTCGCCGCCGATCGGCTGCTGGACGTGCACCCCGAACACCGCCGCCAGCAGCGGCGACGCCAGGTGGTTCGTGGTGTTGGCCTCGAACCGGTTGCGCCGGTACATCGGCACGGCCAGCGTCGGCTGGTCGCCGTCCACCGCCCTGGCCAGCAACTCGATCCACTCAGGTTCGGTGGAGCGGACATCCGCGTCCAGCAGCACGACGCGGTCGGCGCCCAGTTCCATCGCCTGTTCGGTGATCGCGAAGACGTTGGTGCCCTTGCCGGTGCCCTCCGCACCGGATCGGACCACCAACTGCCTGGCCTGCCCGCGGGCGGCCAGGAACTGTTCGGCGGTGTCATCCACGCTGCCGTTCTCGGCGAGCACGATGACGTTGATGCCGTCCGGGAAGGCCCTTGTCAGTCCGGCGTCGGCGGTTCGCGCCACCGCGCCGATGGTGGCCGCCTCGTTGCGTGCCGGGATGCCCACCACCGTCACGCCGGTGTTCGACGATCCCTGGTGTGGGGCGCCTGCCGACGCACTGTCCACACCCGTGACGCTGCCGCCCACTCCGCTGGCTGCTGCGCCAGCGTCCTGTCCGGGTACAATCCGGACGCCAAGCCCACCAGTCACGTGTTCCCCTTGGTTCCCAGGGCGGGGCTGACGCACCCGCCGTGCCTACTTTGGAACGGCGCCAAGTGCTAGCCCCCGGGCCGTTCGGGATGGTTCAGGGTTGGGCCGGGATGTTGCCTGGCGAAGGCGGCCCGGTTAACGGCAGGAAAAAGCGGTTGGCCCGCAGGGTGAATCACCGTCGGTCATCGACGACTACGGACGGCGGTCGGCGCGACCTACTGTGGGCGGTAGACCTCGTAGTTGCCATCGTCCGAGGTCACCTTGATGGGAATGAGTTTCGTGCTGCCGTTGATGCTCGCCGTGCAGCTGAATGTGCTGCCCTGCCGGACCGCCTGGTTCGCCGGGCAGGACACATCGGACGCCTGGATGTCGCTGTAGCCGTAGTCGGTTCTGAGGATGCCGGCCACACCCGCGTCCATGGCGCTGCTGTCGAAGACGGTGTTGACGAGGAAGCCGCGCCCGGCCGGCTCCCAGGGCGCCCACACATAACCGAGCACCACGAAGCCGGCGATGATGACCACGGCCGCCACCACGATCCCCCAGACCAGACCGGTCCGGCCGCGCGGCTCGTCCTCGTCGGCGGGGAAGTCGGGTGACGAATCGGATCCGTCACCGGATTCCCGTGGCTGGGGAGTCGACTCACCCAGCCCGGCGCCGTAGGGGTTGGGATACGCCGCCGGATACGACGTGGGTTGCGATGGGACCTGCTGGCCCCACGTCTGCGGCTCGTTCCTACCGGGCGGCCCGTACGGGCTGGTCATCGCTCGCCTCCGTTAGGACGTTCCTCGCCGCGATCAAACCACAGAGAGGGAACCTTCTCCCAGCCAACCAGGGCAGGTTGCCAGCCGTTTGCCAGCGCATCTTCAGCCCGCGCACAAGGGAAGTACCAAACGATCCAGACGTTTCGTCACAAGTCGTTGATCATACGGTACCCATGGTGACGACACCGCGCCTGATCGACGAGACCGCCTTGCCCGCCACGGCCCGCACCGGATCGTCCGGATCGACCACATCCCGGATCTGGTCGAGCAGGTCGACGACCTGCCGGCACCACCACACGAAGTCGCCCGCGGGCAGCTCATGCCCGGCCGACTCGGCGGCCGACAGCACCCGCTCCAGCGGCTCGCCGCGTGTCCAGCGCAGCACCGGCCAGGCGAATCCCGGGTCCGGTTCGCGGGTGCGTTCGAGCCGGTGCCGGCGCTCGTCGGCCTCCAGATCGGCCCACAGCCGCTCGGTGGCCCCCAGCGCGTCGGCGACCTTGCCGGTCGGCACCTTGACGTCCAGCCCGGTGTCCCGGCGCGACTCGTAGACCAGCGAGGACACCACCGCGGCCAGCTCGGCCGGGTCCAGGCCCCGCCACACCCCGGCGCTCAGGCATTCGGCCGCCAGCAGATCCGACTCGCTGTAGAGCCGGGACAGCCGCCGGCCGTCCGCGGTGACATCGCTGGACTCGCCCTGGCCGGACAGGTAGCCGCGCTCGGTCAGCAACGACCGGATCCGGTCGAACGCCCGGGCCAACGAGTGCGTGGTGGCGGCCACCCGTTGCCGCAACTGCTCGTTCTCGGCGTCCAGCCGGTGGTAGCGCTCGGCCCACCGGGCGTGTTCCTCACGGTGCTCGCAGCCGTGACAGGGATGCGCGCGCAGCGCCCGGCGCAGCGTGGCCAGTTCGGCGTCATCGGCCGCGGTCGACCGGCGCCGGTCGCGGCTGGGCAGTTGGATGCCGGTGTTGCGCAGGCTGGACGCCAGGTCCCGGCGCGACTTCGGGGACCGGATGTCGACCTGCTTGGGCAGCTTCATCTGGCCGAGCGCCTCGACCGGGCTGGGAAAGTCGCTGCTGGACAGCCGGCCGGCCCAGCGGTCCTCTGTCACCACCAGCGGCCGGGGATCGGACACCGGGTCAGCGCCGGGATCGATCACCACCGCCAGGCCGGACCGCCGCCCGGCGGGCACCGCGATCACATCGCCGCGCCGCAACCTGCGCAGCGATTCCACGGCCTCCGCGCGGCGGCTGGCGCTGTTCTGCCGGGACAACGCCTTCTCCCGGTCGGACACCTGCCGGCGCAGCCGGGCGTATTCGGTGAAGTCGCCGAGATGACAGGTCATCGACTCGGCATAGCCGGCCAGCGCCTCGTTGTTGCGTTCGATCCGGCGGGACAGGCCGACCACCGAGCGGTCCGCCTGGAACTGCGCGAACGACTGTTCCAGCAGGTCACGGGCGGCGGAGGCGCCGAACTGGTGCACCAGGTTGACGGCCATGTTGTAGCCGGGGCGAAACGACGAGCGCAGCGGGTAGGTACGGGTCGAGGCGAGGCCGGCGACCTGCTTGGGGTCGACGCCCGGCTGCCACAGCACCACGGCGTGGCCCTCGACGTCGATGCCGCGCCGCCCGGCCCGGCCGGTGAGCTGTGTGTACTCCCCGGGCGTCAGCTCGGCATGCGACTCGCCGTTGAACTTGACCAGCTTCTCCAGCACCACCGTGCGGGCCGGCATATTGATGCCCAGGGCGAGCGTCTCGGTCGCGAACACGGCCTTGACCAGGCCGCGCACGAACAGTTCCTCGACGGTCTCCTTGAACGCCGGCAGCAGCCCGGCGTGGTGCCCGGCGATGCCGCGCTCCAGCGCCTCGCGCCACTCCCAGTAGCCCAGCACGCCGAGGTCGGCGTCGGGCAGGTCGGCCGTCTTGCGGTCGATGATCGCGTGGATCTCGTCCAGTTCGTCCGGGGTGGTCAACCGCAGCCCGGCGCGCGCGCACTGCTCTACGGCCGCGTCGCAGCCGGCCCGGCTGAACACGAACAGGATCGCCGGCAGCAGCCCGGCGGCGTCGAGTTTCTCCACGACGTCGACCCGGGAGGTGGGTCGAAAGCGGGGACCCCGCGGGCCGCCGCCACGGCCGCGCTGACGCCCCCACGGCACCTGGTAGTGCGCCAGTTCCTCGACGCGCCGCACCAGCTGTGGGTTGATCTTCGGCTGGCCGGCCTCCTCGCCCACGAAGAGGTCCATGATCCGGCCGCTGACCATCATGTGCTGCCACAGCGGGACCGGCCGGTGCTCGTCCACCACGACCGTGGTGTCGCCGCGCACGGTGACCAGCCACTCGCCGAACTCCTCGGCGTTGCTGACCGTCGCGGACAGCCCGACGACCCGGACCTCCTCGGGCAGATGCAGGATCACCTCCTCCCACACCGCGCCACGGAACCGGTCGGCGAGGTAGTGCACCTCGTCCATGACCACGTAGCCGAGCCCGTTCAGGGTGCTGGAACCGGCGTAGAGCATGTTGCGCAGCACCTCGGTGGTCATCACCACCACGGGCGCGTCGCCGTTGATCGAGGTGTCGCCGGTGAGCAGGCCGACCATTCGCGGGCCGTAGCGGGCGAGCAGGTCGGCGTACTTCTGGTTGGACAGGGCCTTGATCGGCGTGGTGTAGAAGCACTTCCGGCCGGCACCGAGCGCCAGATGCACGGCGAACTCACCGACGACCGTCTTGCCCGCGCCGGTCGGCGCGCACACCAGCACGCCATGCCCAGCTTCCAGCGCCTCGCACGCATCTCGCTGAAAGGGGTCCAACTCGAACGACAACAGCGCCCTGAACTCGGTCAACTTCGGGCTGTTCGCGCGTCGCCGGGCGTCGGCATAAGCCTCGGCCGGGGGCCGCGCAGAGCGTGGGACCACGTGTTCAGCTTAGGATGAGTGCCATGGCGACCGTGCGTGTCCACCCGTTGCAATTGGAATACTCACTCACAGACGGTCGGCAGACCTGCGCCCTGTGCGGGGCCGAGGAGAAGTGGACGGCCGCGGCCGAGCCCACCGTCCGTGGCCCGCGCCTGCAGCGCACCCTGCACCTGGTCCACCTGGTCCGGGAACACCGTGACCAGGTCAGCGCCACCTTCGCGCCGTCCGAGCGGTCCAAGGAGACCACCGTCTCCGACGACGTCGCGACCGATGAGGACGAGACCGAGGAAGAGGAAACGCCTGCCTGACCGGAGTCCGGTCGGGGGCCGGCCGGTCCTATGCCTGCTCGATGCGGATGAAGTTGCCGGCCGGGTCACGGACGGCGGCGTCCCGGGCGCCCCACGGCTGACTGGTCGGCTCCTGCAAGACCTCGGCGCCCGGCGCGGAGGCGATCTTGTCGAAGGTCGCGTCGAGGTCGTCGGTGCGGAAGTGAACCACCCGTAGCTCACCCTTGGCCAGTAGCGCGGCGAGGGTGTCCCCGTCCGCCTGGGAACGGCCGGCGTGCGGCTGCGACAGCACGATCTGGATCTCCGGCTGACTGTCGGTGGACAGCGTGATCCAGCGGAATCCGCCGCTGGCGACCTCGTTGCGGACGGTCAGTCCGAGGGTGTCCCGGTAGAAGCCGAGGGCGGCGTCCGGGTCGTCAACCAGGATGTGCACGGTGCTCAGTGAGATGCTCATGGCACCGACGCTATGCGGGCGCGGGGACGGATGCTTCTCCAAAACCGCTCGCTTTCGCGGGCGCCTTGTCGCCGGTCTTGCGGGGCCGGGTCAGCACCATCATCTGGCAGGCCGGCACGACCCGGAGCTCCTCGTGGTCGCGCGCCCGGTACTGGGACGGCGTGTCGCCGACGAGCTGGGTGAACCGCGCGGAGAACGAGCCCAGGCTGGTACAACCGACCGCGAAGCACACCTCGGTCACGCTCAGATCGCCCCGGCGCAGCAGTGCCTTCGCCCGCTCGATCCGCCTTGTCATCAGGTAGGAATAGGGCGTCTCGGAGTACGTCTCACGGAACCGGCGGCTGAAATGCGCCGGCGACATGAACGCGGTGCGGGCCAGCGCCGGCACGTCCAGCGGCCGCGCGTACTCGCGGTCCATCCGGTCCCGCGCCCGGCGCAGCCGGCGTAGTTCGTCGACGTCGACGCTCATCCGCCCATTGTGCGCTTGATGCGTACGGTCCGGTCAGCGCCGCCGATTCGATTTCGCCGCCGGCCGCTGGCTGACACGAGCGATGATCCGGTCCACCGCAGCCTGTAGCTCGATCAGATCTTTGGTGGCCGTCTGTTCCACGATCGAGTGCACAGTGTCGAAGTAGTGGTGTGCGAGCAGGTCACGCATCCGGATGACATCGGTCCATGGAATGTCCGGCTCTGTTGCGAGCAGCTCAGCGCTAATGGACTTCGCGGCCTCCCCGATCTCGACCAGCCGCATGCGGACGGCGTCGAAGATCAGGCCGTCGGACATATCACCTCGTGCCAGATGGTTGCGAACAGCAACACAGGCGATGGCGATGTCATCGAGGCGCTTGCGGTCGTCGCGTGTCACAGAGACCGCAGATCCGCCAGCACGCTTTCGCGGATACCTGGCTTCAGGCCGGCTTCGGGAACAAGGTCGACCTCGGCGCCGAGCAACTCGCGCAACCGCGATGCCAGACGGCCGAGCGCGAACAAGCCGACGCCCTTGGGCACGTCGAGCAACAGGTCGACATCGCTGTCGGGGCGCTCCTCGCCACGGGCGACGCTACCGAATAGCCCGAGCACCTTCACTCCTTGCACCTCCGCCGCTGCGTTGATCTCGTCCGCGTGCGTGTGGACTCGATCCGCGAGCGACCGCGACATAGTCTCGGGAGTTACCGGCCCCAGACGGACATCAAGATTGGTTCCGGTCGCCTCAACGAGCGCCGACAATGTCGGCAGGCTTGGCTGCCGACGACCAGCCTCGTAGACGCTGATGACGCTCTGCCGGACGCCCGTTCGCCGTGCCAACTCGGCCTGCGACAAACCCGCCCGGACCCGCGCTTGCCTGAGCAATGTACCCGCAGTGGACCGATCAGCCATGCACCCACTATATAGCGGATCGTCTATCAGCGTTACCGAATTACTGGTCGCGGCGGGGGGCGATGACGCGGAGGGCGCCCGGCACGCAGGTCACCGTCAGCGGCAGCCGGGCCTGCCAGTCACCGTCGGCGTAGGCGAACCAGCCGCCCTCGCCGGACAACCGGATCTTGCGGGCACTCAACGTGGTCACCGCGGGGTTCTTGATGTGGTCACCGGTGCGCAGCGTCGGCAGCATGCGCAGCAGTTCGCGGCGGCTCATGGCACTGACGATGGTGATTTCGAGCTTGCCGTCATCGTCGACGGCGTCCGGACACACCGGGATGCCGCCGCCGTAGTACTGCGTGTTGCCGGCCGCGACCAGGGTGGCGTCCAGTTTCAGCGTCGCGCTTTCGGTCTCCACGACCAGCGGCGCGGGTCGCAGCTTGATCAGTTCGATGAGGATCGCGAGGTCGTATCGGCGTGCCCCGTGCGGCCAGCGCAGCCGGTTCGCGCGGGCGTTGACCGCCGCGTCGAAGCCCGCGCACAGCACGGTGTCGAACCAGTCACCGCCGGCGATCCGGCCGAGGTCCATCGAGCGGCTGCGTTCCGCACGGAGTTCCGCCGCCACCACCTGTGCCGCGTTCATCGGGTCGGGCGGTAGGCCCAGCGACCGGGCCAGGTCGTTACCGGTGCCGGCGGGGACGACCGCCAACGCGGTGTCGGTGCCCGCGCACGCCTGGACCGCGAGATGCGCCAAGCCGTCGCCGCCGAGCGTGATCAGCGTGCCGGCGCCAGCATCCACCGCGCGGGCGGCCATCCGAGCGCTGCCGGCGGCCGAATGGGCTACGAAGGTGTCCAGCCGGTCAACCCCGGTGCGTAGGGTGGCCGCGACGGTTCCGGCGACCTGCGCCGCCGAGGGATGCACCAGCAATGCCGCGAACGTGCTCACCCGGCATCATCAGGTGGCGTCGTCGTAGCGGATGTCGTGACCGGCCCCCTGACCGGCGCCCTGATCAGCGACCGGCGCGAAGTTCAGCGCGGGGTCGTAGTCGGGGATGGGTGGGGTCTGTTCGGGTGCTGGGGAGGGTTCGTCGTCGGACAGCCCATCCCAGCCCTCGTCGATGCGACGCTGCGCCTGCCGCTTGTCGTGAATCCGGGCGATCTGCACGGAAGCCTCGAACAGGACCGACAGACCACCGGCCAACACACACATCGAGATCGGATCCTGACCAGGGGTCACGAACGCGGCGAACACGAACAGCGCGAAAATCACCCCGCGCCGCCACTTCCGCAACTGGTCGTAATGCACCACGCCGACCCGATTGAGCATCACGACCAACAGTGGCAGCTCGAAACTCACCCCGAAGATCAGGAGCAGGTTGAGCATGAACGACACGTACTCGTCCGCGGCCAGGGCGGTGACGAAGTTCCCGCCGCCCATGTTCGACAGGACCCGCAGTGCCTCGGGCAACACGACGTAGGCGGTGACGGCGCCACCGGCGAACAGGATGGCCGCACAACCGACGAAGGTCAGGGCGAAGCGGCGTTCCTTCTTGTACAACCCGGGAGTGACGAACGCCCAGAGCTGATACAGCCACAGCGGGCTGGTCAGCACCGCCCCAGCGGCGATGCCCACCTTGAGGCGGATCATCATCGCCTCGAACGGGCGGGTCTGCAACAGGGCACAACTGTGACCGGTGAACGCCGCGCGTGCCGAGGCCGGCAACGCGCAATAGGGCTCGTTCATCAGATCACCCAGCGACGGCACCGGCCCAATACTCACGCCGAACCAGATGAACCCGACAATCGAGCCGAGCAGTATCGCCAGCAACGCCATGCCCAGGCGGAAACGCAGCTCATACAGGTGCTCGACGATCGTCATCGAGCCGTCGGGATTACGCCGACGGCTACGGCGCTGACGCGCCTCCCTCCGCCCACCACGGGGACGGAACAGGCTCTCATCCACCCGGATACAGCCCCCTTCACGCGGCTACCAACATGGTGACCAGGCCGGGTTAGGGACTGGGGTCAGGACTGCTGGTCGTGCGACTGGGACGCCCGCCCCGGCGCTTCCGGTTGGGAGGTCTGCGGAGCCTGGGGCGCGGCCTGCGGCGGTTGGGTCGGGTACTGGGGCTGCGCCGTCACGGGCTGCTGCACGGGCTGCTGCACATACTGCTGCTGGGGCTGGGGCGCGTACTGCGGCTGCGCGATCGTCTGCGGCTGCGCCAGGATCTGCTGAGGCGCGGGCTGCGCGGTGGGCTGCTGCGCCTGAGCGTTGGGCTGCGAGCCGTTGCCGGGCTGGCCGTCGTCATCGTTCATCCCGCGCATCTCGCTGCGGAACACCCGCATGGACCGCCCGATCCCACGTGCGGCATCCGGCAGCCGTCGGGCACCGAAGAAGATGAGCAGCACCGCCAGGATGATCAACACGTGCGGCCAGCCGAAGCCGTTTGTCAACACAGTAGATCCTCCGTCCTTGCTATCCCGCTACATCGTACGCGGATGGGTATGTCCAACCTGGCGCGCGGCGAGTTTCGCGGCGGCCGTGCGGGCACGCACCATGCTGGTCCGGTACGTCAGGGTGTCAACGAGCCAGCCACGAACCCGCATCAGCTGTCGCACACCACGCCGCAGCCTGATCGCGACCACCACCAGGATCAACAGCGCGGCCACCGGAATCACGATGGCGAGCAGGTACGGCAGAGGCACCCGATCACACTAGCGGTTACGTCGTCGTGATGTCGGGCGAGGCCAGCGCCGCCTCGGACCGGTCCAACGCCTCACGGGCCCGGGCCACGACCTCCGCCCGCACATCCGCGGGCGACTCGACGAGCACGTCGCCGGAATGCCCCAGGACCAGCCTGACCAGCCAGGACCGGTCCGAGTAGCGCATCCGGACCCGGGCCCGGTCACCGGCCAGCTCGATCAGCTCCTCAACCGGGTAGTACTCGGCGATCCAGCGGGCGTCGGGATTCAGCAGCAGCCACGCCTCGGACTGGTCGGGCGCCGGCGGATACAGGCTGGTGGAGTAGTCCTGCGGTCGCGCATAGGGCGGCGGCGCTGCCGGCTCGTCCAGCACGGTCACCGCGTCGATGCGGTCCAGCCGGAACATCCGCACCCCCTGGGCGTTGCGGCACCACGCTTCGAGATAGCCGCGACCGTCCAGCAGCAGCATGCGCATCGGGTCGATGGTGCGGTCGGTGACCGCGTCCCGGGAGGCCGTGTAGTAGCGGATCCGCAGCGCGCGCCCCCGGCTGAGGGCGTCCCGCACGGTGGCGCCGGTCTTGGCGGTCTCCTCGGTCTCGCGCATGGCGAGGCCGACCACCACGCCGGTGGGCTGGGCCTCCCCCACCGCCGCCTCGATCTTGGCGATCGTCCGGCTGACCGCCTCGGAATCCACCACTCCGGGCGTGTCGGCCAGCGCCCGCAGCGCCACCAGCAGTGCCGTCGCCTCGGCGGCGGTCAACCGCAGCGGCCGGCGCATGCCCGCGTCATAGGTGACGGTGATGGTGTCGCTCTCGAAGGACAGGTCTATCAGGTCGCCCGGGCCGTAGCCGGGCAGTCCGCACATCCACAGCAGTTCCAGGTCCTTGCGCAACTGCTGCCGGGTGACATGGAAGTCGGCCGCCGCCTCGTCGAGCGCGATGCCCGGCCTGGCCAGCAGATACGGCACCAGTGCCAGCAGGCGCGGCAGGCGTTCCGCGGTGCTCGCCGTCATCTCTGATCGCCCCCGTGAGCATCCTCCGCCGAACAGGTCTCGATCTGATCGGTCGCCGCTCTGCCGTCCTGTGCCGGATCGGCGGCGAGCACCCCCATCAGCCGCTCGCGGACGTTCTTGCGCAACGTGTCCGGGTCGAGCACCACCACGTCGGGGCCGTAGCCGGCGAGCCAGCCGGCGGCCGACTCGGGCCGGTACAGCTCGATCTCGACCTCGTCCCCGTCGAGATCCGATCCGCCGGCATCCGTCAGGGTCAGCGGACGCAGGACCGTGGCGCGGCGGCGCAGGCCATACGCGCGGCCGGCCGCCACCCACAGCCGGGCGGTCGTGGTCGGCCCGGGCTCGTTGTTGTCCGGGGTGCCGAACACCTGGTCCATCAGGTTCACGCCGGGCGGCCGGACCACCTCGCCGGGCCGGCCGAACGTCCTTACCGGGCCGACCATCCGGGACAACCGGAAGCAGCGCGCCGCGTTCCGGTCCCGGTCGTGCCCGACCAGGTACCAACGACCGCGCCAGGACACCACTCCCCAGGGCTCGACCGTGCGCACCATCTGCTCGGCGGGCGGCGGCCGGCGATAGGTGAACCGCACCGGCCGGCCCGTCTGGACCGCCGCCAGCAGCGGCGCGAACGCCGGCTCGGCGGTGCGCACCTTGGGTTCGACCACCGCCGGAGCGGTGTCGTCCACGTCCACCCCGGCCGCGCGCAGCTTGAGCAGCGCGCCGTTGGCCGCGCCGGTCAGCTCCGGCGAGTCCCACAGCCGCACCGCCAGGGCAACCGCCGCGGCCTCGTCAGGCTCCAGGTCGATGTCGCCCAGCTCGTAGTCGCGGCGGGCGATGCGGTAGCCGTCGGCCAGGTCGAAGGCCGAATTGCGGCCGGTCTCCAGCGGAACGCCCAGGTCCCGCAGTTCGGCCTTGTCCCGCTCGAACATCCGTGAGAATGCCTCGTCCGAGGTCGCGTCCCGGTAACCCGGCACGATCTCCCGAATCCGCTCAGCGGACAGGTAGGACCGGGTGGACAGCAGACACAACACCAGATTGACGAGGCGCTCGGCACGCACTGTCGCCACCGAAGCACCCTAACCCTGACCGGGCCAGCCACGGGTGAGAAACGGCCGGTTCGACGCATGTCGAATGCGGGTTCGCGCGATCGGCCCCGTTTCGATACCCTCTGGGGGTATGGAGTGGATCGGCTCCGCGATCGGCCACGCGCTCGCCCTGGCCGGCTCGATGACCTGGGACATCCTGTGGGCGCTGGTACTGGGCTTCGGGCTGTCCGCGCTGGTGCAGGCCGTCGTCCGCCGGGCCGTGGTGATCCGGTTGCTCGGCGACGCCAGGCCCCGCACCCTCGCCGTCGCCGCCGGGCTCGGCGCGGCATCCTCGTCCTGCTCCTACGCGGCGGTCGCGCTGGCACGGTCGCTGTTCCGCAAGGGTGCCGACTTCACCGCCGCGATCGCGTTCGAGATCGCCTCCACCAACCTCGTCATCGAACTGGGCGTACTGCTGGCGCTGTTGATGGGATGGCAGTTCACGGTCGCCGAGTTCGTCGGCGGGCCGGTCATAATCGTCGTGCTCGCGGTGCTGTTCCGGCTGCTGCTGACCGCGCGGCTGCGCGAGGCCGCCGCCCGGCAGGCCAACCTGGGGCTCGCCGGGTCCATGGAGGGGCACGCGGCCATGGACATGTCCGTGCGCCGAACCGGATCGTTCTGGCGGCGACTGGCCTCCGCCGAGGGTTTCACGTCGGTCTCCCACGTGTTCGTCATGGAATGGGCGGCGATCTGGCGAGACCTGGTCGGCGGCCTGCTCATCGCGGGCGCCATCGGGGCGTGGGTGCCCGACGCGTTCTGGCGTGGGTTCTTCCTGACCGGCCACCCGGTGCTGTCCGCCGTCTGGGGTCCGCTGATCGGACCGATCGTGGCGGTGCTCAGCTTCGTCTGCTCGATCGGCAATGTGCCGCTGGCCGTCGTGCTGTGGAGTGGCGGAATCAGTTTCGGCGGCGTGGTGTCGTTCATCTTCGCCGACCTGATCATCCTGCCGATCCTGAACATCTACCGCCGCTACTACGGCACGCGAATGGCGTTGTTCCTGGCCGGAGCGCTGTATGTGTCGTCGGTGATCGCCGGGTACGTCGTGCAGTCGTTGTTCACGGCCGCGGGCCTGGTGCCCGACCGGGCCACCGCGCATCTGCCGGCCGAGGGCTTGTCCTGGAACTACACCACCTGGCTGGACATCATGTTCCTGCTCCTGGCGACGGTCCTGGTCATGCGGTTCGTCCGCACCGGAGGCGTCGGGATGCTCCGCATGATGGGTGGCTCCCCGGACGCGCATGGCGCGGAACACACCCACGGCACCGAACACCATCACTGAAAACGCGAAACCCGTGACACGGCCATCCGACCGCACCACGGGTCCCCGCGAAGCCGGCGAGACTACCGTCCCGTAGCGTCGCCGGCTCACTTCTCAGCCCACCGGGCCTCCCATGATCAGCATGCGAACAGTGCATTTGCACTGTCAACGAGGCGTGCTCGGCAGACCTGTCTGACTCACCTCGTCCACGACCTGCTGGACATCGGAGCGCATCGACTCATGCTCGATAGCAGGGATGTACGCGACAAACATGACAGGGCAACTATCCAACGAGTACGTAGCGCACACTCGTCCCGCTCTGACCTGGTCTACGCGCACGTGGACTCGCGGAGCGAACCCCTGTGTTGGCTGGCGGACACGGTGGCGTGGTGCCTTAACACCGGCGGCGACTGGCAAAGGCGAGCCAAGCCCGTGATCGACGCGATCATAGATGCCTGAACAGCGCAAAGCCCGCGAGACATCCGTCCGGTAGCATCGCGGGCTCACTTCTTGGTCCCACCGGGACCGCGCATTAGGAGTATGACACGCGGGGCGATCTCGTGTCAACGCGGGGTGCCAGCGTGGTCACGTGGCTTGGCCCAGACAGCGCGAAACCCGTGACGCCACCGTCTGGAGACATCACGGGCTCACTTCGCGGCCCCACCGGGGCCTTGTTTGATCAGTGTGACACGGCTGGGCGTGCCATCGCACCTAAAGGGAGTTGATGAGGCGCTCGACGCGCTCGTCAACGGCCCGGAACGGGTCCTTGCAGAGCACGGTCCGCTGAGCCTGGTCGTTGAGCTTGAGGTGCACCCAGTCCACCGTGAAGTCCCGTCCGGCCTGCTGGGCGGCGGCGATGAAGTCGCCGCGCAGCTTCGCCCGGGTGGTCTGCGGCGGGATGTCCTTGGCCGCCTCGATCTCGGCGTCGTCGGTGACGCGCTCGACCAAGCCCTTGCGCTGCAGCAGGTCGAACACACCCCGGCCACGCCGGATGTCGTGGTAGGCGAGGTCCAGTTGGGCGACCCGCGGATTGGACAGGTCGATGTTGTGCTTGCTGCGGTACTGCTCGACCAGCCGGTACTTGATCGCCCAGTCGATCTCCCGATCGATCTTGGACAGGTCACCGGCCTCCACCGCGTCCAGGGTGCGGCCCCACAGCTCGACCACGCGCTCCCCGACCGGGTCCGGGCCCCTGCGGGCGACATGCTCGGCGGCGCGGGCGTGGTACTCGCGCTGGATGTCCAGCGCGGACGCCTCCCGGCCACCGGCCAGCCGCACCGGCCGCTTGCCGGTCAGGTCGTGGCTGATCTCGCGAATCGCCCGAATCGGGTTGTCCAGGCTGAAGTCCCGGAACTGCACGCCCTGCTCGATCATCTCCAGCACCAGGTGGGAGGTGCCGATCTTGAGCAGCGTGGTGACCTCGGACATGTTCGAGTCGCCGACGATGACGTGCAGGCGACGGTACCGCTCGGCGTCCGCGTGCGGCTCGTCGCGGGTGTTGATGATCGGCCGCGACCGGGTGGTCGCGCTCGACACGCCCTCCCAGATGTGCTCGGCGCGCTGCGACAGGCAGTACACCGCGCCGCGCGGGGTCTGCAGCACCTTGCCGGCGCCGCAGATGAGCTGACGGGTCACCAGGAACGGCAGCAGGATGTCCGCGATCCTGGAGAACTCGCCGGCCCGCGCCACCAGATAGTTCTCGTGGCAGCCGTAGGAGTTGCCCGCCGAGTCGGTGTTGTTCTTGAACAGGAAGATGTCCCCGCCGATGCCCTCGTCGGCCAGCCGCCGCTCGGCGTCGACGAGCAGGTCCTCCAGGATCCGCTCACCGGCCTTGTCATGGGTGACGAGCTGCACCAGGTCGTCACACTCGGCCGTGGCGTACTCGGGGTGCGAGCCCACGTCGAGGTAGAGCCGCGACCCGTTGCGCAGGAACACGTTGGATGACCGGCCCCAGGAGACCACCCGCCGGAACAGGTAGCGGGCCACCTCATCCGGGGACAACCGCCGCTGCCCGTGGAAGGTGCAGGTCACCCCGAATTCGGTCTCGATGCCGAAGATCCGCCGCTGCATCTCTTCACTCTAGGCGTTTCCGGGACCAACACGCGTGATCCACTCGGGGGTCACGGCCGTGTCACTGTCCGTGTGGTTCGGAACCGGTCTCGCCGCCACCGGATTCGGCCTGGTCAGTGGCCGGCTCGGCGGTCTTGGCGGCCTCCGGCTCGCCATCGGTGCCCTTGAGAAGTGCCGCCAGAGCCGCGCCGGAGATGCGACGGAACTTCCGCTGCGGCCGGTCCCGGTCGAGCACCGCGACCTCCAGCCGGTCCATGTCCAACAGCGTCGGGGTGGCCGAGCCGTTGCCGCTGGTCCCGGCCGTGCTCAGCGCCCGCACCGCGACGCCGAGCGCCTGCTTCAGGTCGAGCCCGTCCTTGTAGGTGCTCTTGAGCGTGTTACTGATGGTGTCGGCCTGGCCGCCCATCACGACGTACTGCGGCTCGTCGCCGATCGAGCCGTCGTAGGTGAGCCGGAACAACTGGTCCTCGCCGGGCGTGGCGCCGACCTCGGCCACGCAGATCTCCACCTCGAACGGCTTGAGCTGCTCGGTGAAGATGGTGCCGAGGGTCTGCGCGTAGACGTTGGCGAGCTGCCGCGCGGAGACGTCCCTGGGGTCGTAGGCGTATCCCCACAGCTCGACATGCCGGATGCCGGCACGGCGCAGGCTCTCGAACTCGCTGTACCGGCCGGCGGCGGCGAAGCCTATCCGGTCGTAGATCTCCGACACCTTGTGCAGCGTGCTCTTCGGCGGGATCTCGGCCACGAACAGCACCCCGCCGGTGTAGGTGAGCACTACCACGCTGCGGCCCCGAGCGATGCCCTTACGGGCCAGCTCGGAGCGCTCCCGCATCAGCTGTTCGGGAGAGGCGTACAGCGGCATCGTCACGGTGTGGAACTCCTGTGCTCGGTGGATCAACGATCGGAAGTCGAGGGATGAATGCGGATCAGCTTGTCACGCGTTCCCGGCGGCCCGCCACCACAGCCTCGGTCACCTCGGCCATCCGGTCCTCGGGCAGCTTGACCGTGCCCTGCTCGGCGGTGATCGTGATCATGGTCGGGTAGATCTTGCGGACCGTGTCGGGTCCGCCGGTGCCGGAGTCGTCGTCCGCGGCGTCGTACAGCGACTCGACCGTGTTGCGCACCGCCGTGTCGACATCGGCCTCGGGGTCGTACAGCTTCTTCATCGCGGACTTGGCGAACATCGAGCCGGAGCCGATCGAGTGGTATCCGGCGTGTTCCTCGAACCGGCCGCCGGCCGGGTCGAACGAGATGATCCGGCCCGCCTTGTCCGGGTCGGCGGCGTCAGTGTCGTAGCCGATGAACAGCGGCAGGGCGACCAGGCCGGCCATCGCGCCGTCCAGGTTGCCGCGCACCATGGTGGCCAGCTTGTTGGCCTTGCCGTCCAGCGACAGCGAGATGCCCTCGATCTTCTCGTAGTGCCGGAGTTCCACCGCGTACAGCCGGATCATCTCGACGCCGATGGCCGCCGTGCCGGCGACGCCGACCGCCGAGTACGCGTCGGTGACGAACACCTTGTCCATCTGGTTGTGCGCGATCAGGCTTCCGGAGGTGGCGCGGCGGTCACCGGCGATCAGTACCCCGCCCTTGAAGGTCACCGCGACGATCGTGGTGCCATGCGCGAGCCGCAACCGGTCGCCGACCTGGCCATCCAGCGGCAGACCGGCTGACAGGCGGCTGCTGGGCAGCAGCTCCGGTGCCTGCGCCCGGAGGAAGTCGGTAAACGACGACGTCGCCATCGACAGGTACGCGGGGCTGAAGCCGGTACCCAGCGGTGAGCGGGGCGACGGGGTTTCCATGTGTGGTTCGACTCTCCTGTCCATGACGGTCTACGGCGATCGTGCTCGCCGGACGTGGGTGACGAATCGACTGTGATCGGTGACGATCTCGCAGCGCCGGAGGTTACTCTCCGCCCTTCTGGACGTAGGCGCGCACGAAGTCCTCAGCGTTCTCCTCCAGGACGTCGTCGATCTCGTCGAGGATCGAGTCGACGTCCTCGTTCAGTTGCTCGCGGCGTTCCTGGCCGGCCGCTGTGGATTCGGCCTGCTCCTCGTCACCATCGCCGCCGCCGTGTCGCTGAACCTTCTCCTGAGACATCACGCCTCCCTTGTCGGGTTCTTCTCAGGCACCGCCTGGCCGGCCCGGGCGGATACCCAGGTTGGCCATATGGTGAACACTACCGATCCTGACGGGCTTCCGGCGACCAACCGCGCGGGTAATCGCCGGCATAGTCCGCGCTCGATCAGCCCCGGGTCAGGGCGTTCACCAGGTCCTCGGCCGTGTCGGCCGCCTCCAACAACGCGCCCACGTGGGACTTGGTGCCGCGCAGCGGCTCCAGGGTGGGGATGCGCACCAGCGACTCACGGCCGAGGTCGAAGATGACCGAGTCCCAGGACGCGGCCGCGATGGCGTTCGAGTAACGCTCCAGGC
>DASVLX010000130.1:0-19293 GCA_036384655.1 Pseudonocardiaceae bacterium
GCGAAGGCCCGGCTGAACAGGCTCTTCGGGTTGACCAGCACCTGGCGCAGTCCGCGCGGCAACTCCCCGAGATGGAGCAGCCCCGCGTAACGGCTGCGGCCGTGGATCGTGGCGCGCCGGTCGAGATCGAAATCGTCCGGAAGGCCGATGTAGAAGTCGAGCCCCAGCGGCGCGGCGATCTCCGCCGCGAAGAAGCGCCCGATCGACCGACCGGCCGGGTCCACCCTGCGCAGCAGCTCGCTCTCGTACCAACCGAGGCTGATCGCGTGGTACCCGTGCCGGGTTCCGGGCTCCCACAGCGGCCGCTGCAGCGCGAGCGCCGCGGCCACCAGATCGTGGTTCGCCAGATCCGCGATGGTCAGCGGCACCTCGATCACCGGCAGGCCGGCCTGGTGGGACAGCAACTGCCGGACCGTGACGTTCTCCTTGCCGCGCCAGCCGAATTCGGGCCAGTAGCTCGCGACACGCTGGTCGTGGTCGAGCAGGCCCCGCGAATGCGCCAGCGCGAGTGCCAGCCCCGACATGCCCTTGCTCGTCGAGAACACCACGACCACGGTGTTCTCCCGCCATTCGGCGCGGGTTTGCCCGTCGCGGTAGCCGCCCCACAGGTCGACGACCTTCTTGCCATCCCGGTAGATGGCGCAGGCCGCGCCGATCTCGCCGCGCTCGGCGAAGTTGCGCCGGAAGGCGTCGGCGACGGGCCCGTAGCCCTCGTCGACGTCTCCGCGGATGAGCGTCGACGGCACATCGACCCTGAGACTCACCGTGGCCACCCCCTGGCTTGATCCCGCTCCACGATCAAGCCTATGCCGGCCCTCGGGCCGGAAGCAGCCGGTCAGGCGGAGAGTTCGACGCCGATGAACAACGCGGCGAGGGCGCTGACCCCCGTCAGCGCGCCGAACACCGCCGTGCCGGCCTTGCTACGGGCCCTGGCGTGCAGCAGCGCGGTGACACCGGAGATGGCGACCACCACGAGCTTGACGATCAGAGTGGTCCGGTAGACACCCCCGGCGGGGCCGCCGTGCAGGAGGATGACCCAGACCCCGGTGATGATCAGGACCGCGAACGCTGGCCAGGCGACCTGGTTGAACCGGGCGGCGGCGATCTTGGTGACACCGCCGCCCACCTTGCGGATCACCGGCACCAACACCGCGAGAGTCAACTGGCCGCCGACCCAGAGGGTGGCGGCCAGGATGTGCACGAACAACAGGAGGGTGGTCCCGGATACGGCGAGCATGCCTGCTGATCATCCTTCCCGATGGTCCCGCGCGAGCGACAGCGATCGGATGCATCGTAAGAAACCTTCGGTGGGACGATCCCGCCGGATCAGTTGGTGGGATCAGCGGCCCGGATCGCCAGCACCTCAGCTGTGGTCGCGGCGTGAGGTGAGGGCGGTGCTCAGCGAATCGAGGTCGCAGTACGCGCGCGGCGGCAGGCCGAACCGCCGGCGGAACTCGTTGATGAAATGCGAGACGCTGAGATAGCCGACCGCCCGGGACACCGACAACACGGTGCCGTTGCCGCGCATCAGCAGTTCCCGCGCCTGACACAGCCGCATCTCCTTCACGAACTGATACGGCGACTTTCCGGTGGCCGACCTGAACAACGTGGTGAACGCCGACGGGCTCATCGCGACCTGTTCGGCCATGTCCGCCACGGTCAGCGGTTCGGCGAGGTTGTCACGGATATAGGCCACCACGCGGGACACCGGGTCGTTGTTCTGCTGCGCTGCCGCGATCCGCAGCAGCCGGTCGCACTGCTCGGCCTGCAGCACCCGGTAGACCATCTCCTGCAGGTAGGCGGGGGCGAGAATCCGCCGGTCCGGGCCGGTGGACAGGGCACGCAGGAAGCGGACCACGGCACCCATCAGGTCCGTGTCGAGGGCCGACACGAACACCTGCTCCGACGAGTCCTCGCGTTGTGCCGGGACCATCGCCTTCTGTCGCTGTTCGAGCATCTCCACCGAGACGCGCCGCACCACGGCGGGATCGATCTGCAACACCAGCGACAGGAACGGCTTGGTGACACTGGCCTCGATGATCTCCGCCTGGAAGTGCATGTGGTTGTTCAACACCAGGTAGTTGAACGGGTCGTACCTGTACGGCCGGCCATCCACGGTGACACGCTTACGGCCCTGCGCGACCACGCACAGCGACAGTGAACTGACCTCCTCCCAGCTCGGCTGGGTCGGCTCGTGGAACCGGTAGATCGTCAGCCCCGGCCAGTCACCGCCGTTCGGCCCGGTGTCGGGGGCCCGGCCGGCGAGTTCGGCGATGAGGTCGCCGGCCGTCATGCGTTCTTCCAGCGGGGGGACCGTCCGTGTCATTTCAGCCTCCTGCGCGCACTGAACACCCGGCCCCCAGTGACGGCCGTTACACCGCCTGGTGGGGCGAGTCTACGACGAACGGACCCACGGTGGTGTCCGAAATGATGCTGTTGTCCGTTTCAGTGCGGTCAGCCGATGTCCTCGAACGCCTGGACGTTCCGCTCGGCCAGGTTGGGCAGCGCCTCGCCGACGACATACGACTGGAATGGCTCGCTGGCCCTGTGGTCCTCGTATCCGGAGGGATCGGTGTATTTCTCGACCATCACGAAAAGGTCGGGATCGGTCAGGCTGATATGTGCCTGATAGGAGAGCACTTTGGGTTCGGCCCGGCTGATCGGGGTCAAAGTCTCCAGGATTTTTCGGATGTGATCAGCCTGGCCGGGTTTCGCACGCCAGGTCGCGATGACGACATACGACATATCACGCTCCTCGGGGTTTCGTCGCTGCGAAAGGGGAATCAGAACGAGAGGGGAATCAGAAACTGCTGAATCCGATGGCGCGCAGCTGTTCGCGGCCGTCGTCGGTGATGTCCGCCGGTCGCCAGGCGGGCCGCCACACCCAGTCGACGCGGAAGTCGGTGGCCCGGCCGGACTCCAGCAGCGCGGTGCGGATCTGGTCCTCCATCACCCCGGTGACCGGGCAGGTGGGGGAGGTGAGGGTCATGGTGATGGTGGCGACGCCGTTGTCGTCCACGGTCGCGTCGCGCACGAACCCGAGATCGACGATGTTGATGCCCAGGTCCGGGTCGAGCACCTCGTACAGCGCCTCGATCACCACGTCGGAGTGCCGGCCTGTGACGGCTGCCGGCGACTCCTCGGACTCCACGGCCGGCCCTTCGGGCTCCAGCTCGGTCGGCGGCTCCATCGGCGGCTCGATCGGCAGAGCGGCGATCCCGGCCGGAAGCAGCTCGATCCGCACGTCCGAGGTCGGAGTGCTGATCCAGTCGGCGTTGCCCAGCGCGTGCCGACGGATCCGCACGATGTCCTCGCCCGGTTCCGCGGAGCCCCCGGCGATCACCAGGTGGTCGTGGCCGATGCCGGCACGATCGGCGCGGGCCAGCGCGCGGTCGATCACCCTTGCCACCTGCTCGCAGGTCCGGCCCGGACCGAACCGCAGCCTGCCGACGGCGGCGTCCACGCCCATCCCGGTGACCGAGGCGATCGCGGCCGACGCCTCCGCGACCGCCACCCGCACCTGGGACTCCCGGACCGCCAGCGGCGTCGGCGATGGGGTCGATGGGGTCAGTGTGGTCATGGCATCCTCCGTAAATCCCTGGTTATGCCCGTGCGGCGGTCTTGCCCTGGGTGCTGGGCCGGGCCGGGCGCGGCACGAGCCGCTTCACCGGCGTCGACGCGTCACGCAGCTGCTCGGCGGTCACCCGGTGCTCGGTGAACAGCAGCCGGCGCACGTCCAGCACGTCCCGTGGCCGGTCGAGCGAGATCACCGCCTGGATGTGCCCATCGACCAGCGAGAACGCCGACACCGACCGGTCGTCCCCGGAACCCCGTGTGATCAGGTCGGACAGGTCATGCGGCCGGCCGACCGACTGGATGGTGTGCTCGTACTGGTCCGACCAGAACCAGTGCGCCTCGGCGAACGGTTCCGTCCCGCCGAGCAGCACGCCCGCGACATGCGCGCCCTGCCGCAGTGCGGTGTCGTGATGCTCCACCCGGATGCGCCGGCCGTAGCGCGGGTGCAGCTGGGCGGCGATGTCCCCGATCGCGTAGACGTTCGGCGCCGAGGTGCGCCCGTACTCGTCGACGGCCACCCCGCCCGAGTCCGGATCGATCGCGAGCCCGGCCTCGGCGGCCAGTTCGACGTTCGGCCGCGCGCCCACGCCGACGGCGACCAGGTCGCATTCCTCGTGACCGCCCAGGTTCGAGCTCAGCAACAGGCCATGACCGGTGTCGGTCAGTTCCCGGACGTAGTCGCCGGCGCGGATGTCGACGCCGTGCTCTCGGTGGATGTCCAGCAGGGCCGAACTGACCGCCTCGCCCAGCACTCGGCGCAGCGGCGCGGGATCGGGTTCGAACACCACCACCTGTTTGCCGAGTTCGACGGCGGTGGCCGCGACCTCGCAGCCGAGGAATCCGGCGCCGAGCACGCCGATCCGGTCGGCGGCGGCCAGTTGGTCGCGCAGCCGCGTCGAGTCGGCGACGGTCCGCAGGTAGTGCACCCGCTCGCCGTCGATGCCGGGCAGCCGCCTGGGCCGGGACCCGGTGGCCAGCACCACCGCGTCGTAGCCGAGCCGCTCGGTGCCTCCTGCGGTGCTGCCGCCCGTGCCGCCGTCGGGGCCGGACAGCCGCAGCTCGCTGGCGGCGACGTCCAGTGCCTCGACCCGGGTGCCCAGCCGCAGGTCGACCTCCTGGTCGGCGTACCAGCCGGGCGGCTGGACACGCAGGTCGTCGGCGTCCGCGGTGCCGGCGAGGAACTGTTTGGACAGTGGCGGCCGCTCGTAGGGGACCACCGGTTCGTCGGTGATCAGCACGATCTCGCCGTCGAATCCGAGTTTGCGGAGGTGGACGGCGGTGGCGGCGCCCGCCACCCCGCCGCCCACCACCGCGTACCGTGGCCGGCTCATGTCACGTCCACCATGATCATGCCGTCCACGACCGAACACGGATAGCCGACCAGTTGACAGTTCTCGGGATTCACGCCCTGGCCGCTTTCCGCGTTGAACGTCCACAGGTGCCGGCAACAGGTGATGTTCTCGCCGTCGAAATCGCCGTCACTGAGCTCCCATGCCTGGTGCGGGCACCTGTTTCGATAGGCCCTGATCTCGCCGTCGATGTTGACGAGCAGGATCTTGTGGCCGTCGACCTCGACACCCTCCATCTCGCCTTCCCACAGCTCGTCCAGGGGCATCGCCTCCCGCCACTGGCCCGTCCGGGAATCCGCCACGGCATCGGCGGTGTCGTCTCTCGTTTCGCTCACCGCGTCAGTCACCGTGTCCGTCAGTGTTTCTGTCACCGTGTCCGTCACTGTGTCCGTCACCCAGGCCGCCTTCAGCTCGCCGGTGCCGCGGCCGGCGCCACGGCCTGGAACACCGAGTGGTGCAGGGCTTCCCGAGTCGCCTTCGCGGCGGTCGCCACCCGGTCGGCCGGACGACCGCGCTCCGGCCTGGTCTCCAGCAGCTGGCCGAGGCCATACGCGGCCTCGTCGGCGATGGGCGACCACCGGTCGATCCACCGGTGCAGCACATCGGCGTTGGCCGGCCGCTGCTTCAGTGCGAACCGGGCGAGCGCGCCGCTCCACCGCTCGCGGCGGGCGTTGTCCTGCTCCAGGAAGCCCAGCAGCAGCCAGGTCTCCTCGTCACCGTTGGCCCGGCTGACCTCCTTGAGCTGCCGGAACAGCACGTCCTCGATGGTCGGCGCGAGCACCAGGTTGAGGGCGGTGAACGCCTCACCCCAGTCGTAGCTGACCAGGGCCTTCTCAATGGCCTTCCGGGCCGGCTGCCAGGCCGCGTCGTTCTCCCAGATCCGCCGCTCGTTCGTGCCGATCCCCGACTCCGGCCGGTGTAGCTGCAGTTCCCGGGTCCGGTAGGCGATCGTCGTGACACGGCGAAGGAGATCCGAGGTCGCGAACGCGGCCGCGTTGCTGGCGTAGGACGTCGGACCCATGTAGCCGATGTAGGCCTGGATCTGCTGGCAGCCATGCGCCAGGTAGCGGGACGGGGTGAACGCCGAGCCGAGCAGCGCGACCTGCCCCGGGGAGAGCTTGGCGTCGGCGCCGGCCTCCGCGTACTGCTCCAGCACCCCGCCGGTGGTGGCCTCCTCCTCGGACTGCATGGCCACGTACATCTTGTAGGTCAGCGCGTCCGGGTCCCGGAACTGGTCCCAGTCCTCGGCCTTCAGCGGCGAGTTGTCGCGGTAGGTGAGGAACCACAGGTTCGGCGGCGAGGACGGGTTCTGCTCGAACGCCGCCGTGCGGTTGGTGCGCAGCGTCCAGTTCTGGGCGTGCGTCATCACCTCGTACTCGCTGGGCATCTTGCGCACGTCACCGAACGCGCTGAACGTCCGCCGGCCGCGCGGCTTCTTGGCCTGGCCATTGCCGTTGTGGCCAGTGCCGTTGCCGTTGTGATCGCCGTTGCCGTTGTGCCCGTTGGTCTGCTCGCTCATGACGTCGCTCCCTCGCCCGCCATCGTCCGCCGGCGGGACGACACGTTCTCCCAGGTGATCGAGTCGCTGGTGGTGATGGCCCGGCCGGCGAAGGACGACATCATGGTGCCCAGCGAGCGGATCTCGAAGTCCCTGCCGAGATAGCGGCGCAGGGTTGCCTCGGTGAGCACCATCCGGTCCTCGGTCTGCACCCGCACATAGGACCCGCGGTCGATGACCTCGATCTCCTTGTCCGGGTTGTCGTCCTCAATGGCCGCGATGACCTGCTCGACCTCGTCGCCCATCCGCAGGATCGGGCCGACCGCGTTCTTCACCGCATTCCCTCCTTCGGGGATCCCGCCGGAATGTCGTATTCGACGCGGACGTGATCGAGCGGGGCGATCCCGGCCTCGGCCACGGTGATGTCCGGCGAGAGCCGGCGGCCGTTGTGGAACACGACCTTCTCGTAGGGCAGGGCCCGCACCCGCTTGCCCTCGACATGCCCGGCGACCGCGGCCGCCACCTCGCGAACCGTGTTGGCGGTGGTCACCGCCACCAGGATCTGCACGAAGTCGTTGGCGAAGACGGCGTTGAGCGGAACCAGTTGTGGAGCCTGGTCCTCCGGTCCGAGTTGGACGGTCCCGGTGCTGCTGCTGTCAGGCATGTTGCTGTCAGGCATGTCCGGTCACTCCTTCGCCGCGGCCAGGGCCAGGCCCGATGCCGGTCGGCCGACGTAGTCCCTGGTCCAGGCCTCGTAGTCGGGGTCGTCGCCCATCACGTCCGGGGTCAGGCCCATGTAGCCGAGGATGCCGCCGACGTCCATCGGCTGGATCTGCCCGGCGAGGAACCGGTCGATCAGCGTCTCGTGATTGACGTTGTCGCGGTCCTTCCACCAGATCTGCCGGCAACCGTTGGAGCAGAAGTGATACGTCTTGCCGTCGTACTTCAGTGACCAGTCGGGCACCCGCCAACGCCCGCCGCGGGTCTGCACCGCGTTGCAGCACGGCAGGTTGCACATGCTGCACAGCCACGGCAGCGTTTCCGGCAGGGTGGCCTCGACATTGTTGGCGTTCACGTTGTCGATCAACGTGTCCCACATGTCGCCGTAGATCTTCTCCCAGTTCGGGTACTTCTCCTGCAGCCAGGCGCGTTCGTCCTTACTGACGCCGGCCTTCGGGCGCCACCACAGGGTTGGCCGCCAGTACCACAGGCCCATCTGCAGGCCGTGGTGCCAGGTGTCCAGGCCGCGCATGAACTCGTCCCAGAACCACGGCTTCTTCAGCCCGTAGTCCTGAATGGTGTGGATGAACTGGTCGATGATCCATTCCTCCATGAACTCCCGGTACGACTGCTTCCGGTGTTCCAGAGGCGTGTAGTAGTCCATCGCCGTGCCGGTCAGCGCGGCGAAAGCGCGCGCCGAACCCCAGAAGTTCTTGTCGATAACCCACTGCGCCCGCACCGGGTCGTGCTCGACGAGAATCTCCATGGTCGGCCCGCCCTGCTGGGCGTGCCGGGCCTCGTCCGTCTGGATGGACGAGATCATGTTGGCGAAGTTGACGTCACCGGCCTCCAGCGCGTCCGCGGACAGCGCGACGAACTGCAGGTTGGTGAAACCGGTCTCGAAACAGAACGGCAGCGCCAGCGCCAGGTCCACGACGTTGGGCGCGGTCATCATGTTGTCGAACAGGTTCCGCAGCGAGATCGACACCCAGTTATTGGCGTGGAACGCCTTCTGCGTCCAGTCGTACTGCGGGTCCTTCTTGATGAACTCGTGCCCGAAGAACGTGGTGATCTGGGCGTGCCGGATCTCGTCCAGCGCGCCGAAGGACGCCATGTTCCGCCAGGCGGCGTTGAGGCCGAACCGGGCCATTTTGAGCTCGCCGAGCACCGCCGTGTACTCGACCAGCGCGACCCCACCGAAGTGCATCTTCGTGGAGGATCGCCAGCCCTCATCGAGCTGGTCGAACGCGTTGGACCGCTGCAGGGCGGCCTTCACGGCGTACGCGGCGGCCTCCTTGTCATGCTGGGTCGACACGTACTCCGGGTAGCTGACCTTGTAGTCCTCCTCCCATTTCTGCCAGGCCTCGCGCGGCACCTTTCCGGTCCCGCTGTGCCATTCCGGATAGACCGACTCGTCTTCGACGTAACGATAGGTCCAGTCGACGTCTCGAACGAAGTTCTGCCACTCCTCGCGTTTCAACAACGTCATTGTTGTCGCGTTCCCTTCTCAGTCGACCTCGAGATGCCCGAGCTGCTGGTTGATTCCCGCGCCGTTCCAGTACGCCTTGACCATGTCGATCAGGCCGTCCTGGTTGACATGGAAGATGAACAGATGCGGTTCGCAGAAGTTCTTGCCCTGCGGTTCCGCGAAACCCCAGGCGATCTGCTGGGTTCCGCCGATGTCACAGGTGACCACGACATCGCCGGAGTCGTTCGAGTCGATGCTGTGCACGTTGTTGAACAGGTCCGGGAAGGAGTGGATCAGGCCGGTCCAGATCGGCTTGCCGACCGTGCGGACCTTGCCGTCGCCGCGTAGTACGCGCTGTTTCCCCCACACCTCGAAGGGCACGTAGGAGAAGTCCGCGTCGTCGGCGCACATGTCTGTCATGCCGTCGACGTCATGCGCCTGGTAGACGTCGAAGAACCGGGCGACGATATCCGCGTATTCGGCCGCGCGGGACCGGCTCTGGCCGGGCTCGGTGGGAATCGTGGGCGTCGTGGGAATGGTCGTGGTGGTCACTGGTTCCTCCTCACACGATCGCGACGTGGTCGAGCCGCTTCACGGCCAGGCGTCGGTAGAGCTGGTTCTGGCACCAGTAGGCGTCGACACCGGTGATGCGGTCACCGGACACCGTGAACCGCCATGCCTCGTCCACGTCCAGGTGCTTCTCCTGGTTGATGGCGCCCAGGTAGTCGGCCGCCTGGGTGCCCTCGACCTTGAGCTCCGCGGTGACCACCGGACCGGTCTCGATCAGGTTGCGCACCGTCAGCAGCAGGTCCGGGAAGGCGTCCCTGGTCTGCTCCAACAGGTTCCGGAGTTGGTCGACACCGCCGGCGCGGACGCCGACCGAGTAGATGTTCACCTCGGCACTCGGGTCGACGAGCAGCAGCGTCGTCTCGATGTCCCGGTTCTGGAAGGCGGTGAGGAACCACCGCACCACCTCGCTGGGGCTGGTGTCGGTGTGGGATTTCTCGGTGTCGGATTTCTCGGTGTGATCGGCGTGGGAGTCCGGCCGCGTTGCCGGTTGTGTGTCCACTGTGGTCCGCTCCTTACCGGAATCGTGTGTCGCCTTGTGCGGGAACAGCCTCATTTGATGTCCAGCGCCTTCAGCAGGGCGTCAGCGGTGGCCTCCGTCGACGCGGGGTTCTGGCCGGTGATGAGCTCGCGGTCCACGACCACATGCGAGGTCCAGCCGGCGGGCGCGTCATCGAACACGGCGCCGGCGTTCTTCAGCGCGGTGTCGACGTACCAGGGCAGGCCGAGCCGGCCCGGCACCGTCTGGTCCTCCTCCTCGTCGGTGAACGACGTCATGCGGTAGCCGTCGAACAGCCACTGGCCGTCATCGCGCTCGCCCGCCGACAGCAGCAGCGCCGGCCCGTGGCACAGCGCGGCGATCGGAGAGTCCTTCTCGTGCAGGACCCGCAGCAGCCGCTCGACATGCGGGTCGTCGGCGAGATCCACCATCGGACCGTGCCCGCCGGGCGCGAACACCGCGTCGAACGCGGCCAGCTGGGCGTCGTCCAGTTCGGACAGTGCGACCGGATGCCGGAAGCCGGGAATGGCCTCCAGCTTCGCCTTGCGCGCGTCGGCGAGCGCGCGGCTGGCCGCGTCGAGCTCGTCGACGGCCTCCTGGAGCTCGGCCCGCGACAGGCCACCGTCCAGGCTCTCGGACACCATCACGTCGACCAGCGGCCGGTCCTGCTGCCAGGCGATCTTGGCGGCCGCGCTGACCAGCTTGTGCGCCTCGGCGGCACTGTGGCCCTGCCGCCGAAGCCGCTCGGCGATCCGCCGCGCCGCGGCCAGGCCCAGCTCGGTGTTCTGGTGCAGGGTGATCCGGATGTCGTCCGGATCGTGGTGGAATGTCCGGGTCACCGAGGCGAGGAAGTCCTGGTCCTCCTCGGGGTAGTGGAAGAAGTGCTCCAGCCCGTACGGATCGGCGGTCGGCGGGCGGCCGTCCGGGGTGATGACCACGACCTCGGCGCCGGCGGCGACGAACCGCTGGTACGGCTTGATCGCCTCCTCGGCGAAGTAGCCGGTGGGATGCCGGCTGCCGTCCGCGAGCTCGATCTCGGTCGCGCTGGATACCAGGTACGCGATGCGGGGCATGTCAACTCCTGGTGAACGTCTGGTGTGCCGGCGTCCCAGGCGGCGCGGTGCCGCGTTCTCGGCCGCTCGCGTGCCTCGAGTACGCCACGCGGCCCGCGGCCTTGCCCCACATCCACCTGGAACGCCGGAGACAACGTCCAGACGCTAGCGCCGGTGTGATCGGGGTCGCATCGCAGAATCCTGCGGGACTTATGCCGATTCCAACAGAGCTGCCGACGCGGCTGCGCGTTCCACCGAACCTGTGCCGGATTCGAGCACGACTGCGGCGCGCGGCGCTCGAACGTGCCTACCGTGTGGGCGGCTTTGCCGGCACGTTAATGCCGAGAAACGGACCCAAACCGACGGAGAGGGATTAACCATGACGCGCGTACTGTTCGCGGTATCCGGGGTGGATTACTGGACGCTCGCCGACGGCACCCGGCACCCGTGCGGGTTCTGGCCGGAGGAACTGGCCGTGCCACACGAGATCTTCAGCGCAGCAGGCTTCGACATCACCATCGCCACCCCCGGCGCGGCGCGGCCGACCGCCGACGAGGCCGGATTCTCGGCCGAGATGAACGGTGGTTCCGAGGAGCCGGGCAAGCGTTTCCGCGCCTACCTGGACAGCATCGCCGACGCCCTGAACTCGCCGGCGGACCTGGACAAGGTCAACGCGACCGACTACGACCTGGTGTTCGTGCCCGGCGGACACGGCCCGATGGAGGACCTGGCGGTGTCGGAGAGGTTCGGCGCCCTGGTCGGGGACCTGGCCGCCGCCGGGAAGCCGGTCGCGGCCGTCTGTCACGGCCCGGCCGCGCTGCTTCCGGCGCTCGGCAAGGACGGAAAGTGGCTGTTCGCCGGCCGGCGACTGACCGGCTTCAGTGACCGGGAGGAGACGCAGGTCGGTCTCGCCGGAAAGGCGAAGTGGCTGTTGGAGGACAGTCTGATCCGTTCCGGCGGTCACTACGAGTCGACCGGCCCCTGGCAGCCACTGGTGATCAACGACGGCAACCTGTACACCGGGCAGAACCCGGCCTCCTCCGCGCCGCTGGCGAACCGGCTGGTGGAGGTCGCGGCCGGGCAGCTCGCCGCTCCCGTGCATTGAGCTGTGGCCTCCCAGGCGGCGCGGCGCGGCGTTCTCGGCCGCTCGCGTACCCGGTTTCGTACGCCACGCGGCCTGCGGCCTTGCGCCGCATCCACCTGGAAGGCCACTCGAGTCGTCGCGCTCCCCCTGGGCGGCCGGCGGGCTGGACCTGTCAAAGGTCAGCCCCGCCGGCCGCCCAGTTGCTCGCCCAGCGAGCGAAGATCGGAATACGCCCGCGGCGTGGTGCCGAACCGGTCCCGGAACTCGTTGATGAAATGCGAGGTGCTGGCGTAGCCGACCGCCCGGGACACCTGGGTCACGCTCAGCCTGCCCTCGATCAGCAGTTCGCGGGCGCTGTTCAGGCGCATTTCCTTGACGAACTGGTACGGCGACTTCCCGGTCACCTCGCGGAACAGGTGCGAGAACGCGGACGGGCTCAGCGCGACGCGCTCGGCCATGTCGGACACGGTCAGCGGTTCGGACATGTTCTCCTGCACGTAGGAGATCACCTCGCTGACCGGGTTGCTCGCCACCTCGCTGGCCGCCATCGCGACCAGCCGCGCGTACTGCTCGGCCTGCAGCACCCGGTACACCATCTCCTGTAGATAGATCGGCGCGAGAACCCGCCGGTCCGGCCCGTCGCCGATGGCCCGCAGGAACCGCACGGTCGCCGCCATCAGCGTGCGGTCCAACGGTGTGACGAACGCGCCCTCGACCTGGCCACGCGCCGCCCGCCCGAACGTGGTGGCCCGGCGGTCCAGAATGTCGGCGGAAACCCGGTGCACCAGCGTCGGGTCGATCTGCAACACCAGCGACAGGAATGGCTTCGTCGGAGTCGCTTCCAGGATTTCGGCGGTGAAATGCTGACTGCCGCGCAACACGAGATAGTTGAACGGGTCGTAGCAGTGTTTCTGGCCGTCCGCGACCACACATTTGCGGCCCTGCGCGATGATGCACAGCGACAGCGACCGGACCTCCTCCCAGTTCGGGGAGGTCGGCTGGCTGTAGCGGTAGAAGGTCAGGCCCGGCCAGCCGCCGGCATTGGCGCCCAACTCCGTGGCGCGTGACCGGATCTCGGCGAGCAGATCGCCGGACGTGTGCAGTTCCTCAAGGGGGAGCGGGGCCTCAGTCATGATCACCAGCCGTCTGGTCTCGGATGATCCGATGCTACGAACCCAGACGGCCGGTCACTATGCGCGTTTCAGCTGAACAACTGCGGATTCGGTGAGAGCCGGCAGGGCGCAGGGGGTCACGCGACCCCGGGTGCCTTCCGTGCGAGGTGCCGGTCCAGTGAAGTGGCCATCCTTTGAGACTCCTTTGGGGGAACCGTTTCTGCCGGCAGTAGACTCAAAGGGCGCTCAAAGTGACAACCTCGTCGTCGATCATTTCCTGTCAAGAAGCGGAAGCGATCTCGTTCCAACGACGCTAAGGAAGTCGGGGGCGGAGACGAGGATGCGTTGTTCTAGCACTAACCTGCGAACTCGCCATGATCAGGCTTCAGCTCCGCGCCGCGGCACGCTCGGCGAGCACGTCCGACCACCAGCGCTCGGCGACCCGGGGATGCGACCGCAGCCAGCCCAGGAGGGCGTTCTTCCCGTACGCCGCGAGCAGCGGATTGTTCGGATCGTCGCTCACACCGGTCGCCTCGGCGGCCAGCTCCGCCGGCAGCTTCAACGGTTCGACCACCGCGTCCAGCCGCGGGCCGAGGAAGAAGGGAATCGAATAGCGGTCCACCCCGGCGGGCGGGCTGACCACCCGGTGCACGGTGCCCCGCAGATATCCCTGAGTGGCGATTTCCAGCATCTCGCCGATATTGAACACGAAACTGCCCGGCACCGGCGTCGCGTCGATCCAGTGGCCGTCCTTGTCCAGTACCTGTAGGCCGCCGATTCGGTCCTGCTGGAGCAGGGCGAGATAGCCATAGTCCTTGTGCGCGCCGAGGCCCTGGTCCCCCGGCTCCTCGAACCTTCCCGGGTAGTGAATGATCTTCACATTCGCCACCGCGTCCTCGTCGAACCAGGCGTCGAAGTAGCCCTCGTCCTGTCCCAGCGCGGCGGCTAGCGCGCGCAGCACCTCGCGGCTGACCCGCAGCGCCTCGGCCTGCCAGGCCAGCGTCATGTCACGCAGCTCGGGCAGCGCGCTCGGCCACTGGTTCGGCCCGACCAGCCGCAGGTAGGCGGGGTCGTCCGGGCCGAGGACCAGGGACTCCCGCTCGCGTCCGATGTCGATCTGGTCCCGCCAGTCCGGCCGGCCGCCGGTGAGTTCGGTGCCCACCCTGGTGTAGCCGCGGAACTGGGGCGAGTTGATGTTCTCGATCTCCAGGCGCCGTTCCAGCGGCAGCGCGAAGAAGCGCTCGGCGGCGCGGAAGATGTCCGCCGTCACCGACTCCGGCACGCCATGCCCCACGACATAGAAGAACCCGACATCGTGCGCGGCCCGACGCAGCTCGGTGAGGAACTCGGCGCGCTCGCCGGCCGACGCACGAAACCGGGAAATGTCGATGAGCGGAAGATTCGTTGCCACACCCCGAGTGGACCATGGATCTTGAGAAGGCCGCAAAGCCTCCCACCAGCTGGGCGGTCAGCGCAGTGACGGGAACATGCGGACGAACCTCGCGGAGCGGACGGCCTGGGGCCGTTCCGGTGATCACGTTACTCACTTCGGGCGATACGCGGACTGTCCTTGGACCCTGCCCGGTGACGACGTGCGCCCCTGGGATCACCTCATGGTCGAGGACATGCTGGGGTTTGCCCGGTGACAGGCACCGGGCGCTCGTGCAGCCAGGAGCCCACAATGACCGCGTTCATGTCGCACACACCATCCTCGGGCTCGGCGGAGTCGGGATCTTCCGGCCCGGCCGGCTCGGTCATTGACGCACCGCGCGCCCTGTCGGTGCGCGAGTGCTGGTCAACGCTGCGCGGCACCCCGGTCGGTCGGCTCGTGTTCACCGAACAGGCCATGCCGGCGATTCGCCTGGTGAACTTCAGCGTCGTAGACGGTCAGGTCGTCATCTGGTCCAGGCCAGGGGGCAAGAACCGAACGCTGCGCAACCAGGTCGTCGCCTTCCAGGCGGACCAGGTCGACAGCGAGACCGGTGTCGTGAACAGCGTGGTCGTGGTCGGTGGAACCGAGATCGTGTCGGACCGGGACGAGTCGCTGGCGCGGATCGAGCCGATCCGGCGCCCGTGGCAGCACGGCTGGCTCGACCACGTCATCAAGGTCCGCGTGCAGTACCTGACCGGCCGCAAGCTCGTCCTACCCGAGCACCTGTCGACGGGTTGGGTCGGCTCGAGCGCGGCCGACCTCGCTCCCGCCCCGCCCGCCGAGCTGAACCTGCGGGAATGCTGGACGCGGCTGCGGACCGCCAGCCTCGGCAGGGTGGTGTTCATCGAGGACGCGATGCCGGCCGTTCGGATGGCCGCCTTCACCGCCGAGCACGACGAGGACGGCCGCGGCGACCACCTTGTGCTGCGCAGCCCGCACGACGACCCGATCGGTGTCCGCCGTGACGAGATCGTCGCGTTCGAGATCGACGACGTCGACGCCTCGGCTCGGCGCGGATGGAGCGTGGTGGCGCTCGGCCGCGTGGAGAGCGTGGACCAGGTGATCCGCATCCGGATCGTGCAGCTCAGCGGCCGCCGGGTGCCGGCCGGCCGGCCAGCGCCCGGTCGCTGGTGAGCAGGCGGAGGCCCGCGGAATAGGCGGGCGGCCTCCACCGTTCCAGTACATGCAAACGCATACAACTGGAGCGATGGAGGTGCAGGGGCATGCAGTTCGGAGTCTTCTCGGTCAGCGACATCACGCGCGACCCGGTGTCGGGCGAGACCCCCAGCGAGGCGGAGCGCATCGACGCGATCGTGCGGATCGCCCAGAAGACCGAAGAAGTCGGCATGGACGCGTTCGCCATCGGCGAGCACCACAACCCGCCGTTCTTCTCGTCCTCGCCGACCACGCTGCTGGCGTACATCGCGGCGACGACCCACCGGCTGGTCGTGTCGACCGCGACCACGCTGATCACGACCAACGACCCGGTGCGCATCGCGGAGGAGTACGCGATGCTGCAGCACCTGTCGCACGGCCGGATGGACCTGATGATCGGCCGCGGCAACACCGCGCCGGTGTATCCGTGGTTCGGTAAGGACATTCGCGAGGGCCTCCCGTTGGCGCTGGAGAACTACAATCTGCTGCACCGGTTGTGGCGGGAGGACGTCGTCGACTTCAAGGGCAAATATCGCACGCCCCTGCAGGGATTCACGTCGATTCCGCGGCCGCTGGACGACGTTCCGCCATTCGTGTGGCATGGCTCCATTCGTACCCCGGAGATCGCGGAACAGGCCGCCTACTACGGTGACGGTTTCTTCGCCAACAACATCTTCTGGCCGAAGGAACATTTCATGCGGCTGATCCGGTTCTACCGGCAGCGTTTCGAGCACTACGGCCACGGCAGCCAGAAGCAGGCCATCGTCGGTCTGGGTGGCCAGGCGTACATCGCGCGGAACTCGCAGGACGCCAAACGTGAATTCCGGCCCTACTTCGACGAGGCCCCGGTTTACGGGAACGGGCCCACGATGGAGGACTTCACGGAAATGACGCCACTGACGGTCGGCAGCCCGCAGGAGGTCATCGACAAGACGCTGACCTTCCGCGAATCCTTCGGCGACTACCAGCGTCAGATGTTCCTGATGGATCACGCCGGTCTGCCGCTGAAGACGGTGCTGAACCAGCTCGACCTGCTCGGCGAGGAGGTCATTCCGGTGCTGCGCAAGGAGATGGCCGCCCGGCGTGACCCGGAGGTGCCGGACGCGCCCACGCACGCCAGCCTGGTTCGCGCGAAGTACGGCGACCAGCCGGCACGCCAGCCGCGCCCGAACGCCAACCGTGGCGACAATGTGACGGGTTCGTCCCCTTATCAGGACACCGACCCGTCACAGCGGACCACCTACCCGAGCCTGTGATGCCCACGGAGGCGATGGCCGGCGGCACGGCCGCACGCGACACGGCTGTAAGCAACACGGCCGTACGCGACACGGCCGCACGCAACGCCGTGGCACGCGAGACGCGACGGGCCAACGACGCCTGGGAAGCCTTGATGTCCGCGTACGCGACGCTGATGAAGCAGTTCGCGGCCGATGACATCTGGGGCGAGCTGACCATGCGCGAGTACGACGTGCTGTACACGCTGTCGAAATGTCCACGGCCGGTGAAATTGGCCGAGCTGAACAGGTTCGTGCTGCTGAGCCAGCCGGCGCTGTCCCGGATGGTCGACCGATTGGTGGAACGCGGACTCGTCCAGCGGGCACCCGATCCGAGTGACCGACGCGGCCTCGCACTGTCTCTGACCAGCACGGGCGCGGCCACGCAGCGGGAGGTGGGACGGCGCCACGCGCGCAGCGTCGCGCGCGCGGTGGCCGCCCCGCTGAGCGCGAACGAACTGGAACAGCTAGAAACGATCTGTTGGAAACTGGCCCGCCGCCCACCGGACACCGGACTGGCGACGAACGACAGGGACACCGACACGAACTAGTCGACCGACAGGAACGAGGACCGACGCAGATGAGCACGCTGAAGAACAACGGCCGGCACTCGAACCCCCAGCCCACGACTCAGCCGGTCAGCCTCGTGGTGGTCAGCGGCGGCACCGGCGACCCGTCGTCCACCGGCATGCTGGCCGACCGGATCGCCGAGCGAGTCGTCGGGCTGGCGGGCGACCGGCGCAAGCAGGTGGCGGTGAGCCGCATCCCGCTGCGCGAACTGGCCACCGAGATCTCGACCGCGCTGGTGTCCCAGTTGATCGGGCCGAAGCTGCGGAAGGCGATCGCCGCGCTCGGCGACGCCGACGGGATCGTCGCCAGCACCCCGGTCTACAAGGCCGGCGCCAGCGGGCTGTTCACGTCGTTCTTCCAGATCCTGGACAACGACCTGCTGATCGCCAAGCCGGTGATCCTCGCCGCCACCGCGGGAACCGCGCGGCACGCTCTCGTCGTCGACGACCAGATGCGGGCGCTGTTCGCCTACCTGCGCACCACGACCGTGCCGACATCGCTGTTCGCCGCGCCGGAGGACTGGGCCGACCCGGCGCTGAACAAGCGCATCGACCGAGCGGCGTTCGAGCTCGTGCTGCTGATGGAAAGCGGATTCGCGCGGCAGGTCCGTGACGAGTCCTGGCAGAGCTATCAGCACGAGTACGGCAGTGCCGGCGGCTCCGAACTGTCCATTAATCTCGAATCGGACCTGATGCGACTCGCCACGGGTGGGTCCGCCGAGTAGTGCGGGCCCGCCCTTTAGGCTGAAGGTATGCGCTTCGAGATCGAAGTTTTCGAATCCGGCTGGACGTTCGATCACTTTTATCCCATCTATTCCGATTCGACCGGTCCGTGCCTGGAGCCGCTGGCCAACGCCCTCGCTCCCTTGGCGTGACCGGGCTCGTTCCGGGCGGCCTGCCGAGGGAACCGCTGCCCGAGCGACTCGGGCTGGTACACCGGACGTTCTCGTCGCTGTGGGTGCGGAACTACCGGCTGTTCTTTGTTGGGCAGCTGATTTCCAACAGCGGCAACTGGCTGACCAACGTCGCGATCACGCTGCTGGTGTTGCACCGCACCGGCAGCGGGACCGCGGTCGGCCTGCTCGCCTTCTGCCAGTACGGCCCGATCCTGGTCCTCTCGGCCTGGGCGGGGCTGGTGGCGGACAGGTCGAACAAACGCAAACTCCTGTACCTGACGCAGAGCCTGGAAATGGTCGAGTCGGGTGTGTTGGCATTGCTGGCATTCCTGCCGCATGTGCCGCTGTTCCTGTTCTTCGTCACCTCGTTCGCCGGCGGGGTACTGCTGTCCTTCGACAACCCGGACCGCCGGTCGTTCCTCAACGAGATGGTGCCGGAACACGAGGTGTCCAACGCGGTCACGCTGTACAGCGCGATGAACGCGATATCCCGCGTGATCGGTCCGACGATCGCCGGTGCGCTGATCGTCACCCTCGGATTCGGCTGGTGCTTCACCATCGACGCGGCGTCCTATCTGGTCGTGTTGGCCGCGCTGAAGATGATGCGGGCCAGTGAACTGCGCCGGACGCCCCGGACTCCGCCGGGCAAGGGCCAGATCCGCGCCGGGCTGCGTTATGTGGCGCATGTGCCGGAGCTGTGGATCTCGTTCCTGATGCTGCTCATCATCGGCACCGCCAGCTACAACTTCACCGTCGTGCTGCCGCTTTTCGTGGAAAAGGGCCTGAACGGCAGCGATGCCGAATACACTCTCGTCTATGCCGCGTTCAGCGTCGGCGGACTGCTCGGCACCCTGGTGGTGGCGCGCCGGACCAGGGTTGACCTGCGCTCGATCATCATCGGCGCGGCCGGATTCGGTATAGCGTTGCTCGCGTTGTCCTTCGTGCCGAACGTGTTGATCGCCTATCCACTGGCCGCGCTCGTCGGCGGCACCAGCGTGGCCTATGCGACGACCACCACCGCTATCGCACAATTGCGCTCCGA
>DASVLX010000131.1:0-27746 GCA_036384655.1 Pseudonocardiaceae bacterium
ACATCATGGCGACGCAATACTGGCTGGCGCCGACGATCGGTCCGCTGTTGGCCGTCATGGCGGCGCTGCTCGGCGCGTTGTGGCTGCCGTGGGGGTGGGCGTGTCACCGGCTGCTGGCGGGCAAGATCACGGTCGGCCGGACGCTCGCCGCGATCGTGGTGCTGCCGAGCGCCTGGATCGCGGCGGAGTCGGTGCGGTCCTGGCAGAGCCTGGGCGGACCGTGGGCGCTGCTCGGCGCGTCGCAGTGGAACCAGCCGGCGACGCTGGCGTCGGCGGCGATCGGCGGGGTGTGGCTGACCGGGTTCCTGATCGTCGCGGTCAACACGGCGGTCACCGCCCTGATCCTGCACCGGGCCTGGGGCGGCCGGTTGATCACGCTGGTCGTGGCGGTGGCCTGCGCCGCGGTCGGACCGCTGTGGTTCGCGTTCGGGCCGGTACCGGCGCCCGCGCCGACCGTGCGGGTCGCGCTGGTGCAGCCGGGGAACATCGTGGATGCCGGGGCGCGGCAGGCGGCCGGCGAGGCGATCACCGCGAGTCTGGCCGGCCAGCATGTGGACCTGGTCGTGTGGGGCGAGAGCAGCGTCGGCACCGACCTGACCAGCCACCCGGAGGCCCTGGCGCATCTCACTGCGCTGTCCCGGCAGGTCGGCGCGGATCTGCTGGTCAACGTGGACGCGCCGGCCCCGAACGGGAGCATCTACAAGTCCTCGGTGCTGATCGGTCCGAACGGATCACTGGGCAGTTACGAGAAAACGCGGCTGGTGCCGTTCGGTGAATACGTTCCGCTGCGGCCGCTACTGGACTGGATCACCAGCCACACGAGGGCCGCCGCCGTGGACCGCCGGCGCGGCGCCGAACTGACGGTGCTGAACGACGGTCCACTCACCATCGGGCCGTTGATCAGCTTCGAGGCGACCTTCTCGGACATGCCGCGCCGCGAGGTTCAACTCGGCGCGCGGATCATCGCGTATCAGAGTTCCACGTCCACATTCCAGGGCAGTTGGGCGCAACCCCAGTTGGCCGCCGAGGCGGCGGTGCACGCGGTCGAGGTTGGTCACCCTGTCGTGCACGCCGGACTGTCCGGCGACAGCGCGGCATTCGACTCCCGTGGCCGGTTGCTGGCCTGGCGGCCGTCGACATTCCAGGGCGCCGTCATCGTGAATGTGCCTCTCGACTCGGAGACCACTCCCTACCAGCGGCTCGGCGAGTGGATGCTCGCGGTGGCGTGGTCGATCCTGGCCTGCGGCGCCGCTTTCACCACCGTGCGGCGCCGCGTCGTCAGATGACTCACCTAGACATGCGCCTTTCATCCGGTTCGAGCGCCTCTTACGCTGCGATTCAGCGTCCGGGTTGGAGCAGGGCAAGCGCGCATCTGACCTGTGGTTCAAATTACCGAAAACGTCCGGCAATCCTCCCGCAACAAAGCTTGGATTGCGGGCGGTCCTCTATTACTGTCTAATGACGTGACATACGAGGCGTTACGCGTGCTTTTCGACACACCGAGCAGCGCACGCAAGTAGACTTGGCCGATGTTCGGGAACCGAACGCCGGTTCGCTTCCCGCCGTGCCGCTGCGAAGTCGCTCACAAAGCAGCCCCGGCGCCCACTCCGCGCGGCGAACGAGGTGGCGGACGACGTATGCTCATGAACGTGATTACGGCGGAAGCCTTCGAACTACCTCTGCATGAATCCGCCCCCGCAGAGGCCGTTGACGCGGCCGAACACGGCCATGTTGTTTACCTGACTCGCCACGGCGCACCCGTCGCGGCGATTGTGCCCGCCAACGAAGCCGGCACGGCGGAGAACCACCATGAGGCGCTGGAAGACATCGGCGCCGCACCTGTCCCGTTGGCCGAAGCAGAGCTGGATGGTCCCGAGTCCGACGTCTGGGACTACTTCCAGGACCTCGTCGGGGCTATGCCCTGACCGGTATGACACCCCGATTGTGACCTCGCGATAGACCGCGACCGACGCTGCGAGGGCGATGACAGCCCCAGCGGTCGCAGCGGCTGGACCGATGGCCCGCCCCGGAGTAGCGGCGGGCACGGTCAGCCTCTCTCCCCCGGCTCAATGATCTTGGCCGACCGGTCCGCATTTTAGCGATCGCTCATTAAATGCGCTCCGTTGTCGATGCCTACCCGTATCATTAGTCGGGTTTTCGCCGTTTCTTCGGCGGCGGTTCTGCTTATTCTTCGTATCTATCTCCCGGCGTGGCACATGCCCAGTGCGTATGCGGCTGGCCTCCAAGTACCCGTATGATGGTTCTGTGAATCCCGAGGAATCCTTCGAACTGCCTCCGCATGCATCCGCCCCGGCGGAGGCCGTCGACGCGGCCGAACACGGCCATGTAGTTAACCTGACTCGCCACGGCGAACCCGTCGCGAGGATTGTGCCCGCCAACGAAGCCGGCACGGCGGAGGACGACGCTGCCAGCTCCGAGGTGTGGAGCTACTACGAGCACCTTCTCGGACCGTATCCGGACGACACCACGACCGACTGACCACTCAATGGACACCTGCGGGCTCACGGTGAGCCCGCAGCCATCTCAGCGGCCAGGCCGGTCGCCCGTCCCGGTGTGGTGACGGGCACGGTCTGCCCCAACTCTCCGACCGGCTGACCCCGACGAGCCGCCCCCGCCCCACCACGACCGCGGTCTTCACCGACCGCCGGTCACGAACTCCAGGAACGTCTCCGCATCCTTGCGTGCGTCGTCACGCAGAGCGCCCATCGAAGCAGCGCCGACCGCATCCAGGGTGGCGTAGATTCCGCGCACCATCAGCTGAACGCAGCATTCACTTGCAAGTCAGTAGAGTTGCTCGCAACTTCTGGAGGTGTGATGCAGGTACGGTTCCTCGGCAAGGATCCCGCGTCGCATATCGAGAACTCGCCGACGTTGTTCGCTACGGACCGGACGGACCGGACGACCTACATCGCCCAAGGCTGGCGGGTCACGGACCCAGAGGCATTGGCGGCGATCGGACCGGTGCCGGATCACGAGACGTTGATCGAGATCCCGGAAGAGGTGCTGAAGTTCTACGCCCGGCGCTACCAGGAGGATGGGGCGGACCACTGACAACGCTCATCAAACCGGGTGCGGACTTCCTGGCCTACTTCGAGGACTTCCGGCATACGGCGTTCCGGCTGGAAGTGCGGGATTGGTACAACGCGCCCTACGAGAACGAGTCGGTGCGGAAGTTCCTGGCAGGCGAACCCGACGATCTGGAGTGGTCGAGCAGTTGGCTCCAGCGGGTGCGCGACGCCCGCACGGCAGGTCGGACGTTCGCCCGGGTGCGGGTGGTCAGTGTGCCGCTGACCGACTACAGCCGTTTCGGGTTGTGGGCGTCGCAGTTCACGGTGGCCGCCGGCGAGGACATTCGCTACATCGCCCGCGACCTGGCCGCGGAACTGCCGCAGCACGACTTCTGGATGTTCGACTCGCGCACGGTCATCAAGATGCACTTCGATGACCAGTCCGTCTACCTGGGTGGCGAGTTGGTCGAGGACCCGGCCGAGATCGTGCAACACAACTACTGGCGGGACGCCGCCTGGCACCAGGCTCAACGACGGGAAGACTTTGCCAGCGCCCAACACATCGAGCGCGTCTAACGTCCACCAGGCACGCACCGCCCTCGGCCGGCGCCTCCGCGAGCTTCGCGAACAGGCTGGGCTGAAAGCCAAAGAGCTCGCGGCGACGCTGGCCTGGCACCCGACGAAGGTCTCCAAGATCGAGAACGGCAAACAGACGCCGACCGACACCGAGATCCAAGCCTGGACACACGCCACCCACAGCGACGCCGAAACCGGCAACCTGCTGGCATCGCTACACACTCTGGAAGTCCAGTACGCCGAGTGGCGTCGCATCATGCGCGCGGGGCTACGGCCGCGTCAAAACGAACTCGCGGAGTTGGACCAGAAGACCCGACTGTTCCGAGTGTTCGAGGCAACGGTCATCCCCGGTCTGCTCCAGACCTCCGAGTACGCACGAGCACGCTTCGCCGAAGCCATCAGCACCTTCAACCTGACCAACGACATCAACGCTGCAGTCGAAGGCCGAATGAAGCGACAGGACATCTTCTACCGGCCGGACAAGCGATTCCACTTCGTGCTGACCGAGGCCGCGCTCCGCCTCCGCCTGTGCCCACCCGCAGTCATGCTCGGTCAACTCGACCGACTGATCTCCCTGTCGGCACTGCCCAACGTCCGGCTCGGCATCATCGGCTTCCACACGCAATACACCGTCTCGCCCTGGCATGGATTCTGGCTCTACGACGATCGGACAGTCCTCGTAGAGACCTACTCGGCTGGTCTTCACCTAGCCCAACCCCAAGAAATCCAGCTCTACAGCCGTATCTTCGACCAACTCGCCCAGGCCGCCAGCTACGGCCGAGCCGCCCGAGCCGTCATCACCAACGTCATCGACGACCTCGCCACCGAACTCCCGAAACAAGACGACTAGCTACTTCCCCAACCACCGAGCGATTTCAGTCCGATCTCTACTCTGGCAGGGTAGAGATCGCACTGAAATCGAGGCTTGCCGTGATCGCCCACCGGCCAACTCTGGGAAACACGCCCAACGAAGTCCAGGCGACAGTCGCCGCGCTACTGCCTCGCTGCGCCGGCCAGACGTTGGAGCGTCTGGCCGGCGGGCAATGGCTTCGGGTGGCCCTGGCCCGTATTCGTCGAGCAACCCAATGACCGACCCATCTGGTGAACGTCACGTTCGGTGCGAATACTCGCCGAATGGCACTGCCTCGGCCAGGGCGAGATCACGCCAAAGTCGGTACTGATCGAGCTTGCCGGGGTCGGCCAGGGCACGATCGCGCAGTGTGCCGTCCTTGTTGAAGTGGAGCAGCAACACCGTCCGATCGTCGAACAACCAGAAGTCCTGATCCGGTAGTCCTATGTCTCGGTCGGTGAGATCGAGGATGCGGTAGTCCTCGCCGGCGGCAGAGTTGCCCGGGATGGCCCACGCGAACAGGTAGCGGGTGTAGTCGGTGAAGGGACGGCGCACAATCTTCGCCCGCTGCATGATCTTCCCGGCGGCGACATGCTTGCGCACAGACGCCTCCCAGGTGGCGTTGTAATCGTCCGGCTTGGGCTCCACGGCAAGGAACCGTTCGTACGAAGCCAGATCGCGAGGGATCGTGTAGGTCTGGAGCGTTTCCAGACGAAACGCCGACCGTGTGAAATCCGAGAACAGGCTACTGAGATCAGACATCGGCACCCAGACCTCCTTAGTTCAGTTCGGCGGGCTGTTGGGCGTCGGCCGCTGTGCCGGTGTCGGGTTCGACCAGGTCGGTCAGGGCGTGCGGAAGTGGGCCGAGGTGGAGGATGCCGAGGCGTTGGGTGGCGCGGGTGAGGGCCACGTAGAGATCGGCAGCGCCGCGCGGACCGTCGGCGATGATCCGCTCCGGCTCCACGACCAGGACGGCGTCGAACTCCAGGCCCTTCGTTTCCGTCGGCAGCATGGCGCCCGGCACGTCCGCCGGCCCGATCACGACGCTGGTGCCCTCCTGACCGGCCTCGGCCCGAACGAACTCTTCGATCGCGCCGGGCAGTTCCTCCTCGGTCACCAGCCTCGACCACGGCTTCACGCCGGTGGCACGGACCGATTCCGGCGCCCTCACGCCGGGTGCGAACTCGGCGAGCAGCCCCGCCGCGACGTTCATGATCTCCGCGGGCGTGCGGTAGTTCACGGTCAGCGACCGGTAGACCCAACGGCCGGGCACGTACCGGTCCAGCATCGCGGCCCACGACGTCGCTCCGGCCTCCGACCGGCGTTGGGCGAGATCGCCGACCACGGTGAAGGAGCGGCTAGGGCAGCGCCGCATCAGCACCCGCCAATCCATTTCGGACAGTTCCTGGGCCTCGTCGACGACGACATGCCGATACGTCCAGTCCCGGTCCCCGGCGGCACGTTCGGCGAGCTCACGGGTGTCCCGCTCGACGAAGTGTTCCGCGAGGTCCTCGGCGTAGAGGAGGTCCTGGGCGATCAGGTGGTCCTCGTCGTCCATCATGTCCCGGCGCTCGACCATGCTGTCCAACACTTCTTCCGCGTACGCGGCCTCGGCCTTCCGTTTCCGCGCGGCGGCCCGTTCGGCGGCCTCCTCGGCCGTCCTGTCGTCGCCGAGCATGTCGACCAGTTCGTCCAGCAGCGGTACGTCCGACACCGTCCAGGCGGCGCCGTCCACGCGATACAACGCCTGGTCGGCGCCGGCGGCCCGAAGCCGTCCACGCGAGGAATACAGCGGTGCCAATACTTCTTCCGGCTTGAGGATCGGCCAGAGTTCGTCGATCACGGCGGCGAAATCGTCGTTGCCGGCGAGTTCCTTGATCAGACCGGCCCGCTGGCGCTCCCATTCGTTGCGATTGTCCCGGGTCAGCCAGCCACGGCCCATCCGCGCTATCGCCCGCTCGGTGAGCACATACGTGATGATCTCGGTGAACACCGCGCGGGCCTCGTTGTGTGGCAGTCCGCTGGCACGCGCCTCCTGAATGGCCCATTCCGCGACCTCGGCATCGATGCGGCCGGTGACGGTGCCCAGCCGGATATGCACCGGATGTTCAGGCAGCCGCTCCCGATCGGCGATCGCCGCCTTGAGCACGTCCAGGATTTTCAGCGAGCCCTTGAGCCGTGCGGCCTCCGGGGTGTCCTCGGCGGTGACGTGCAGGCCGGGCACGAGGTCGCCGGCGGTCATGAACACCACGTCGGACTCGCCCAATGATGGCAGGACGCGGCCGATGTAGGTCAGGAACGCCGGGTTGGGCCCGACGACGAGCGCCCCATGGCGTTCCATCCGGTCCCGCTGTGTGTAGAGGAGGTACGCGACGCGGTGCAGCGCCACGACGGTCTTCCCGGTGCCGGGGCCGCCCTCGATCACCAGCACCCCGGGGTGGTCGAGCCGGATGATCTCGTCCTGCTCGGCCTGGATCGTCGCCACGATGTCGCGCATGCCCTCGCCGCGCGGTGCGTTGACCGCCGCGAGCAGGACGGCGTCCGTGTCCCCGCGATCGCCCGCTTCGGGACGGCCGAGCACCTCGTCGGTGAAGTCGACGATCTGACGCCCGCGGGTGAGGAACTGACGCCGCCGACGCATGTTCTCGGGATTCGCCGGAGTGGCGGTATAGAAGGGGCGCGCGGCCGGCGCACGCCAGTCGAGCAGCAGCGGTTCGAAATCGTTTTCCTCGTCCAGAATGCCGATCCTGCCGACGTAGGAATGTTCTCCGGAAAGGGAGTCCAACCGGCCGAAGCACAGCCCGTGGTCCGCCACGTCCAGCCGCTTCATCTCTTTGGCAAGCGCGTGCACCTCGATATCGCGTTCCAGGAGCGTGCCACCGTTCCCCAGCAGCGCCGCCGCGAACCGGCCCTTCACCCGCGCGCGCTCGGCGTCGAGCCGCGCGTACAGGTCGGCCACGTAGCTCTGCTCGGATCGCAGTTCCTCGTCATACCCCTGAGTTGACACATGCCCCTCACAGTGGCTAATCTGGTTCCAGTTTCGGTGAGTTCTCCGTCGGGTTTGGAGAACACGCCGACTTTTCATTATCTACCTCTTGTCAAGTGCCCAGCAAAACGGCACGCCCTCCTCGTGGCCTGATGAGCCGTCCGACTCAGGCCGACAGCGGCCGTTCCGGCCGATCACGTCGAGCAGCCGGCCCGCGGCCAGCCACGCTCCGTCGGCGCTGATCGCGCTGGGCGCGGCCCGGTCTCCGCGACCGACGGGGCTCGGCCGTCGCCCGGAGTCATAGGTCGACAGCAACACACACATTTCCCCACTCCATTTCCCCGCGTTCCGGCCTCGGCGCGCTATTCTGCGGCACCACCCTGGTCTTGCCGCAAGCCCCCCAGTGCGCTATATGTTGAAAGTGGCGGGGATTTCCCTTGCCAGTCTCCATGGCGATCATTTCCGGGGCTTCCTTATGGCCGATGACACGACCGGGTGGGGCGGAACGCTGTGGGCGGCCGCCGACCTGGTGACTCCGATGGCCGTCCGGGTGGCGGCAACGCTGCGGTTGGCCGATCACATCGCCGCCGGCACCCGCACCGCCGAGGCCCTGGCCCAAGCCGTGGACGCCGATCCGGACGCGCTGGGGCGGGTGTTGCGGCACCTGGTCACCGCCGGCGTGCTGTCCCGTGACGACACCGGCGGTTACCGGCTGACCGGCCTGGGCGAGCAGCTCCGTGACGATCACCCCGACGGCATCCGTGTCTGGCTTGATCTGGAAAGCGCGGTCGGGCGCGCCGACCTGTGCTTCGTCCAGCTGCTGCACACCGTTCGCACCGGCGAGCCCGCGTTCCCGCGGCAGTTCGGTCTCCCGTTCTGGGAGGACCTGTCCGCCGACCCGGAGCGCGGGGCGTCGTTCGACGCCCTGATGGGCGCGCGGCTGGCGGCGGACGCGCCGCTGGTGGTCGCCGCGTACCCGTGGGACACGCTCGGTCACGTCATCGATGTGGGCGGCGGTAACGCCAGTCTGCTGATCGCGATCCTCCGCGCCCACGACAACCTGCGCGGCACGGTGATCGACCTGGCCGGACCGGTGGCCCGCGCCGAACAGGCCATTGTCTCCGCCAGCCTCGACCAGCGGGCTGGCACCAGGGTCGGTAGCTTCTTCGATCCCCTTCCCACCGGCGCGGGCGGCTATGTGCTGTCCGGCATCCTGTGCGACTGGGATGACGAGCACGCCCTGAGTATCCTGCGGCGCTGCGCCGAGGCGGCCTCGGAGACCGGAAAGGTGCTCGTGGTGGACCACGTCAACGACGAGCGGGACGACACGTTCACGGAGGGCGACCTGCGCATGTTGTGCTTTGTCCGGGGCAGGCAGCGCAGCCTGAATCAACTCGGCGAACTGGCGGGGTCGGCCGGCCTGGAGGTCGGCTCGGTCACGCCGGCCGGCTCGCGCTCGGTCGTCGAACTGCATTCGTCTCGGCACTGATCGCAGAGCTGTCCGACGAGCCCTTCGAGCAGGGCGGTGAGGCCGTACTCGAAGGTTTCGTCCATCCAGTCCGCCGTCTTCGCTCCCCACCCGCCACCCGGCAGCAGGCCGCGACGAATGCGGGGATAGGGACCGGACTCGATCAGCAGCAGCGTCCGCCGGTTGCGATCTCCCACCACCATGTCCCCCTCGGCATCCGCCCGCTGCTCCCTGGTCACCTCGACCCGGCGCAGCGCATGCCCGTCCACAAAGGAGTCCGTGACGGCCATGACGGCGAACTTCTGCTCGTCACTGAACGGCGAGTCGTCCAGCGCGGCCATGGTCTGCTCGGCGTGCCGCAGCGCGTTGGGGCCCCAGCCCGCCTTCTGCAGCGCGACCAGCGACCAGGGATGCCGCATCCGCATCCGGTAGCTGCGACGAAGGATGGCGGACAGGGCGTCCCGCCACGGTCGCGCCAGCTCCTCCTCGCTGACCAGCAACTCGCCCATGAGCTGGTCGTCCATCAGCGCGACCAGCTCGTCCTTGGTGCGCACGTAGTTGTAGAGCGTCATGGTGCCGGCGCCCAGCTCCTGGGCCACCCGCCGCATCGAGACAGCCTCGAACCCCTCGCGGTCGGCGATCTCGAAGGCCACCTGCGCGAGCCGTTCCCTGCTGAACCGCGGAGGTCGTCCGGGCGTGCTCCTTGACATCTCGTACATCGTACCGGAACTATTTAGGTACGCAGTACCGTACGACGTACGTAACTTCGACGCAGGGAGCACGACATGAAGGCGGCAGTGGTTCACGAGATCGGCGGCACGCCTCGCGCGGAGGACGTGCCGGCACCAGTACCCACGAACGGCGAGGTTCTGGTGCGGGTGCTCGCCGCGCCGATCAACGCCATCGACAGGGGCCGGGTGGCCGGCGCGCACTACTCGCGGCCGGACGTCCCCGCGATCTGCGGATGGATCGGCGCCGGCGAGCTCGGTGACGGCCGGCGGGTCCTGTTCATGAACATGGCCGGCGGCAGCATGGCGGAGCAGGTCGCGGTCAATCCGGCGGCGCTGATCCCGATCCCGGACGGGCTCGACCCGGCGGTCGCGGCGGCGGCCTTCAACCCGGGCATGTCGGCGTTCCAGACCGTCTACCACCGGGGCCCGGTGGAGCCCGGCTCGCGCGTCCTGGTGCAGGGCGCCACCGGGGTCACCGGGAAACTGGCGGTGCAGCTGGCTCACCTGCGCGGCGCCGGGCACATCGTGGCGACCGGCCGCAACCAGGCCGCCCTCGACGAGCTGCTGGAACTGGGCGCCAACGCGGTGATCCGGGTCGACCAGCCCGACGAGGCACTGGCCCAGGCGTACCGGGAGCAGGCGGGCGACGGCTGGGACCTGATCGTCGACTACCTGTGGGGGCATCCGACCGAGGTCCTGATCCGGACCCTGATCAGGCATGACGCCGAGGCCAGGAATCTACGCACCCGGCTGGTTCAGGTGGGATCCATGGCGGGCGAGGACATCACCCTGCCCGCCGCCGTGCTGCGCAGCGCCGGGCTGGAGATCGTCGGCGTGGGAACCGGGACCGCGGGCGACCGGGAACAGGTGGCGGCCGCGATCCGGAAGTTCTACGGGCTGTTGCGGGACGGAAAGATCCGGGTCGACATCGACCGTGTCCCGCTGGACCGGGTCGACGAGGTCTGGCACCGGAGCCAGGGCGGCCGGCGTCCGGTGCTGATCCCCTGAGCGACATCGGCTCCTGTGGTGGGGACGAGTTGCTCGTCCCCACCACAGAGCGCGCCTCGAACTGTCAGTCGGTGTCCATCGGATCGCCACCGCTGTCACTCGAGTTGTCCTTGGGCTGGACGCCGTATTTCGCCAGAGTGGTATCGATCTCCGCCTGGGTCGGCCACTGGCCCGTCCGTGCCGCCTTGTGTGCGAGTTCCATCTCCGCCAAGGAATGTGCGTCCGCCGGCTCGGTGTAGGAAATACCCTTCGTGTATCCACCCTTCCCGTCCGAAATGACGTCACCGTACGCGACTCCCTCGCCCCGATCCCGCATATTCGCCAGCATGTGATCGTACGAGTCGTCAGTCTGCCTGGTCTCGAGAGCGTCGGCTGACTTGTCGTTATCGCCGAACGACTTCTGATACGAGTGGTTACCTTGCGCGTCCTGAAGATGGGCGTAACCCAACTGGTTGAGCTGGACCATGTTGCTGATCTGGTTCTTGCCGCCCTCAGCGGTGTCGGTCATGGCGTTGAACTGTGAGTCGCGGAAGTTGTTCTTGTAGTCGTCCCCCCGCAAGACGTTCCCATTCTCGTCATACTGGCCGAACGCCGGCCGAGCATTCCCCTGCTTGCCGCCACTGAACTGGGTTCCAGTGCCGTCGTGCGGGACATGCATCGACGTCTGCTCCATATACGCGGGCGCATTGTCCTCGACCCACTTCTCCTCGGTGCCACCACGCCGACCGGTGGCCAGTCCCGCTTCCTTCCACTTGTGGACCAGGACATCGTAGCCTGCCGCATGCTCCGAATTATGCGTCGTGCCAGATACCTTCTTGGGATTCTTATTCACGTCTTCAAAGGCATCAGCCAGCCGCTTTTGTTCCTGTGTCCTGTCGCCGTATGTCCCGTTCGGCGGAGCGCCCGGCTTACGCCTGACCGTCGGCGGAACGGGCCGTACATTCGGCCCGGGCTTCTGCTTTTTCGCGGGCCGACCCGATCCGGAGCCTGGACCTGACGGTCCCGTCGCACACTGCTTCCTCTTGGTCAACCCGAGCGGATCGATCCAGCCGGTCGGGTTGGTGACATAGGCGAAACTGTCCGGCGCGGGATCGAGTCCGAGCGGATCGTGCGAAAGATAGCGGCCAGTTTCCGGGTCGTAGTAGCGGTAGAGATTGTAGTGGAGGCCGGTTTCGGAGTCGTGGTACTGGCCGGGAAACCGCAGCGGCGTGTAGGCCGAACCGGACTGGGACACCATCGCGCCCCACAATGACGTCTCGCCGTGCCACGCCACGGTGCCGGCCTCGTCGACGAGATCGGTCGGGCTGCCCACAAGGTCGGTGACGATGGCGAGGAATCGCTCATTGACTTGTTGTTGGGTGGTGGCCTGGTCCAGCGGCCACTCGCGCTGGCTGACCGGCGCGTCGCCGCCGGGTTCCCAGTCCCAGGCTACGGCGAACGGACGCCGGCCGGCCCCGCCATGCGCCTGTTCGACGAGTTGACCGCCATCCCAGGTGAAATCGATTCGCTCGACGGTCTTGCCGGCGCCGTCCAGGCGTTCCTTGGCGATGCGCCGGCCCAGGGCGTCGTAGCGGTAACGCCAGCGCACGCCTCCCGGAGTGGTCACGCCGACCAGCCGATCGTCCGCGTTCCACAGGAACTGCCAGGTTTCCGGTTGACCGTTGGCGCCGCGCCGCTGCCGAGCGACGGTCCGGCCGGAGCCGTCATGCCGGTAGGTCAGGTCACCGGCGGACACCAGCAGCGTGCCGTCGTACTGGCGCGGCCCCATCGCGGTTCCCCGAGCGGCCAGTGGCCAGTCGGCGAAGGTGATGGAACCGGCTGGGTCGTAGGCGTACCGCTCCTGCCACCGCTCGCCTTGAACGGCCTGGACACGGCCCTCCGAGTCGAGCGTGAACACCCGTGATCCGGACCACGTGTCGTTGATCGAGCCCAGGCTGCCATCCGGCTGGTAGCGGTAGTCGCGACGACGCAGCGGCCGATCACCGGCGGACAACAGGTGGGCGGTCAGGCGATGGTTCGCCGACCACGTCTGGCGCATCGCCAGCCGGCCAAGTTCCCGACGCACCGGTCGGCCGGCAATGTCGTAGTCGAACCAAAGCGTGCGGCCCGCGGCATGCAGTGCCAGTGGGTTGCTGGCCGCGTCAAATTCCCAACTGGACTCGGCGCCCGATGGCCGGACGAGTTTGGTCGGGCGGCCGAGCGGGTCGTGCTCGAACCGCAGCACGCGGCCGTTGATCGACTCGCTGGTCTTCTGGCCCGCGTGGTCATAGGCGAGGACAACCTCGGCATCCTCGTTGCGAGCCAGCACCATCCGGCCAACGGGGTCGTAACCAAAGGTCGCGACACCGGTCCCCGAGGTGCGGCGGACGATCCGGCCGAGCGGGTTCCGTTCGAACGAGATGGTGTCACCCGTGCCGGTGATCTGTTTGATCAGTTGCCCGGCGGCGTTGTACTCGTACCGCAGCTCGCGGCCGTTGTAGTCGGTCTCGGTCACGAGGTTGCCGGCCGCGTCGTACTCATACCGCCAGACCAGTCCGCGTTCGTTGGTGATCGACACCAGGCGCAGTTCCGTGTCGTAGCCGTAGCTCAACCGGCCGCCGTCGGCACCGACCTCCGCGGCGAGAAGGTCCAGACCGCCGAACTCGGTCCGTGTGACGTTGCCGTTCGCGTCGACGGTCTCCGTGTTGTGATCGTTGCCGTCGTAGGTCCACCGGGTTGTCGTGCCATCGGGTTCGATCCGTTCGCGCAGCTCGCCGCTGGCGGTCCAGGACATCCGGGTGACGCCGCCGAGTGGGTCGGTGATCGTACTGACGCGCCCGAATCGGTCGTACTCGTAGCGAGTGGTCGCGCCGAGCGGATCGGTGACCACGACCGGCAGGCCGGCGGCGTTGTGCTGGAGCCGGGTCGCGCCGCCCAGCGCGTCGGCGATCGCGGTGATGTTGCCCCGCTCATCGTGGGCGTAGCTCGTGATCGCGCCGAGCGGATCGATCTCCCGGACGAGCTTGCCGATGCCGTCGTACTCGAACCGCCAGACACCGCCGTCCTCGGCGACCATGCTCACCCGCCGGCCCCGCTCGTTGTACGCGGCGACCGTGCGGGTGCCATCCGGCCAGGTCACCGCCGTGACGTTACCGGCGTCGTCGTGGTCGTAGCGGGTCGTGTTACCCAGCGGGTCGGTGCGCGCCAACAACTGATCGGCCGCGTCCCATTCGTAGCTGGTGGCGTTGCCGAGTGGATCGATCTCGGCCGCCACCTGGTAGTGATCGTTGAGCCGGTAGCGGGTGGTGTGGCCGAGCGAGTTGGTGACCGAAGTGACCAGATTCTCCCGGTCGTACGACATGATCACGTTGAGGTAGCCGCCTGCTCCCTCGCCGCGCACGCACCTGCCCTCGGCGTCGTAGCCGAACGAGTACCACTCGCCGTCGTCGTCCTCCCAACGCAGGATCCGGCCCTCGGCGTCATAGCGGAAGCGCTTCGACCCGCCGCCGGAGTTGACCACCTCGACCAGCCGTCGGCCGGCGTCGTAGCCGTAGGTGGCCAGCACGGTGTCGGGCTCATCACCCTCGCCCAGCAGGCGCAGCGCGGTGATCAGGCCGTCCACGGTGTCCACCGCGACGCGATAGCCGCCGGAGTGTCGCAGCCCGGTCAGCAGGCCCCGGTCGTCGTAGTCGAGGTCGACTCGGTTTCCGTCGCCGTCGACGATGGCCATCAGCGGAAGGTGGTTCGGGTCGCCGAGCGGAGCGAAGTCGTAGGCCAGTTCGGTGGCGGGATCGATCACCCGGTAGCGCCCGCCGGGCTCGCGGTGCAGCAGCCATCGCGCGCCGGCCACCGGAAGCACCGGCCGGTCATCCAGCGGAGTCGGGAAGCTGAGCAACCGGCCGTCGTCGACGGCCATCTGCACGCCATCGACCTCGATCTCCAACCGCTGGTCCACTGTGGACGCCCAGGACGCGCCGAACCAACGCCCGAGGCGATAGTCGGAGCGGTGCGTGCGCCCCAGGATCAGCCGTAGCGCCCCGGCCAACTCGGCGTCCTCGTCGTAGCGGATCACCCGGCCGGTGGCCACATCGATCGGATCGCCGCCGGTGCAGGTCTGGGCCGATGGCGTGCTGTTCTGATGGGGGTCCTTGTTACTTCCCTTGATCGTCGGTGGTTTGTGCGGCGAGGGCCCGCCGGTCGAGTTGCCACCGCCGGAGCTGTCACCGCCGGACTTACCGCCAGCGCCGCTTGCCTTGGTCGCCGGAGCCTTGGTGGTGGGCGAATCGATGTGTTTGAAGCCCTTGGTCACCGAGGATTCGGTCTCCTCATACGCGGACGCGTTGGCGTGCAGTCGCTTTCCGGCCTGCGTGGAGACCCGACCGGCCTGAGAGAACACATCGCCGGCGATCTCTGTACTTTTTCCCAGAACCTTCTTGATGGCGTCACCGACGCCGGACTTGTCTTTCGAGACGTGTGAGAGCAGGCCCTGCCCGACCGACTCCAGCTTGCTTCCGCCGTTCGTCAACTGTTGACCGAATTCCTGCAGCGTGGAACCGGACGTGTGTAGGTCGCTGCTGTGCACGCTGAATGATCCGGCCATATGTCCCCTCCAAGAAGGCATACACGGCCCGGTTCGCACTGATCAACGATGCGTGGCGAGGGCCGATCTATTGATCATAGCTTCGCTCCGGTGATCGAGCGAGAAATCGACCGGCCTCCCGTGCCGAATCGCGTGACGCTCACTGCCGGACGGCATCCACCCTGGCCCGCAGGCGGTCGATCGAGGCGACGAAGTCCCGGGGTGCCTCGAAGTGAAAGCCGTGTCCGGTGTGGACACGCTCGAAGACGACATCGCGCAGCGCCGCTCGGGCACGTTCGGCGTCGTCGTCGGTCATGGCGCCCTCCAGGATCCCCGCGTCGGTGACCCGCCAGTCGGCGTGCACCAGCGTCGCCGGCGCGACGATCCAGCTCAGTGTCTGGGCCTGGTCGAAGTCGGCCTGCCAGGCGTGCGTGTAGAACGCGTCGGCGAACCGCGGGTCAAACCTGTGGAGATACGCCATCGCCTCGTTGGCCAGCGGCGGGAAGAACCACAGGTTCATCGGCTGATCGGGGTGACGGCGCCGGCGGGCCTGCGCGAAGCGGACGATGCGGGGCCGCGCGTTGCCGAAGTAGTCCAGCCAGGCGCAGTGCTCGATGTACCAACTGGGGAAGTCCGTGACGGTGTCCTGGGCGAGGAACTGGTGGGCCGGACGGGCGAGGTCGACACAGTTGAACTGCTGGGCGAACCGGTCCGGGTCGGTGGAGAAGAACGGCGGGTCCTCCAGATGCACCGCCGACACCAGGTTGGGCGCGTCGGCGGCCACCCACGCGGCGATCAGGCCGCCCGAGGAATGCCCACTGACCAGTGCCGGGGTGCCCACCACGGAACGCAGGAACTCGACGATGTCCGATCCGAGCGCCTTGACGTTGTACCGCCCGGGAGTCCGGCTGGACCGCCCGTGCCCGGCGATGTCCGGGACGAACACGTGGAAGCGTGACGCGAGGTCCGGCAGCACCCGGACGTAGTTCTGCCAGGCCGACGACTGCGCGTGCAGCAGCACCAGCGCCGGACCGGCGTCCGGGCCCTCGGCGTAGTTGAGGGTCGTCCCGCTCGGCAGCGTCACCCGATGCTCGGTGAACCCCGCCCGGCGCGCCGCGTGCTCGCCGCGCCGCAGGTAGGTCGTGTTGTTCCACGCGTACCACCAGCCGGCGGTGCCGATCGTCAGGCCGATCCCCGCCAGCGTCCCACCGACTGTCCTCATGTCGTCCCGATCTCGCTCGACCGACGTTTGAATCATGTATATCATGTATTTCATGCATGAGCAGGACAAGGAACGCGGGATCGTCCGTGGCCCGGGCGGACGGACCTTCTACGGGTCCGTGACGGTGGGCGAGCGTGGACAGGTCGTGATCCCCGCGCAGGCCCGCCGGGATCACGACATCCACGCGGGCGACAAGCTGATCGTGCTGGGCAGCGAGGACGGCATCGCCCTGATGACCGCCGACGCGCTGATGCAGGCCCTCGGCGCGTCATCCCAACTGCTGAGCGCCATCAAGCAGGATGCCGGCCGGCCCGCCGCCACGCACGACGAAACCAAGGACACCGACAACACGGACGCCGGCGATGACCACTGACATCCGGCCCACTCGGACGACACGCCGGCCGTGGCATCTCTGGGTCGTCGCGATCGTCGGCTTCGCGGTCTACGTTGGCGGCGCACGCGACTATCTGTGCATCGCGCTCGGCGACACCGACTACATCGAGCACCAGTTCGGTTCCGGCGGAGTCGGCTATTTCACCGGCTATCCGATCGCCCTCCGTGCACTGTGGACGTTGAACATCGTCACCGGCCTGCTCGCGCCGATCCTGCTGGTCGCACGCAGCCGCTGGACACCGCTGGTGGCGCTGGCCGGCGCCGTCGCCGAGGTCGTGCTGCTGGTACTGACCTTCACCCTCCGCGACCGCTGGACCGCGCTCGGACCGACCACCGCCTTCTTCGACATCGCCATCGCGCTCCTCACCGCCGCGATCGCCTGGTATGCGTGGGCCGTCCCGCGACCGGACGGGCGGGCAGACTGAGCAGGAATCGATGGCACGGGATCACACCGGATCATCATCGACGGTGACGCCGGCTCGTTCCGACCCGGACGGTTTCGCCTGCTCCAGCCCGGCGGCGTGACGGTGGCGGGTGCTCAGGGCAGCAGCGGCAGGCCGCCGACGATGCGGTCCACCCGCTTGCGCGGCCCAACGATGCCGACGGCGTAGTACTCGAGCTTGGTCGCATCCTTGTCGGAAACGTTCGCCAGGTACTCGTCGTACACGCGGGTGAGCTGTGCGTCGGCGGGCATGTCGACCACGAGCACACCCTCGGCGGACGCGGCCTTGGCGCGGACGGCGGTCAACCGCTCGCCGCTGGCGCCCAGCACCGTGCAACCCGCCCACGGCAGCCCCGGATGCGTCGCGCCGTCCGCGTCCACCGCGTCCGGCCCGAGCAAGCCCGTCACCGCACGTCCCGTCGCGGCCGCCACGCAGATCGCGGCGTTGACCGCACGCCCGGCGGGCAGTGCCTCGTCCACCACGACGACCCACTTCAGCCGCGCGGATCGGGTGGGGGCGGCCGTGTCGATCTCGTCCGGGGTGAAACCGAACAGCGCTGTCGTCATGCCAGCTCCATGTTGAGAAATATCGGCGGAATGGGCATAGCGTAGGCATATAGTGTGCTTCAGCGGAATCAATCCGTACTTCATACGGAGACGGGGCGGTCTTGGAGCACTTGGACGAACTTGATGCGGCGATCCTGGCCGAACTGCAGTCGGATGCACGGAAGACCAACCGCGACGTCGCCGCGGCGGTGGGTGTCTCGCCGACGACCGCGCTGGACCGCACCCGGGCCCTGCACCGGCGCGGCGTGATCCGTGGCACCCTGCTCGACGTCGACCTGGCGAAGGTCGGCCGGTCCGTGCAGGCGCTCATCAGCGTGCGCATCCGGCCGCCCTCACGCCGGAACATCGAGGCCTTCCGGGACTGGGTCGCCGCGCTCCCCGACGTGCTCGGCGTCTTCGTCGTCAGCGGCGACGAGGACTTCGTCATCCACGTCGCCGTGCCCGACAACCAGAGCCTCTACGCCTTCGTCATCGATCGCCTCACCGAGCGCGAGGAGATCGCGAACGTGCGGACCACCGTCGTGTACGAACATCTGCGGAACCGCATGATCGGAATCGCCGGCGGTCGATGACGCCAGGGATCTGCCCTACGCTCGCGGTAGGTCCTCACCGGAGGTGTGCGGCCATGACCACCTCACTGTATGAAGACGTCGGCGGCCTGGACGGTCTGCGACGACTGTCGACCGCGTTCTACGACCGGGTGCTCGCCGACGAGCTACTCGCGCCGGTGTTCGCCAACTTCACTCGAACCCACGTTGACCATGTCGCCGTGTGGCTGGCCGAGGTGTTCGGCGGACCCGCCGAGTTCACCGGGCGGCTCGGCGGCCACCAAGCCCTGCTGCGCAGCCACCTGGGTCTCGCGATCCGCGACAAGCACCGACAGCGCTGGCTTGAACTGATGGCCGACGCGATCGGCGAGGTCCTGCCCGGCCGGCCGGAGCTGGCCGCCGTGCTCATGGACTACTTCGACTGGGGCACCTCGATCGCACAGGATGTGTCGCGCGATCCGATCGGTACCGATCTCGGCGAGCCTGGCCCCACCCCGCGCTGGGGCTATGACGGGCTCATCGAGCAGTGACGTTGGGGCGCGCCAAGCTCGCCGCCCCGGCACGGGGGTCGGCGAGCTTGATGCGGCGTAGGACGGGGGCGACCTCGACGCCGTGGACGCCGGGGAGGCCGCCGACGCGGGTCGTCAGATAGTCGTACAGCGCATCGCTGGTGCGGCAGGTGATCGCGGTCATGAGGTTGGACCGTCCGGTGATCGCGGCGGCGAACCCGGTCTCCGGGTGTTCGGACAGGGTCGTGCCCACGGCGTCGAGTTCTCCCGGTGTCACGTTCATCCAGAGGAACGCGGCGGCCGTGAATCCGAACGCGCGGGGGTTCAGTTCCACGTCGATGTGCAGCGCGTGGCTGGCGAGGAGATCGTGGAGTCGTTGGGACGTGCGCGCGGGCGGCCACCCGGTGGCTTTGGCCAGCACGGTTATGGTCGATCGGCCATCGGAGGCGAGCGCGTCTAGCAACGGTGCGTCCTCGGCGGTGAGGACTACCGTCGCCTTGGCCGATTCGCCCGTACGTTCTGAGCTGGCCTCGAATTCGTGAACCTGGTCCGGTGTGAGGGCATCGCCGACGGCCGACCAGTCGGCGTTCGGAGTCTCGAAGCGATGAAGCACCGCGAAGGCATCGAATCGCAGGATCTGCGCGGCGCGCGGGAGGCGGTCGAGCAGCATCGTGCTCTGCTCGGGGTCCTCGGTGCTGTCCATCGCGCAGATGACCTCCGTGCCGCCCGAGGTGACACTCACCCATGACACGTCGGGTCGCCCCGAGAGGGTGCGGCCCACGGTTTCGGCTGTCCCCGGACGGCAGATCATGCGAGCGAACCACGTTCGGGAGTTCGTCGCGCGAGGATCCGGTGTGCCGGCGATGTGCAGCAGCCCCGCTTCACGCAGCGCGCGGCAGCGCCGTGCGACCGTCTGGGGCGACACGCCGACGACCGCGCCGATCCGGTCAAACGCCGCTCTGCCATCCCGAAGCAGGCAGTGCACGATCTGCCGATCAATCCGGTCCACCGGACACTCCTCCCGGTGTTGAGACGGATGTTTCGGTGAGAATCCGCGCCTTGTCTGGAGATTCACATCGATAGTGCGACTGATCACGACAGTTTACGACGGATATGGCCTCCCCGGTGGACGACAACGTGAGCCGCCTCGCACCATGACGGAGGGCCACAGCACGATCGTTCACATAGTCGGGAGGAGACACCGGTGGCGGTACTGGAAACGCACGGCATCGCGCAGTACTACGAGACTCATGGCGATCCCGCCAACCCACCGGTCCTGCTGATCGCGGGTCTCGGAGGCACCGGAGCCAGCTGGGCGAGCCAGATCCATCGATTCGCCGAGCGCTACTTCGTCTTGGTCCCGGATCAGCGTGGGACGGGGCGCAGCACGCACGCCGCGGACGGCCATACGACCGCTCAGTTGGCCGCCGACCTCATCGATCTGTTGGACTTTCTCTCGGTGAGCCCCGCGCATGTGGTCGGCTCGTCCACCGGTGGCGCGATCGCGCAGCACATCGTGCTCGCCCGCCCGGACCTCGCCCGTTCGCTCACCCTCGCGTCGTCCTTCGCCCGATTCGACGCGTTCATGCGCCGCGAGTTCGACGTCCGACGGCGGCTCGCGGCCGAATGGGACCGCCGGTCCCTCATGAGCGCCTACGCGCTGTTCCTCTTCTCGCCGCGGTTCGCCCACGAGCACCCCGATCGTGTCGAGGAATGGATCGACAGGGCGAGCAGCACGCCGGCCGAGCCCCGCGACATCGAGATCGCGCTCAAACGCATCGACATGATCGCCGAACATGACACCCACGCCCGGCTGGGAGAAATCGACACACCAACGCTCGTGCTCTCCGGCACCAGCAACGCCTGCACCACCCTGCCCAACTCGGAGATCCTGGCCACGGCCATCCGCGGGGCTCGCCTTGTCACCTACGACCAGGCCGGCGAACTCATCGAAATCGAGCGTGCGGACGAATTCTTCGCCGCCGTCAGCGAGTTCATCGACAGCGTTACGTCCACACGCGACACTTGATTCGCTATCGCCGGATCTGAAGGAGTGACCAGATCGCGAAGACCACGAGGATCACGCCGGCGAAACCACCCGCCACCGCGCTCGGCGTCGCCAGCCCCAGCAGACCGGTGATCACCGCGGCCACCGACACCGCTACCAGCAACACCCCGGCCACAGCCAGGCTCCGGATCGCGAACAGCCGGCTCAGCGGCACGAAATGGGTGCCGACCACGAACAGAATCCATGGCGCGATATAGGCCGACTGCCCGGTCAACGCCAACGCGACGGCGCCCACCGCGGCAGCGATCGTCTCGACGCCGACCGCCAAGGAGTACCTGCGACGGCCGGACCGGTCCGCCATCGCCGAGCCGCTGCGCCGGTTGCGCCACGCCGACACTCCCGCGAACACCGCGATCAGGATGCCCAGCCCCGACCCGATGCCAAGGGCGACCGGCCAACCCGCCGGGGGCGCCTCCTGCGCCCAGCCGAACCACGCCATCGCCGCGACGCCGAGGATCGCGGCATTCACCGCGAGATCCCTCGCGGTCGCCTGTCGTGCGGACATGGTCATCGGGATCAACACTACTTGGCCGAGCGGGACTGGGAAGGCTTTGTGGGACAAAGACACCGAATCGTCCTCGCGGGGCCGGCGCGGTCCTCTGGCAACAGAACCAACTCGGCCGGCGCCGCCTCTCTCGCCGGGCCGGGTCGCTCCGCCTGCCGCGCCCGCGACTTGTGCGGGCGTTCGACCACGTGCCCAGCATGGCGGAGAGTGCGAGACCGGGTTGCTAGTCAGTCGCGGTGTTTTTGCGGTTGCTCTCGATCAGTGCCTGGATGCCGTCGAGAATGCAGTCGATTCCGCGGAGGAACTCGGTCCGCTCGTCGGGGCGCTCGCCCCTGGTTGACCAGGCGAGGCGGTGGAGGCAAGGGTAAGTGGTCTCGTCGACGAGGAGGCGGAGGGTTTCCTCGAAGCTCCCCGGCTGCTGGTTGGGAAAGGCCGCGGCAGTGCGTCGGGCGTCGTAGGCCATCCGGGCCTCGCTGAGCGTGTAGGAGCTGAGCAGGCCGATGGCCCGTATCTTCTCGGCGTCGGTGAGGCCGGTGTCGTCCATGGCCTGCATGCCTAGCTCGACGAACGCCAGCGAGTTGGGTGCCATCGGCGGGGAGGCCATCGGCATCTGGGTGATCCATGGGTGGTGGTCGAGCATGTCCCGTTGGATGATCGACCAGTCACGCAGGCGTTCTCGCCACCCGTCACCGGCCAGTACGAGAGACTCGGCGCCTTGCGCGCTGGCGTTCCACATGAGTTGGAGAAGTTCGTCCTTGTTGGCCACGTACCGATAGAGGGACATGGTCGTGAACCCGACACGCTTGGCCACGGCGGCCATGGAGACCGCTTCCAGTCCGCGGGCGTCCGCGAGGGCGACGGCGGCATCGACGATGGCATCCAAGGTGAGTCCCGGCTTCGGCCCGCGCTGGCCGCGATCGCGCTTGCCCCACAGGATGTCCAGGCCGGGCGGCAAGACGGTCTGTGGGCTCGCGGCCGGCTCTGTGGCTGATGACCTTTGAGGCACCCTTTGACTATAACCGTGTACGGCGCATATAGTTTCGTGTATGGAATACACAGTTCAAGTGACGGGCCTCCGCAAGTCATTCGCGGGCCGCGCGGCCCTCAATCATGTTGATCTGGTCGTTGAGCGCGGAGCCGTGTTCGCCCTGCTCGGCCCCAACGGGGCGGGCAAGACCACCTTGATCAGGATCCTGGCCACGCTCATCCGCCCGGACGGCGGTACGGCCACGATCGCCGGTCATGACCTGCTGACCGACCCGGTCGGAGTCAAGCGATCGATCAGCCTGACTGGGCAGTTCACCGCCATCGACGACGTGCTCACCGGCCGGGAGAACCTGGAGATGATGGCCCAACTGCTCCGGGTTCCCCGCCGTCAGGTCGCGGAAAGAGTGGGCGAGTTGCTGCACCGCTTCGACCTGGCCGACGCCGCCGATCGCAGAGCAGGCACCTACTCCGGTGGCATGAAACGCCGGCTGGACCTGGCCATCAGCATGATCACGCGGCCGGCCTTGGTGTTCCTCGACGAGCCGACGACCGGGCTCGATCCTCGCAGCCGCAGTGAGATTTGGCAGTCGGTGCGCGACCTGGCGCACCACGGCACGACCATCTTGCTGACGACGCAGTACCTAGAGGAAGCCGACCAACTCGCTGACGCCATCGCCGTGCTCGACCACGGCCGGATCGTCGCGCGCGGTAGCGCCGAGGAACTCAAGGCAACGCTGGGGGGCGAGGTCCTGCACCTCCAGTTCAACGACGCCCGCACCGTCCGTCAGGCAGCAGCGCTCATGACCGCTGCCCAGGTGGACGAGCGTCTGCACGCCATGGAGGTCGCCACCGACGGCTCGGCTGCCGCTGTGCATTCCGTACTCGGCCGCCTTGAGGCGGCCGGAGTTCCGGCCACCAAGGTCTCCGTTCACCGCCCCAGCCTTGACGACGTTTTCTTCGCCCTCACCGACAAGGAGCCGGTTTCGTGATCCTGGTACACGCCGTTGTCGACAGCCGGGTCATGATCACTCGCTGCCTGCGACGCTCACGCCGCGACCCAGAGGCGTTCTTCACCGCCCTCACGCTGCCGATCGTCTTGATGCTGCTGTTCGTCTACGTGTTCGGCGGTGATCTACAAACCGGCGGTGCGTACGTCAACTACGTTGTCCCCGGTCTGATCGTCCTCTGCGCCGGGTTTGGTGCCGGCACGACCGCCGTCGCAGTGGCTACGGATATGACCAACGGCATCGTCGACCGGTTCCGCAGCATGCCCATCAGCGGCTCATCGATCCTTATTGGTCAGATCGCCGCCAGCCTCGTCCGCAATCTCATCGCCACCTCACTCGTGATCGGCGTCGCCCTCGCCATCGGTTGGCGTCCAACCGCTTCCCCGCTCGACTGGGTAGCCGCTGGCGCCATGATCGTCTTGTTCGTGGTGGCGCTCTCGTGGCTCGCCGCCGCGATCGGCCTGCTGGCTCGCAGCGTGGAAGCAGCCAACTCGGTGAGCTTCATCCTCATGTTCATCCCCTATGTGAGCACCGCGTTCGTGCCCGCACACACCATGCCGGCGGTACTACGAGCCTTCGCCGAGCACCAACCCTTTACCCCGATCATCGAGACAATGCGTGGGCTGTGGATGGGACACACCTCAACCGGTGCCAGCCTCGGCCACGAGGCCGTGCTCGCCGTCCTCTACTGCCTGGCGATCCTCGCGATCTCCATCGCCGCGGCATCCCATCTCTTCCACCGCCGCGTCACAACATGACCATGCGCACAACGCAATCCGAAACCAACCGTCCATGGCGGGTGCAACGGGGGCTGTACTTCGGGGTCGCAGAGCGGTTCGGATGGTGAGTTCTCCGCAGACGTTGAGCGAGGCCGACCGACGCCTTGTCGCCGCCTGGGCCGCCGACTGCGCTGAGCGGGTTCTGGGGCTGTTTGAGGCTGAAGCACCAGCTGATCACCGCCCTCGCACTGCCATCGCCCGCACTCGGGCGTTCGCCCGAGGAGAGCTGAATACCGCCGAGGAGATTCGGCGTCGGTTCGTTGGTGGTGTGCCTATCGGCGAGGTGAAGGCGCCAGCGGCTGCTGCCGCCGCCCGATCCGCCGGTCAAGCCGTCGCCGTATGCCATATGGGCGCACACGCTCTGGGTGCCGCAGCGTATGCCGTGAAGGCTGCCAGCCTGGCGGCTCCAGACCGGCCAGAAGTCGTTGACGACGAGATTCGTTGGCAGCTCAACCACATGACGCCGGAGGTCCGGGCCGCGCTGAGCGCCCTTCCGCCGGTTGGGAAGAACCGGTCAGGCCCTCTCGGACCGGGACTCCTCGCATCAGGCCAGCTCGGCGCGATTGTCCGTGACCTCCAGGCCGGTCTTGTCTCCCCCGACCAGGGCTGACGCGAGGACCTCAGAAGCGGGGTCACTGTGGACTCCGACCGAGGCTTGGTCAGCCGGTGCAGCTGCTGGTCCCCTCCCTGATGTTCATCGCCCTGGTCGTGGCGGCAGTCGCCAGCCTCGGGACGCCGCTGATCATCAGCGTGGCGACCACGTTCCGCGTCTCCCTCGACAGCAAGGTCGGCACCCGACCCTGAGCGCGGGTCGCCTCGGCCCGCAACGTCCACATGACCACCCGTGTAGACCGCGTCGCGGTAGCATGGCAGTCATAGCCAGTTGGCAGTCATAGCAAATTGGCTATCACTGCCAATACCGAGAGATGGGTGGGCGATGAGTCGAGTGGTCTCGTCTCGCCGGGCGTGGGTGGCCCTGGTGGGAATGGTTCCGGCGGTGCTGGTGGTGGGGTTGGATGTCACGGTCCTGTCGGTGGCGCTACCGACGCTCGCCCGTGATCTGGGCGCCTCGACAGATCAGTTGCAGTGGCTGTCGATGGCGTATTCGATCACCTATGCGGCGGCGATCGTGCCGTCCGGGCTGCTGGGCGACCGTGCCGGGCGGCGCGGGGTGCTGCTGGGATCGCTGGCGGTGTTCGTGGCCGGTTCGCTCGCCTGCGCACTGTCGGCGACGGCCGGGGAGCTGATCGCTGCTCGGGCGCTGCTCGGCGTCGGTGCGGCGGGGGTGGCGACGCTGTCCACTGCGATGGTGAACGTCCTGTTCGGGGAGGCCGAGCGCGGCCGGGCGATGACGCTGATCATGCTCGTCAACGTGGTTGGCTTCCCGCTTGGCCCGATCCTGGGCGGCTGGCTGCTCGGCCACGTCGCGTGGGGTTGGATCTTCGCGATCAACGTCCCCGTCGCGGTCCTCGGCATCGTCGCGGTCGCCTGGCTCATGCCGGAGAGCCGCGCGTCTCAGCGGCCGGGGTGGGATCTTCCCGGCCTGGCGAGCCTCAGCGGTGCGGTCGTGGCGCTGTGCTTCGGGCTCACCCAGGCGGAGTCGGAGGGCTGGACGGATGCCTCGGTGTGGCCGCCGATCACACTGGGGGCCGTTCTACTCGCGGTGTTTCTTCGGATCGAGCGGGCCACCCGCGATCCGTTCGTGCCCGTCGGTCTGTTCCGCCGGCCGCGTTTCGCCGGTGGTGCCGCGGCGGCGGCGTTGATGTCGTTCGTCATCGCTGGGCTGTTGTTCGTCGTCCCGCAGTACACGCAGGCCGTGCTCGGCGCCAGCACGGAGGTCAGCGGCCTGTACCTGCTCTCCTTCGCCGTGGGCATGCTCGTCGCGATGCCGCTCGCCCAGGCGGTGTCCAGCCGCTTCGGGTCGGGGGTGACGATCGGTGTCGGGATGGGGCTGCTCGCGCTCTCCCTGATGCTGGCCGCGGCGACGACCGTGACGACCGCGGGCTGGTGGCTGGTGATCTGGGCGGCGCTGGCGGGCGCGGCCTTCGGCCTGGGACTGCCGGTGTCCATGGCCCTCGCCATCGGTGACGTCCCCGTCGACGCCAGCGGGGTCGGATCCGGTGTGCTGCAATCGCTGCGGCAGATCGCCACCGCGGTGGGCACCGCCCTGCTCGGCAGCCTCCTCGGAGCCGGATACCGGGCCGGCCTACCCACCGACCTACCCGACAAGATCGCCGCAACGGCACGCAGTGGCATCGAGCAGGGGCTCGCCGTCGCCAACCAACTCGGCTCCGCACGCCTGGTCGAACAGGTCCGCGCCGCGTTCGTCGACGGCATGGTCCACGTCGCGTACGCCGGCGCGGCGCTCAGCGTCGTCTCCCTGGTCGCATTCGGCATCGCCCTGGCGATCCGGCGGGCCAGGACACGTCAGCAGGCTCCTGAAAAGGCCGATGTGCGATAGCGGCCCGCCCGGCGCTGACTACCGCCGACCGTAGAATTCGCGCTATGACGGATCATGCGCCGGGAGGACTCCGGGAGGCCAAGAAGCGGGAGCTCCGCGAGCAGATCCGTGCCGCCGCGATCGACCTGTTCACGACCCGGGGATACCAGCAGACCACCCTGGAGCAGATCGCCGCCGCCGTCCGCATCGGGCCGCGCACCCTCTACCGCTACTTCCCCGCCAAAGACTCGCTCGTGATCACCGACGAGGACGACCAGGCCATGCTCGACCGCTTCACGCGAGAGCTCGCCCAGCACCCGCCGATCGAGGCACTCCGCCGGGCGTTCCACGCCATGCTGTTCGACGCCGAAACCGAATCCGACCGCCGCAGGCGGACCCTCATCGCCGCCGAACCCGAACTCCAGGCCGCCCAACTCAGACTCGTCATCGACCTTGCGGAGCGGTACGCCCAGGCCATCGTCGAGCACACCGGTCATCCCGAGGACGCCGAAGCCGCCCTCAGCCTCACTGGAGCCGCAGCCGGCATCGCCCTGGTCACCATCCGCTCTGACCGTCACGAGGCCAAAACCACCCAACTGCGGCGATTCGACGCTGCCCTGAAACGGCTCCAGGACGGCTTCGACCTCCACGCCTGAGGCGGGCAGCGACGGGGCAGGCCGCCCTATGGCGGTTCAAGGGCATCTGGGTGATGTTCGGCGCCAGGACGATCGGCGAGCCTGTGATCCAGATTGGCCAGGGCTACGCCCTGGCCATCAACTCGGCCGGGTGCCTAGCCTCAGCCACGGCGAAGCCGTGGCGGGTGCAACGCGACCACGTGCCCAGGCTCGCCGCCCTGTGATCCAGTTTGGCCAGGGCTGCGCCCTGGCCAAACTGTCAACGAACTCAATCGGCTCGGGAGCGCGAGCGAGCTCGCGTTCCTCTCGCCTCAATCGTTCGTGGGCGCGGCAGGTTTCGAACCTGCGACCCCCTGCTTGTAAGGCAGGTGCTCTTCCGCTGAGCTACGCGCCCGAAGCCCGCCCCGCGAAGGGGCGGGCCCGGTCATTCTCGCCATC
>DASVLX010000132.1:0-28158 GCA_036384655.1 Pseudonocardiaceae bacterium
GACTGGCCGGCACCGTGCTGTCGCCCGGCGGCCGGCCGCTGGCGGAGGCCACCGTCACGGCGATCACCGCGGACGGCAACGTCGCCGCCACCGTGGTCACCGACGAGAACGGCCACTACCGTCTCGACGGGCTGCCGGCCGGCGAGTACACCGTGGTCGCCAGCCAGTTCGCGCCGGTCGCCGAGGCCGTGCGGGTCGGCCAGGCCGGTGATGTCCGGCTGGACGTGGCCTTCGACGGCACGCCCGACTGCGACGAGGGCGGCAACGAGGGCGCCGTGGCACATTCCGTTGTCGCCGCGGTTACCCAGGATTAGCTCCGGGTAAGGCGCGCCGGACGGCACGCTTGCGTCGCTGGACGGAGTGTCCGCATAGTCGCGACGAACAGCCCACCGACATGACGGCGGCCGGTCACCGAGAGAACTCACTTGGTCACCGACCGCCGTCGTCGAGTGGGCATTTGTTCGTCGCCACGGGGTCACACTGGAACGCGGGTGAATGAATTTCGTGATGTACCCGACGTCCCCGGTGGAGGTACGAGCCAGACATGAGCGGATCCGTGACGCCCCGGGGCAGACAGCCCGGACAATCGATCGCCGACCTGCCCACGGTGCCCCGTAGCGTCGTCTGGAGCGGCGGACACGCCTATGTCCTGGAGCGGGTGCGGGGCAGGGCCCGCTGGGTCGGTGTGGACGATCGTGGCCGCCCGCAGGAGCTGTCCGGCGCCGAGTTGTGCCACCGCGGCTGGAGCCACTCCCGGCCATGATCGGTGACGTGATCGGTACGTGATCGGTGCAGCCCCGGAGGGAGCATTAGTCTGGACCCGTGCGGGTGACGCAGGCTGACACCGGGCGGACCACCGAGGACCGTCCACAGGAGCAGCCGGATCGTTGGCTGACCCTGCCCAATCTGCTGTCCCTGCTGCGCCTGGCCAGCATCCCGGTGTTCCTGTGGCTGATTCTGGGCCCACACCTCGATGTGCTGGCTCTGGTGGTGTTGGCGGCCAGTGGCATCACCGACTGGTTGGACGGCAAGCTGGCCCGTGCCTTGGGACAGACCAGCAGGCTGGGCGCGCTCCTCGATCCGGCCGCCGATCGTCTCTACATTCTGGCGACCCTGGTCGCGTTCGTGTTGCGGCAGATAGTGCCGTGGTGGCTGGCCGTGATCCTGGTCGGCAAGGACGTCGTGGTCGGGCTGTGCCTGCCCGTGCTGCGCCGCTACGGCTACGACCCGCCCGAGGTGCACTACGTCGGCAAGGCGGCCACATTCGCGCTGCTGTACGCGTTCCCGTTGCTCCTTCTCGCCCGCACGCCCGCCGTCGCCGCGGTGGCCGTGCCGATCGGCTACGCGTTCACCGCGTGGGGAACCGCGCTGTACGTGTGGTCCGGCGTGCTTTATGTGACGCAGGTCGTGATCGCCGTGAGAGCCGCTCGCCGGGTCCGCTAGGTTGAGCTGATACAGCCGGTCGGCAGGCAGGTTGCCCCGGTGGGCCAGTGTTCGCCCCGCGTGGGCCAGTGTTGGAGGAGAGCGCGCCGTGGTGCCCGAGGAGTTGAAGTACACCCGCGAACATGAATGGGTGGCACGGACCGATGTCGACACGGTGCGCGTCGGCATCACCGACTACGCGCAGACCCAGCTCGGCGACGTGGTGTTCGTCCAGTTGCCCGAGGTGGGGGAGCAGGTCAACGGAGGGCAGCCGGTCGGCGAGATCGAGTCGACCAAGAGTGTGTCGGACCTGTTCGCGCCGGTCAGCGGCGAGATCCTTGCGCGAAACGAGAGCTTGGACGAACATCCAGAACTGATCAACTCCGACCCGTACGGCGAAGGGTGGATGATCGAGGTGAAGATCGCCTCGCCGGACGCGCTGGACGAGCTGGTCGACGCCGACGAGTACCGAAAACTGACGGAGCAGGCGTGAGTTCGTTCTGGAGCTGGTTGAGAGAGCGCTTGGGAGGCCAAGGCCGTGGTGGTGGAGCGGACACGGTACGTTGGGACGGTCACGAAGATTCCACCCGCAGGAGGAGAGCTCAGGTGAGCACGAACGGGCCAGGCGTACCGCCGGAGCAGTCGCCGGAACGGACTTCGGTCTTCCGCGCCGACTTCCTGTCGGACATCGAGGGCACCGAAGCCCCGGCGCCGGAGCCGGCGGTCGCCGGCGTGGATGCCCTGCCCGCGGGCTCGGCGTTGCTGGTCGTCAAGCGCGGTCCGAACGCGGGTTCCCGCTTCTTGCTGGACCGCGACTCGACGAGCGCGGGCCGCCACCCGGACAGCGACATTTTCCTCGACGACGTGACGGTCTCCCGCCGGCACGCCGAGTTCCGGCGCGAGGGCGGCGAGTTCGTGGTGATCGACGTGGGCAGCCTGAACGGCACCTACGTCAACCGCGAGCCGGTCGACCAGGCCGTGCTGGCCAACGGCGACGAGGTGCAGATCGGCAAGTTCCGCCTGGTGTTCCTCACCGGTCGCGGCAACTGACCGCGCCCGGGGGTGGCTGGGTGACTGAGGCCGGGCGCTCACGGCCGCGGGGACTGAGCATCGGAGCGGTGCTCACCCAACTGCGCGCCGAGTTCCCGGACGTCACCATCTCCAAGATCCGGTTCCTGGAGTCGGAAGGGCTGGTCAGTCCGGCCCGCACGGCATCCGGGTACCGGCAGTTCACCCCCGCCGACGTGGACCGGCTGCGTTTCGTGCTGGCCGCGCAACGCGACCAGTACCTGCCGCTGAAGGTGATCAAGGAGCAGTTGGACGCCGCCGATGCCCGCACCGGCGGCGATTCCGAAAGCTCCGATGATGAGCCGGGCGGTGCCGCCGTGAGTGTCGCCGCCAGCGGGCAGGTCAGCGCTGCCGGGCAGCAGGTTCGCGCGGTTGACCCGGCCGAGCCGCTCGGCCCGACCGCGGCGAGTTTCGTCTTCGGCCCCGAGATCCGCATCACCCGCGAGGAGATGCTGGCCGAGGCCCACATCGACGCCGCGCTGCTCACCGAGCTGGAGCGGTATGGGCTGGTGAAGCCCGGCGCCGCGGGGTTCTACGACCCGGATGCCGTGCACCTGGCCCGAACCGTCCACGCGCTGACCGACTTCGGTGTCGAGCCCCGGCATCTGCGGGCGTTCCGAGCGTCGGCGGACCGCGAGATCGGTCTTCTGGAGCAGATCCTGGCGCCCATGTACCGGCAGCGTGATCCGGACGCCCGGTCCCGTGCCGACGAGACCGCGCGGGAACTCGCGGCACTGTCGGTCACCTTGCACACCCTCCTGGTGAAGGTCGGACTCCGCTCCCTGGTGAATGGCTGACCATCCGCTCGGCGCAGGATTTCGCATGGTGGTCGTTCCTCGCCCACAGGGGGCAGCATTGTGGGACCTTGGCGAGTAGCGTCAAAGGAGGACGCGGATCCTCGCCATCGGCGGGGAGCCCGGCTCGCATGCGGGACAGGAGGCGAAGAACCGATGAGCGAGATGCGCGTCGTCGGCGTTCGGGTCGAACTTCCGAACAACCAACCGATCCTGCTGCTGCGGGAGACGAGCGGTGACCGCTACCTACCGATCTGGATCGGCTCGGTGGAGGCGACTGCGATCGCGTTGGAGCAGCAGGGTGTTCGGCCGGCAAGGCCGTTGACCCACGATCTGCTCAAGGACATCATCGCGGCACTCGGTCGTGAGCTGGAACAGGTACGGATCACCGATCTTCAGGAGGGCACCTTCTTCGCCGAGCTCGTGTTCGACGGCGATGTGCGGGTATCCGCCCGGCCGAGTGACTCGGTCGCGTTGGCTCTGCGGACCGGCGTGCCGATCCACGCCGAGGAATCGGTGCTGGCCGAGGCGGGGCTGATCATCCCGGACGAGCAGGAGGACGAGGTCGAGAAGTTCCGGGAGTTCCTGGACTCGGTGTCGCCGGAGGATTTTAGGGGCGCGGACACCTGAGGTCCGCCGTCCCAGGCGGCGCGGTGCTGCGTTCTCGGTCGCTCGCGTGCTTTAGTACGTCTCTGCGGCCTTGGCCCGCATCCACCTGGAACGCCGGAACCGGATGTGTTTCAGGTGGTGCGGGGCGCGCATTTTGACGGGTGTGGACCGTCGACTTGACGTTGATGGGTGGTGCCTCCCGCGCGTCGCGTTGACCGGGTTGGCCCCCAGCCTTACCGTCAAGGTCAGGCAGCTTCGGCGGTGTCGAACCGGTGGGTGCGACACCGCCGTCGGAGCGCGGCCGATGCCCCACCGGGGGGCGCCGGTCGACGTTCACCGGTCCTACCGGGCCGGATGAGGGGAGGCAGGCGTGGTGCGCGAAGTGCCCGACCAAGCCGACAACGGTAACCGCGGCGAGCAGGCGGAACTTTTCCCCGACTCCTCGCTGCCGGATGAACTCGTTGGCTACCGAGGCGCGGCGGCGTGCCAGATCGCCGGCATCACCTATCGGCAGTTGGACTACTGGGCAAGGACCGGGCTGGTCGCGCCGTCGATCCGGACGGCGCACGGCTCCGGCTCCCAGCGGCTGTACTCCTTCAAGGACCTGCTGGTGCTCAAGGTGGTCAAGCGGCTGCTGGACACCGGTGTCTCGCTGCAGAACATCCGGGTTGCGGTGGACCACCTGCGTCGTCGCGGTGTGCGGGACCTGGCCAGGATCAGCCTGTTCAGTGACGGCACCACCGTGTACGAGTGCACGTCGCCGGAGGAAGTGGTCGACCTGCTGCAGGGCGGCCAGGGCGTGTTCGGCATCGCGATCAGCGGAGCGATGCGGGAGATCAGCGGCACCATCCACGAGTTCCCGGCCGAGCGCGCCGACGGCGGCGAGATCATCTCGGACCCGCAGACCGAGGATGAGCTTTCTCGGCACCGCCGCACCCGCCGCACCGGCTGACTGTTCCGCCGTCCCAGGCGGCGCTGGCCGGCGTTCTCGGGCCGCATCCACCTGGAACGCCAGATGTATTGAGGACCGAATGTACTTGCGCACTCTGACCCGCGAGATCGTGCGGGAACGGGCACGCGAGCGCGGCTGGCTGGTCGAGCCTGCGGAGCCGGTGACACGGCCTGGCGTGGAACGGCTGCGTGCCGCAACCGTCGGCACCGGCCACGCCGTGAGCGAGGCCTTGGAGGCCGATCGGGCTGAATAGCCGCCCGGGGCGGTACCCTGATGGAGTAGTCGCAGAACCCGCGCGGGAGAGTCCGGACGACGAGGTCGATGTCCGGCGCCGAAGGAGCAAATCCTCCCCGGAACCTCTCAGGCGACCAGGACCGCACGGGTGAGACGCCTCTGGAAAGTGGGTTCGGAGACCCAGCCGAACCCCGCCGACGGTGCAAGGCCGACAGGCTGAAGCTCTCAGGCGCCCGATCGCGGGTACGGACAGAGGGGGAGGGTCGCGTCGGATCACTCCGGCGTCCTCGACCCTGCGACCCGGAGGCCCGTCATGACGACCGACCGACTTCCCCTGGCAGCCCTCGAACAGGGCACCCCGTTCGCCGATCGGCATATCGGACCCCGACCCCACGATCTCGCCGCGATGCTCGACGTCATCGGCGTCGGCTCGCTGGACGAACTGGCCGAACGCGCCGTGCCAGCGTCGGTCCGCAACCCCGACCTGGTGCTGGACCTCCCCGCGCCGGTCTCCGAGGCACGGGTGCTGGCGGAACTCCGCGAGCGCGCCGCGCGCAACCGGCCGATGATCCAGATGATCGGGCTTGGCTACTACGGCACGGTGACCCCGCCGGTGATCCGCCGCAACGTGCTGGAGGATCCCGCCTGGTACACCGCCTACACGCCCTACCAGCCGGAGATCTCGCAGGGCCGGCTGGAGGCGTTGCTGACGTTCCAGACCATGGTCGCCGACCTCACCGGCCTACCGGTCGCCAACGCGTCCATGCTGGACGAGGCGACCGCCGCCGCCGAGGCCATGACACTGTTGCGGCGCGCCGGAAAATCCCCGTCGAACCGGTTCATTGTGGACGCTGACACCCTGCCGCAGACGGTCGCGGTGATCCACACGCGCGCCCGGCCGCTGGGCATCGACGTTGAGGTCAGTGATCTGACGAATGGCCTGCCGGACGGTGACTGCTTCGGTGTGCTGCTCAGCTACCCGGGTGCGTCCGGCGCCGTCCGCGACCCGGAACCGTTGATCGCTGCCGCCCACGAGCGGGGGTCGCTGGTCGCGGTGGCCGCCGATCCGCTCGCGCTGACCCTGCTGCGGCCGCCGGGCGAGGTCGGCGCGGATGTCGTCGCCGGCTCGACCCAGCGATTTGGCGTGCCGATGGGGTTCGGCGGGCCGCATGCCGCCTACCTGGCTGTTCGGTCCGGTTTGGAACGTCAACTGCCCGGCCGGCTGGTCGGGGTGAGCACGGACGCCGACGGTGATATCGCCTACCGGCTCGCGCTGCAGACCCGCGAGCAGCACATCCGGCGGGAGCGGGCGACCAGCAACATCTGCACCGCCGAGGTGCTGCTCGCCGTGATGGCCGCGATGTACGCGGTGTACCACGGCCCGGAGGGCCTGCGCCGGATCGCGACCCGCGCGCACCGGATGGCCGCGGTGCTGGCGGCGGGGCTGCGGGACGGCGGGGTGACCGTCGAGCATGACGAGTTCTTCGACACCGTGGTGGCCCGGGTGCCCGGCCGCGCCGACGAGATCGTGGCCGCGGCGCGCGAACTGGGCGTGAATCTGCGCCGGGTGGATGCCGGCCGGGTCGGCGTGTCCTGCGATGAAACGACGACACGCGCGCGTCTGGGCCTGGTGTGGCGGGCGTTCGGGGTGGATGCCGACGCCGAGGAACTGGACCCCCGCACCCCGGACGCGTTGCCGGCCGAGCTGATCCGCACCAGCGACTTCCTGACTCATCCGGTCTTTCACGAGCACCGCTCGGAGACGGGGCTGCTGCGCTATCTCCGCGCGTTGTCCGACAAGGACATCGCGCTGGACCGCAGCATGATCCCGCTCGGCTCCTGCACGATGAAGCTCAACGGCACCGCCGAGATGGAGCCGATCAGCTGGCCGGAGTTCACCGAACTACATCCGTTCGCGCCGGCCGAGGATGCCGCCGGCCTGCTGTCCATTGTGGATGACCTGGCCGACTGGCTGGCCCGGATCACCGGCTACGACGCGGTGAGTATGCAGCCCAATGCGGGTAGTCAGGGCGAGTTCTCCGGGCTGCTGGCCATTCGTGGTTACCACCGCTCGCGTGGCGACGACAACCGCACGGTGTGCCTGATCCCGTCGTCCGCGCATGGCACGAACGCGGCCAGCGCGGCGATGGCCGGCATGCGGGTGGTCGTGGTGCGCTGCGACGAGAACGGCAACATCGACCTGGGGCATCTGCGCGAGCTGGTCACCGAACACCACGACGACCTCGCCGCGATCATGGTCACCTATCCGTCCACGCATGGCGTCTACGAGGGCACCGTTCGCGAGGTGTGCGCGCTGGTGCACGAGCATGGCGGACAGGTGTATGTGGACGGTGCCAACCTCAACGCGCTGATCGGCGTGGCCCGGTTCGGCGAGTTCGGCGCCGATGTCTCGCACCTGAACCTGCACAAGACGTTCAGCATTCCGCACGGCGGCGGCGGTCCGGGTGTCGGACCGATCGGGGTGCGCGCGCATCTCGCGCCGTTCCTGCCGAACCATCCGCTGCAGCCGGCGGCCGGCCCGGCCACCGGACCGGGACCGGTCACCGCGGCCCCATGGGGCAGCGCGTCGATCCTGCCGATCTCCTGGGCGTACATCCGGATGATGGGCGCGGACGGGCTGCGCCGCGCCAGCCTGAGCGCGGTGGCCGCGGCCAACTACCTGGCCCGGCGGCTGGACGAGTACTTCCCGGTTCTCTACACGGGCGAGGGCGGATTGGTGGCCCACGAGTGCATCCTCGACCTGCGGCCAATGACCAAGGCGACCGGCGTGACCGTGGACGATGTGGCGAAGCGGCTGGCCGACTACGGCCTGCACGCGCCCACCATGTCGTTCCCGGTGGCCGGCACGCTGATGGTGGAGCCCACCGAGAGCGAGGACCTCGCCGAACTGGACCGGTTCTGCTCGGCCATGATCGCGATCAAGGATGAGATCGACAAGGTCGGCGCCGGGGTGTGGCCGGTGGACGACAACCCGCTGCGCAACGCCCCCCACACGGCGGCCTGCGTCGCGGCGAAATGGGACCACCCGTACACGCGGGAAGAAGCGGCCTACCCGGTCGGCGCGCGCGGGCCGAAGGTGTGGCCGCCGGTGCGCCGGATCGACAACGCCAAGGGAGACCGCCATCTGGTGTGTTCCTGCCCGCCGTTGGAGGCATACGCCTGACGTGGTTTCATGGGTGCCTCGGTCGACACCTTCGCAGAAAGCAAAATGTGCGATGTACCGCGGCAGCCCGAGCGATGATGGCTTTGACGATCCTTCTGACGACCGCCCTGACAACCGCCATAACGGCGACTTTCAGAGCGGTGGTCGTCATAGCGGCTCTCACCGGATCCCGGAGAGAGGCGCCTACAGTCCGCTGAGTGGTTTTTACGGCCGCCGCGATCATCCCGATGATGACATCGACTACCTGGACGACTTCGCCGAGGACGATATCGCCGGCATCGACGATGTCGGCGCCACTCGGGAGCGCCGTCTGGACAGTCTGGACAGCCTCGATGACTTCGATCGGCTGGACGATCCGGACCCGGACGACCGACTCGACGACGACCTGGCCGATGGCGACGACGACAGCGACGACGTGGATCGGCGACGGCCGAAGGACCGAAGCCGGCCGCGACTGCCCAAGCCCGGCAATCTGACCTCCTACCTCCGGTCCGTGACCTCCCGTGGCGGCGACTCGGTGGAAGCCGACGAACCCGGAACGCCCCAGGTCAGGGCCGCCCAGGCGAGGGCGGCCCAGCCTCGGCTGGGCCGACTGTCCACGCCGGCCAACCTGTCCGAGTACGCGGGCTACGCGGTGGTGGCCTTCGTCGTCATGATGGTCGCGATGATTTTCATCGTGTTGCTGCTGAACCGCTGAGGTCGCTGTCAACTCAGGTTGACATGTCGAGGGTTGTCAACGTATGTTGACAGCATGAGCGAGATGACCGACCTCGCCAACGAGGTCAGCAGCGCGGATCCGCGCACCGGTTTGCGCGCCGTGCGGGCGTTGCGCCGGCTGTTGGAGACCGTCGAGGCTCTGCATGTCGACAACGCGCGTCAGCACGGCTGGTCCTGGCAGGAGATCGCCGATGTCCTGGGAGTCAGCCGACAGGCCGTGCACAAGAAGCACGCCGTACGGCATCCGGAATCAGGCACGTAATCAGCGAAATCTCAGGAAAATCTCAGCGATCGGCGAAATGGGAGACATCGATGTTTGAGCGATTCACCAAGGCGGCCCGACAGGTCGTTGTCGGCTCTCAGCAGCAGGCCGCCGACCTCGGACATGACCACATCGGCACGGAGCACCTGCTGCTGTCGCTGCTCGCGGCCGACAGCACCGACCCGGCGGCGGACGCGTTGCGCGAATGTGGCGTCAACGAGCACTCGGTGCGGGCGGAGATCCTCCGGCTGACCGCGGGCCAGGCGTCCGACGGCGAGGCGGACGACGAGTTCGACGGCGAGGCGTTGCGGGCCATCGGCATCGACCCGGATGCCGTGCGCGCCAAGCTTGAGGAGACCTTCGGGGCCGACGCGCTGGACCGCCTGAAGTCCGGCGGCTCCGGCGAGGCCACGGAATGGCGGCGCGGCCGGTTCATTGGCGGGCGTCCCGGTCTGACCAAGGAGGCCAAGAAGGCGATCGAGCTGTCGCTGCGCGAGGCGGTTCGGTTGCGCAGCGGCGAGATCGACACCCCACACGTACTGTTGGGGCTGCTGCGCGAGCAACGCGGGCTGGGCGTGCGTATCCTGCGCGAGAACGGCGTCGATCTCGCCGAACTGCGCCAGCGCGCGCTTACCAGCCTCGGCAAGGCGGCGTGAAGCTCTAGCCTGGAGGACTGCCATGGCTCGACGGCCCGCGGCCGCACAGACCGCGTACGGTCCGATGCTGATTCTGGCCGTCGAGCAGTTCGTGCCGAGGGCACAACGGATCGTCGTTGATCCGTTCGCCCTGCGGATGCTGCCCCGGTGGATGTGGCTGACCGCACAGGCCGGCCGCTGGCGTTGGCTGCGTGAGCTGGGCGAAACCGGGTCGGACCGCGAGGCCCTGGGCGTGTGGGGCGGGCTGCAGTGCCGGAAGCGGTACGTCCGTGACCAGGCCCGGCGGGCACTGGCCGAGGGCATCGGGCAGCTGGTGGTCCTGGGCGCCGGCCTGGACACCGTGGCCTACCAGCTGGCCATGCCGGCGGGGGTGCCGGCGTGGGAGGTCGACATGCCGGAGAACATCGCGGTCAAGCGGGATCGCGTGCGCGCGGTGTTCTCCGGCATCCCGGCCGGCGTGCACCTGGTGCCGGTGCGGTTCGAGTCCGACGATCTGGAGAAGTCCCTGTCCGCCGCCGGTTTCCGCGCCGATGTGCCCACGATGTTCGTGTGGGAGGCGGTCACCCAGTACCTGACCGAGCAGGACGTGCGCCGCACGCTGGCCTTCCTCGCGAAGGCGGTGACCGGTAGCCGGCTGATTTTCACCTTTGTCCGCAAGGACTTTCTCGACGGCACCAACATGTATGGTGCCGAGTCGCTGTACCGGCGGTTCGCCCACAACCATCTGTGGAAGTTCGCCCTGGACCCCTCCGATATCGATCCGCTGCTGCGCGAGTACGGCTGGGCCGAACGCGAACAGGTCGGTGCCGCCGAGTACACCGAACGCTATCTGCGGCCCGCCGGTCGTGAGGACCTGACCGTGTCGGATATCGAGCACTTCGTCTACGCCGAGAAGCTCTGATCGCGGGGCTCAGGTGGTTCGGCGCCGGGCACGCACCCTGGTGATCACCAGGTTGATCAATGGTACGAACGCCCAGCAGGCATATGCCCATTCACTGAAGAACGACACCGGAATGGACAGCAGGAATGCCAGGGCCAGAACGACTCCCTGGCGCATCGCCCGAGAAAACAGGTCGGACGGGATGTTCTCGCGGTGCAACCCGCTGCGCCGAACCTCCCACGTGATCAGCATGAACAGCCCGCTGGCGAGGGCCTGCACGGTCGCGTAGAAGATGAAACGGGCCTGGAAGGCGCCATGGCCGTTGAGCACCCTGATCGCGAACGGCGTGATCACCAGCATGAACAGCCAGTAGATGTTCAGTTGGGTCAGGCGATTGTTCAGCGAAACGACATAGCGGAACAGTTGGTGGTGGGCGCGCCACTCCGCCGCGATGACGAGGAAACTGATCAGGAAGGCGATGTACGCGCTGCTCTGCGCCAGCGCCGAATGCAATACGGCCGAATTGGTCGAGCCGTCCGGTATGGGCAGTGCGAGTGCCAGCAGCGTCAGGGCGATCGCGACCACCGCGTCGGAGAAGAACGTCAGCCGCTCGGCGGCGAGCCGGCGGATCTCGATCTCGTCGGACAGCTCTTCGACCTGTTCACTGGAGGCCGCCATACCCCTCAACATGCCACACCCCGCCCGCGGTGGCCGTGTTGATCAAGTCTGTTGATCAACACGGCGATCAGGCCTGGATCAGGGAATCCGCGCGTTCGGAACATCCTGCAGCATGGCGTCGGGATCGGGAATCCGGTAGGTGGGCAGCTTGGTGTCCAACCACTGCCCGTCGAACGCCAGACCGGTCTACCGCTCCATCAGAGCCAGGCACAGAGCACCCAGATCGTTCGTGGAGAAATCCACTCCGACCGCCCACTCTGGTATGAGATCCGTGGGATATCGCAACACAGGTTCCAGCACGAACGAGTCGAACGGCGCGAGGTCGCCGGCGCCCGCGCCGAGGCGATCCGGGCACCACACCGCGCACCGGATGCGACCGCTCGTAGTGATGTTCGTGCCCGCACACCACCAGCAGGGAACGTCGATCCAGTTCAGTCACATCGGAGAACCTGCCGGACCGAGATGAACATCGGGTGACCGTCCGCTGTCGGGGCGTGTTCACCGACCCGTTCACGTTCAACACGCGCGGCCGGATCGGTGGGACGATGGGGACCGTGGCCGTGATCGAGGTAGTGCTGGGCGACATCACCCGCGAGGACGTGGATGCCGTGGTGAACGCCGCCAACCAGGGGCTACGCGGTGGGGGTGGCGTGGACGGCGCCATCCATCGGGCGGCCGGACCGAAGCTGGCGCTCGCCGGCGCGGCCCTGGCGCCCTGCCGGCCCGGTGACGCGGTGGTGACGCCGGCCTTCAACCTCGACCCGCCGATCCGGCACATCATCCACACCGTGGGCCCGGTGTGGCGGGGTGGCGACCGGGGTGAGGAGGAGATCCTGGCGTCCTGCTATCGGCGCAGCCTGGAGGTCGCGGACGATCTCGGCGCCCAGAGTGTCGCGTTCCCGGCGATCTCCACCGGCATCTACGGCTTTCCCGCCGACCGCGCCGCGCGGATCGCGGTGACGACGATCCTGGCGACACCGACCGAGGTCGCGCGCATCCGGCTGGTCGCCTTCGACCGGGACACCCACGATCATCTCAGCACGGCGCTGCGGCTGAGCACGGAACCAGGAAACGGAGACCTCGCGTGAGCCGGCCCGAGACGCCCTACGGCAATTTCCAGAACGAGATCTATCTGGCCGGCCTGCGCGGCGTGCAACCCGATCTGCCGATGGACTTCGCTGGCTGGGAGGCCCGCGCCACCGGGGCACTGCCACCCACGGTGATGTCCTATGTGGCCGGTGGCGCAGGTGACGAGTTCACCCAGCGGGCGAACGTCACGGCGTTCCAACGCTGGGGCCTGCTGCCGCGGATGTTCGTGGGCGCGCGGGACCGGGACCTGTCGGTCAACCTGTTCGGTATGACGCTGCCCTCGCCACTGTTCCTGGCACCGATCGGTGTGATCGGACTGTGCACTCAGGACGGTCACGGTGATCTGGCGACCGCACGGGCGTCGGCGCGCACCGGGGTGCCGATGATGGCCTCCACCCTGGCGGTGGACCCGCTGGAGCGGGTCGCCGCCGAACTCGGCGACACACCCGGCATCTTCCAGCTCTACACGCCCACCGACCGCGAACTGGCGGAAAGCCTGGTCCATCGGGCGGAGAAGGCCGGGTACCGCGCGATCGCGGTCACGCTCGACACCTGGATCACCGGCTGGCGGCCGCGCGATCTTTCCATCAGTAACTTTCCGCAACTGCGCGGGAACTGCTTGACCAACTACTTCACCGACCCGGTCTTCCGTGAGCGGCTGGGCAAGGACCCGGCGGAGGATCCGCAGGGCGCCACCCTGCTCTGGGCTCTGTTGTTCGGTAACCCGCTGACCTGGGACGACCTGCCATGGCTGCGGTCGATCACGTCGCTGCCGCTGATCATGAAGGGCATCTGCCATCCCGATGACGCACGCCGGGCGCGGGACGGCGGCGTGGACGGGATCTATGTGTCCAACCACGGCGGCCGGCAGGCCAACGGTGGGTTGCCCGCACTGGACATACTGCCCGAGGTGGTGGCGGCGGCCGGTGAGCTGCCGGTGCTGTTCGACTCGGGCGTGCGCTCCGGCGCCGATGTCATCAAGGCACTCGCGCTGGGCGCAACGGCGGTCGGCATCGGCCGGCCGTACGTGTACGGGCTGGCTCTGGGCGGTGAGGCCGGGCTGGTGCATGTGCTGCGCACGATCCTCGCCGAGGCGGACCTGATCATGGCCGTGGACGGCTATCCGACGATCGCCGATCTCACCCCGGACGCCCTGCGCCGCGTGCCGGCCGTATAACGGGAGTCCCGCTCATAAAGATCGCGCGCGCAAAATAGCATGACTTGTTGATATTCCGGATGTGATTTCTCCGGTTTGATCAACGTGTTTCACACTGTGGAATCGTCGGTCCCGAAATATATCTGTCGCTCCCAGAACAACTCGTGGACCAGGGGAATCCCGTCTGGTGGAAAGTTCGTCTCGATGCGCACCATGCGGGTTAACGTCAAGTCGTACCAATCGGGTCGACGGGACGCCCCGCTTGGTCGATAACCATTCGCGGGCGGCGAACCGGACTATTTCACGAAAGCGCGGGTGTTTTCACTATGCCTGACTCACGGCCTGACACACGGTCTGACTCAGGGCCCGACACGCCACTGCATCTGGCGGTCGCGCTGGACGGTGCCGGCTGGCATCCGGCCGCCTGGCGCGAACCGGATGCCCGGCCGGCCGACCTGTTCGGCGCGGCGTACTGGGTCGATCTGGTCCGGCAGGCCGAGCGGGGACTGCTGGACTTCGTCACCATCGAGGACTCCCTCGGACCGCGGTCCGGCCGGTTCGACCGGGCCGACGACCGGACCGACCGGGTGTTCGGCCGGCTCGACGCGGTGCTCACGGCGGCCCGGATCGCTCCGCTCACCCAGCACATCGGCCTGGTGCCGACCGCCGTGGTCACGCACACCGAGCCGTTCCACATCTCCAAGGCCATCGCCACGCTCGACTACGTCAGCAGGGGCCGGGCCGGCGTGCGGGTCCAGGTGTCGTCCAGGGCGAACGAGGCCGCGCATTTCGGTCGCCGGGAGTTTCCCGCGCTCAGCTTCGAGGACTACCGGGCCGGCAAGGCGGCGGACCTGATCACCGACCTGTTCGACGAGGCCGCCGACTTCGTCGAGGTGCTGCGCCGGCTGTGGGACAGCTGGGAGGACGACGCGGAGATCCGCGATGTCGCCACCGGCCGGTTCATCGACCGGGACAAGCTGCACTACATCGACTTCACCGGACGCTGGTTCAGCGTCAAGGGTCCGTCGATCGTGCCCCGGTCGCCGCAGGGCCAGCCGCTGGTGACCGCGCTCGCGCACGCCACCGTGCCGTACCGGCTCGCCGCCCGCGCCGCCGACGTCGTGTACGTGACGCCGACCGACGCCGCGCATGCCGGCGAGATCATCCGCGAGGTGCGTGACGAGCAGGCAAAGGCCGGGCGGGCGCACGAGTCCCTGCACGTGTTCGGCGAGATCGTCGTGTTCCTGGACGACACCGAGAAGGCCGCGGCCGATCGTCGCGCCCGGCTCGATGAGCGGGCCGGCGAGGAATACACGTCCGACGCGCTGATCTTCACCGGCACCCCGGCGGGCCTGGCCGATCTGCTGGCCGACTGGCACAACGCCGGGCTGTCCGGGTTCCGGCTGCGGCCGGCCGCCGTGCCGCATGACCTCACCGCGATCACCGACCGCCTGGTGCCGGAACTGCGGTCCCGTGGCCTGTTCCGCGACGAGTACCGGGCCGACACCCTGCGCGGCCGGCTCGGACTCGGCCGTCCCGCCAACCGCTACGCGGCAGCCTGAGGGAGACATCCGATCATGACCGACAAGACCGACAAGCCACTGAAGCGGATCCACCTGGCCGCGCATTTCCCCGGCGTCAACAACACCACGGTGTGGAGTGACCCGAACTCCGGCAGCCACATCGACTTCGCCTCCTTCGAGCGTCTGGCGAGGACCGCCGAGCGGGCCAAGTTCGACTTCTTCTTCCTGGCCGAGGGCCTGCGGCTGCGCGAGCAGGCCGGCAAGATCTACGACCTGGACGTGGTGGGCCGGCCGGACAACGTCACCGCGCTCACCGCGCTGGCCGCGGTGACCGACCGGCTCGGCCTGGCCGGCACCGTCAACACCACCTTCACCGAGCCATACGAGGTGGCCCGGCAGTTCGCCACCCTCGACCACCTGTCCGCCGGCCGGGCCGCGTGGAACGTCGTCACCTCCTGGGACACGTTCACCGGCGAGAACTTCCGGCGCGGCTCCTACCTGCGGGAGGACCGGCGGTACGCGCGGGCCCAGGAATTCCTCAACGCCGCGTGGCGGCTGTTCGACTCGTGGCGCGGCGACGACATCGTGGCTGACAAGGAATCCGGCACGTTCCTGCGCAGCAACCTGGCCGGGGCCTTCGACATCCACAGCCCCGAGTTCGACATCCGGGGCAGGTTCAACGTGCCGCGCGGCCCGCAGGGCAGGCCGGTGATCCTGCAGGCCGGTGACTCGGACGAGGGCCGTGAGTTCGCCGCGCGCAGCGCCGACACGATCTTCACCCGGCACGGCACGCTGGAGGCCGGTCGCGCCTTCTACGCGGACGTGAAGCGCCGGCTGGCTCGCTACGGCCGGTCGCCGGACGACCTGAAGATCCTGCCCGGCGCGACCTTCGTGCTCGGTGACAGCGACGCCGAGGCACGGGAGAAGGCCGACATCATCCGGCACCAGCAGGTCAGCGGCCAGACCGCGATCAGGCTGCTGGAGCAACTGTGGAACCGGGACCTGTCCAGCTATGACCCGGACGGCCCGCTGCCCGAGGTCGATCCGCTGGTGCTGGGCGAGGACGACACGATCGCCCAGGGCCGGGCCAGCGTGCGGCGGCACGAGGACCTGCTGGAGACCGCGCGGGCCTGGCGGGACCTGGCCAGGGAGAAGAACCTGTCGATCCGTGAGCTGATCATCCAGGTCAGTGCCCGGCAGACGTTCATTGGCACGCCGGCGCATGTCGCCGAGGCCATCAACGAGTTCGTACAGACCGACGCGGCCGACGGTTTCATCCTGGTGCCGCATCTGACCCCGGCCGGTCTGGACGACTTCGCCGACACCGTCGTTCCGCTGCTGCAGGAGCGCGGTGTGTTCCGCACCGAATACGAGGGCACGACGCTGCGCGAGCACCTCGGCGTGGCGAACCGCTCAGCGACCAGATAACCGGGACTCGACGGATCCGGCGTGGGTGTGGACGGGGGCGATCGTCCCGTCCACGCCGTGGTCCGTTCGCGCCCACGAACCGAGGAGAAGTACCGAGTTGGCACATCCGATCAGGCGGATCAGACCGGCGGGGACCGCCGTCATGCTCAGCACGCTGGTGGCGGTGAGCGCCGCGGCCTGCTCCAGCGGCTCGTCCGGCAGCGCGTCCGCGGGGACCCCGGTGTCCGGCGGCACGCTCAGCTTCGCGCTGGCGTCCGACCCGGCCTGCGTGGACCCGCAGCAGTTCGCCAGCAACGACTCGATCTACGTGACCCGGCAGCTGGTCGACTCGCTGACCGACCAGGACCCGAAGACCGGCAAGATCGTGCCCTGGATCGCGAGCTCCTGGGAGGTCAACTCCAACGCCACCCAGTTCACCTTCCACATCCGGCAGGGCGTCACCTTCAGCGACGGCACCCCGCTGAACGCGCAGTCGGTCAAGGACAACTTCGACGCGGTCCACGCGCTCGGCGCGAAGGCGACGCTCGGGTCCGGCTACCTGATCGGCTACCAGGACACGACGGTGCTCGACCCCTCCACGGTCCGGGTCGACTTCAGTAAGCCCAGCGCGCAGTTCCTGCAGGCCACCTCGACACACAGCCTGGGCCTGCTGTCCGAGAAGACGTTGGCTCAGACGCCCGCGCAGCGCTGCCAGTCGGTGGTCGGTTCCGGACCGTTCACTTTGGACCACTACACGATCAACCAGGAGGTCGTGGAGAACCGTCGGGCCAACTACGACTGGGGTTCGTCGTTGTTCGACCACTCCGGACCGGCGTATCTCGACAAGCTGGTGTTCAAGGTGATCCCGGAGCAGAGCGTGCGCACCGGCAGCCTGGAGTCCGGCCAGCTGGACGCGATCGGCGGGGTCGCGCCCGACGACGAGCCGGGCCTGAAGACCGCGGGATTCACCCTGCAGTCCCGGGTCAACCCGGGCATCGTGTTCAACCTGCAGGCGAACCTGTCCAGGCCGATCGTCTCCGACACGGTGGTCCGCCAGGCGATCCAGAAGGCCATCAACCGCCAGCAGGTGGTGGACACCGTGCTCAGCCCGGACTTCAAGGCGGCCACCAGCATCCTGTCCAGTTCCACATTGGACTACGCGAACCTGGGTTCGGAGCTGGCCACCGACGTGGCCGGCGCGGAGAAGCTGCTCACCGACGACGGTTGGGTTCCCGGCCCGGACGGCATCCGCGTCAAGAACGGGCAGAAGCTCGCGTTGACCGCGGCCTGGTTCTCCAACTTCGGCCCCAACCAGAGCTCGCTGGAGCTGATCCAGCAACAGCTCAAGACCGTGGGAATCCAGCTGACCCTCAAGGAGTACTCGATCTCGCAGGGCACGACCGTGCAGAAGGGCGGCGACTGGGACCTCCTGTGGGTCAACCTGACCAGAGCCGACCCGGACATCCTGCGTAACAACTTCTCGAGTTCGCTGACCAACTATGGCCGGATCCCGGCGGGTCCGCTGGAGAACGCGCTCAACGCGGAGGCCGCCGACGCCGACGCGACCCAGCGGGCGACCGACGCCGCCAGCGCGCAGAAGCTGATCGTCGACAACGACTACGCGTTCCCGGTGTTCGAGCTGACCACCATCCTCGGCGTGTCGCCCAAGACGCATGGCATCGAGTTCGACGCCTCGTCGAGGTTGCAGTTCCACGACGCCTGGAAGTCGTCCTGATGATCCGCTATCTGCTGAGCCGGCTGGCGCAGGCGATCCTGGTGCTGTGGGCGGCGTTCACGCTGTCCTTCGTGATCCTCTACGCCCTGCCCGGTGACCCGGTCGCGATCATGACCGGCGCCGGCACCGGGCAGAGCACGGTGGATCCGGCACAGGTCGAGGCACTGCGCCACCAGCTCGGCCTGGACAAGCCGGTCCCGCTGCAGTACTGGGACAGGCTGGTCGCGGCCCTGCACGGCGACCTGGGCCAGTCGGTCACCAACGGCCAGACGGTGTTCAGCGTGATCGGCCAGAACCTGCCGTCCACCCTGCTGCTGACGTCGTTGGCGCTGGTGGTGGCGGTGATCCTGGGTGGTGGGCTGGCGATGTTGGCCACCTACACCCGGCTGTCCGCGTTGCGACAGGTGTTGCTGTCGCTGCCGTCGTTCGGGGTGTCGGTGCCGACCTTCTGGATCGGGTTGCTGCTGGTGCAGTTGTTCTCGTTCCGGGTGCACCTGTTTCCCGCGTTCGGCAACGGCGGGCCGGTCAGCCTGGTGCTGCCGGTGATCACGCTGGCCGTGCCGTGTTCGGCGATCATCGCCCAACTGTTGGCCCGCAGCATGGACACCGCGCTGGCCGAGCCGTACATCGAGACCGCGCGGGCCAAGGGCGCCGGGCGGGTGCGCATCCACCTGCGGCACGCGCTGCGCAACGCGATCGGCCCGTCGCTGACCATGCTGGCGTTGATCTTCGGTGAGCTGATCACCAACGCCGTCGTGGTCGAGACGGTGTTCTCCCGGCAGGGCCTGGGCAGCGTGACCGCGGCCGCGGTGCAGGCCGAGAACATCCCGATCGTGCAGGGCGTGGTGCTGGTCAGCGCGACGATCTACGCGGTGGTCAACCTCGTCGTGGACGTGATCTATCCGTTGATCGATCCGCGGATCGTGACTCGGCGGTCGACCCGCGTGTCGGCCCCCGCCGTCACGGTTTCCGCGTAGTGCGGTCGTAGTGGGAGGCATCTCGTGACCCAGCTGACCCAGTTACTGGAGGCGGAACCGGCCGTGGGCACGGCGCCGCCGGCCGAAGTGGACGGTTGGCGAAGACCGGCCCGGCGCGGCCGGGTGGTCGGGTTCCTGATCGGCCGGCCGGGCCTGCTGCTGTCGGTGCTGTATGTCGTGCTGGTGCTGCTGGCCGTGTTCGGCCCGGCGGCGTTGACCTCGCGCGACCCGCTCGCGGTCGATCCGCCGCACCGGTTGGCGGCACCGAGCTGGCAGCATCTGTTCGGCACCGACCAGTTGGGCAGGGACCTGTTCTCCCGGGTGGTACACGGCGCGTCCCTGTCGCTGCGCGCCGCGCTGATCGCGGTGTTGCTCGGCGCGGTCGTCGGGGCGGTGATCGGCCTGGTGTCCGGGTTCGTCGGCGGCTGGCTGGACGGGCTGATCATGCGCGTGGTGGACGTGCTGCTGGCCGTTCCGCTGCTGCTGCTCGCGTTGGCGATCGTCACCGTGCTCGGGTTCGGTGCCGTCAACGTGGCCATCGCGGTGGGGTGCGCGTCGATCGCGCAGTTCGTCCGGCTGATGCGCGCCGAGGTGCTCCGCGTTCGGGTGTCGGTGTTCGTGGAGGCGGCCGCGGTGTCCGGGGCGCGCTGGCCGGCCGTGCTGTTCCGGCATGTGCTGCCCAACTCCTACGGTCCGGTGCTGGCCCTGGTCACCGTCCAGTTCGGAGTGTCCATTCTGTCGGTGTCCTCGCTGAGTTTTCTCGGATACGGCACCCCGCCGCCGGCACCGGAATGGGGCTCGCTGGTCGCGCAGGGCCGGGACTACCTGGCCAGCGCGTGGTGGCTGACCACCCTGCCCGGCCTGGTGCTCGCGGCACTGGTGCTGTCGGTCAACCGGATCGCCCGGGCCATCGACGGAGAGTGGGCGGCGGCATGACCGAACAGACTGCACAGTCCGAACAGGCCGAAGAGCCGCTGCTGCGGGTGCGGGACCTGCGGGTCTCCTACCGGACCGCGCATCACCGGGTGGACGCGGTGCGAGGGGTCAGCTTCACCGTGTCGCCCGGCGAGGTTCTCGCCGTGGTCGGCGAGTCCGGATCGGGCAAGTCCACCACCGCGCACGCCCTGATCGGGCTGCTGGCCGCCAACGGCCGGGTCGAGTCCGGCGAGATCGACTTCGCCGGCCAGGACCTGGCCCGGCTGTCCGAGCGGCGGCTGCGCGCGATCCGCGGCCGGCGGATCGGCCTGGTGCCGCAGGACCCGACGGTGTCCCTGAACCCGGTGCGGCGCATCGGAGACCAGGTGGCCGAGGTGCTGCTGGTGCACGGTCTCGCCGACCGGCGCAACGCCCGGGTGTCCGCTGTGGACCTGCTGGCCCAGGCCGGCCTTCCCAACCCGGAGCTGCGCGCCCGGCAGTACCCACATGAGCTGTCCGGTGGGATGCGGCAACGGGTGTTGATCGCGATCGGGCTGGCGGCCCGGCCGGCGCTGCTCATCGCCGACGAGCCGACCAGCGCGCTGGACGCCACCGTGCAGCGGCACATCCTGGACCACCTCGGCACGCTGACCCGCGAGCTGGGCACCGCCGTGCTGCTGATCACCCACGACCTGGGGGTGGCCGCCGACCGGGCCGACCGGATCGTGGTGATGTCCGCCGGGCGGATCGTGGAGACCGGCCCGAGCGCGCGGGTGCTGCGCGAACCGGAACACGAGTACACCCGGGCGTTGGTGGCGGCCGCGCCCGGCCGGCGCGCCGAGCGCTCACCCGACCGGCGTGCCCCGGTCGGGCCACCGCTGCTGGTCGCCGACGGGCTGGTCAAGGACTACGCGCTGCCGCACACGACGAACGGCCCACACAGCGTGCGGGCGGTGGACGGGGTCAGCTTCAGCATCGCGGAGGGGGAGACCTTCGCTCTGGTCGGCGAGTCGGGTTCGGGCAAGACCACCACGGCGCGGCTGGTACTACGGCTGACCGAGGCCAGCGCCGGCACGATCAGCTTCGAGGGCGAGGACATCAGCCGGATCGCCGGTGGCCCGTTGCGCCGGCTGCGTAGCCGGATGCAGCTGATCTACCAGAACCCGTTCGCGTCCCTCGATCCCCGGTTCACCGTGCGGAAGATCATCACCGAGCCGCTGCGCGCGTTCCACGTCGGCGACCGGCGGTCTCGGGCGGCCCGGGCAGCGGAGCTGCTGGACCATGTCGGGCTGCCGGCGAGCATCCTGGCGCGCCGGCCGGCCGAGCTGTCCGGCGGCCAGCGGCAGCGGGTGGCGATCGCCAGGGCGCTGTCGCTGCACCCGAAGCTGGTGGTCTGCGACGAGCCGGTGTCCGCGCTGGACGTGTCGGTGCAGGCCCAGGTGCTGGACCTGCTTAATCGGTTGCGGGAGGACCTGGGCCTGGCGTATTTGTTCATCTCGCATGACCTGGCGGTGGTGCGGCAGGTCGCGGACCGGGTGGCGGTGATGCGCCACGGGCGGATCGTGGAAACCGGTACCGTGGCGGAGTTGTGGTCCGCGCCCGCCGATCCGTACACGAAGGAACTACTGGCCGCCGTGCCCGGACGGGTCTGAGGCCTCCTGAGGAGAGAGTTACCGCATGACCGACCAGTTGGATGACGTCCGGACAGCGAACCCCCGGCTCGGCGAGCCGGTGCTGGACAACCCGACCTGGGCGTCGCTGACCGGCCCGCATGCCCGGTTCGCCGAGATCAACGGCCAAGCCGGTCGCTACCAGGAGGATGTCGCCGGGTTCGTCGCGCTGGCCGATCCCGACGACCCGGCCGCCTGGCGGGACCTGCTCACCCTGCTCGGGCCCGGCCGCGAGTTCGGGCTGTCCGGTGCGATCACCCCGCCGCCGGGCTGGGAGATCCTGCTCCGGATGCCCGGGGTGCAGTTCGTCGACACCGACCTGCGCGCCGAACCGGACCCCGAGGCGGTCCGGCTGGGGGCCGCGGACGTGCCGGAGATGCTGGATCTGGTGGCCCGCACCCAACCCGGCCCGTTCCGGCAGCGCACCGTCGAACTGGGCAACTACCTCGGCATCCGGCGGGACGGCGTGCTGGTGGCGATGGCGGGGGAGCGGATGCACCCGCCGGGCTGGACCGAGATCAGCGCGGTGTGCACGGACGCGGCGTTCCGCGGTCAGGGCCTGGCGACCAGGCTGGTCCGCGCGGTCGCCGCCGGCATCCGGGAGCGCGGTGAGACCCCGTTCCTGCACACGGCCGCGCACAACACGACGGCGATCCGGTTGTACGAGTCGATCGGCTTCAGCCTGCGCGGCGAGACGACGTTCGCGGGACTGCGCACGCCGGCCGCCTGATCGGCGGCCCGCTCAGACGATCACCATGCGCGGCCCGGCGTTCTCCAGTTCCTCCGCCACCTTCGCGTCGATGCCGCTGTCGGTGATGAAGGTGTCCACGTCACCGATGTCGCCGAACCGCGCGAAGTGGTCGTTGCCGACCTTGGTGTGATCGGCGAGCAGCACGGTCCGCCGCGCGGCCGCGATGGCCGCCCGCTTGACGGCGGCCTCGGCGGTGTCCGGCGTGGTCAGGCCGCGTTCGACCGACACGCCGTTGGCCGCCATGAAGGCCACCTCGACGAACGACTCGTGCAGCGCCTGCACGGCCCAGGAGTCCACGGCGGCCAGCGTCCGCCCGCGCAACCGGCCGCCGACCATCATCAGCGTCAGGTTGGGCCGGGCGCTCAGCGCCAGTGCGATGGTGAGCGAGTTGGTCACCACGGTCAGTTCGCGGTCGGCCGGCAGTTGCTCGGCCAGCCGCCCGGTGGTGCTGCCGGCGTCCAGCAGGATGGCGCCCTCGGTCGGCACCTCGGCGAGCGCGGCCTTGGCGATGCGGTCCTTCTCGGCCGTCATCACGACGTCCCGGGCGGCGAGCGCCGGCTCGAAGCCCAGCCGCTCCACGGGGATGGCGCCACCGTGCACGCGGCGCAGCAGTCCGTGCCGCTCCAGGACGGTCAGGTCGCGGCGCACGGTCTCGGTGGTCACCGAGAACTCGGCGGCCAGCTGGGTGACATCCACCCGTCCGTCGGCGCGGGCCCGCTCCAGGAACACCCGCTGACGTTCCTCCGCGTACACGACAGTCCCCCCGTCAGGCCGCTGGGAATGTGTCCGATTAGTTCGGAAAGCATACGTCCAGGACGTGATGGTGACAACACCGTTTGGTTGGCACTGTCTGCGTTCCCATGGCATCGGGGCCCGAATCCAGGGCGAACGTCGGGTGACTACGGGGTGAAGCCAGCCAAACGCACATGAAAGCCACACAAACCCTTGTGTTCGGACATGAACCAACGTAGCCTCCCCTTTCATCGAAGGACGGCGGGTGGTTCGGATGCGGTGTGGCAGGCAGTCTCGTGACGCGTGGCGCATGGGGTGGGTGGCACGGTGATCGTGACCATCACGCTCAACCCCAGCGTGGATCGGACCGTCGAGGTCGACTCGCTGACCCGCGGCGCGGTGCTGCGGGCCAGCGGAGAGCATCTCGACGCCGGCGGCAAGGGCCTCAACGTGGCGCGGGCACTGGCCGCGCATGGCTGTGCCACCCGCGCGGTGCTGCCGGTTGGCGGTGACGGTGGCCGTCAGCTGGTGGACATGCTCGCCGGGCTGGACATCGAGCTCGTGCAGGTCCCGGTGGGTGCGCCGGCCCGGTGCAACATCGCGATCAGCGAGCCGGACGGCACCGTCACCAAGGTCAACTCCCTGGGCGAGCCACTGTCCGGCAAGGAACTCCAGGCCATCGTCGACGCGGTGCGGGACTGCGCCGGCGACGCGAGCTGGTTCGTCCTCGGCGGCAGCCTGCCCGCCGGGGTGCCTGACTCCTTCTACGCCACGCTGTTGGACCTGTTGCGGCCCACCGGAGTCCCGGTGGCCGTGGACACCAGCGGTTCGGCGCTGGTGCTGGCCGTGCGGGCTCGGCCGGCGCTGGTCAAGCCGAACCGGGAGGAACTGGAGACGGCGGTCGGCCGCCGCGTCCACACCCTCGGCGAGGTCGTCGAGGCCGCCGGGGAACTGCGCCGCATGGGTGCCAAGACCGTGCTGGCCAGCCTGGGCGCCGACGGAGCCGTGCTGGTCGAGGAGGACGGCCGCTGGCACGGCGAGGCTCCGGTGCAGGCGCGCAGCACGGTGGGTGCGGGGGACGCGATGCTGGCGGGCTTCCTGTTCGCCGGCGCCAACGGGCCAGCGGCACTGGCCTCCGGACTGTGTTGGGGCGCCGCCGCTGCGTCCCTGCCGGGCAGTCAGATGCCCGGCGTGCGGGACCTGCATCCGGACCGGGTGTGTGTCCATCCGCGCATTGATTCTGCCCGCCGCCTCGGTTCGGATGGCTGAGGCTCGGATTCAGAGCACCAACTGGTGTCAACGACGACGGGCCGCCCCCTGCGGCGGTAACCAGTGTTGGAGGACGAGATGAGTACGGCGGAGGCCGCGGCGCCGGGTCTGTGGACCAGAGCGCGCGCGGGCCTGCAGCGGTTCGGCGGCTATCTGGCCGCGATGGTGTTGCCGAACATCGGGGCGTTCATCGCCTGGGGCCTGATCACCGCGTTGTTCATTCCGACCGGGTGGATACCCAACGCGCACCTCGCCGCGCTGGTCGACCCCATGATCGACTATCTGCTACCACTGTTGATCGGCTACACCGGCGGCAAGCTGGTGCACGACCACCGTGGTGGCGTGATCGGCGCGATCGCCACGGTCGGTGTGGTGGTGGGCAGCGATGTGCCGATGTTCCTCGGCGCGATGATCGTGGGCCCGCTCGCCGCGTACCTGCTGAAGTTGTGGGACGAGCATGTCGGCGTCAAGGTCTCGCCGGGCTTCAAGATGCTGGTGGACAACTTCAGTTGCGGCATCCTCGGCGGGATCATGGCCGTGCTGGGCGTGCTGGGCATCGGCCCGGCCGTGCAGTGGCTCAGCGGCATCGCCGGGTCGGCCGTGCAGACGCTGCTGAACGCGCACCTGTTGCCGCTGGCGTCGCTGGTCATCGAGCCGGCGAAGGTGCTGTTCCTCAACAACGCCATCAACCACGGCATCCTGGAACCGCTCGGTGTCCAGCAGGCGGCGGAGCATGGCGGCAGGGCCATCGAGTTCCTGATGGAGACCAACCCCGGCCCCGGCCTGGGTGTGCTGGCGGCGTGCATGCTGTTCGGGCCGCGCGCCATGCGTGGTTCGGTGCCCGGCGCGATGATCATCGAGTTTCTCGGCGGGATCCACGAGATTTACTTCCCATTCATCCTGGCCAGGCCGAAGCTGGTGCTCGCGGCCATGGCGGGCGGCGCGTCGGGCGTGTTCACCTTCGTGGTGACCGGCGCCGGAACCACCGCCACCCCGTCGCCGGGCAGCATCTTCGCGGTGCTGGCGCTGACCCCGAAGAACGGTTTCGTGGGAGTGATCGCCGGCGTGGTGATCGCGGCGGTGGTGTCGTTCGTGGTCGGCAGCGCGTTGTTCGGGTTCGGCCGTCTGGAGCGTGAGAAGAACCAGCAGGTCGCGCCGGTCGTGGCGGCGGGTGTGACCGGATCAGTCGTGGAGGCTTGAGAAAGATGACCAGTATCAACGGTTCCGATGTCCGGAAGTTGATTATCGCCTGTGACGCCGGGATGGGCAGCAGCGTGATGGTGGCGGCCCAGCTCGCGAAGTCGCTGAAGAAGTACTCGGTGCGCGTCGAGCACTCGCCGGTGAACACCATTCCCGCGGACGCTGATGTGGTGCTGTGCCAGCAGGGCCTGGTGGCCCGGGCGCGACGCTCGGCACCGGACAAGGTCGTGCTCGGGTTCCAGATGTTCATCGGCGACCCGCTGTTCGGCCAGGTCGAGGCCGCGATCCGGGATGGTGCCGAGCTCAATGGCTGACACCGCCACCGGAACCGGTGGGGCCGTGCTGACCGCCCGGGCGGTACGGCTGGGCCTGCGCGCCACCGACAAGTGGGACGCGATCCGGCAGAGCGGTGACCTGTTGCGGGAAATCGGCGCCGTCGAGGACCCGTACCCAGCGTCGATGCGTGAGCGGGAGCGGTCGATCTCCACCTACCTCGGTGAGGGCTTCGCCATCCCGCACGGCACCGACGAGGCCCGCCGGCACGTGCTGCGGACCGCGTTGGGGTTCCTGCAGTTCCCCGACGGGGTCGACTGGGACGGCAACCGGGTAGATGTCTGCGTCGCCATCGCGGCGGACGGTGACGAACACATCCACGTCCTGTCCGCGCTCGCCAAGATCCTGATGGACCACGAGGCCGCGGAGAAGCTGCGCCGCGCCGAGGACGTCGACACCGTCCTCGCACTGCTCACCACGCATCGAAAGGACCCAACAGCATGAAGGTCGCACGCTTCTACGAGCCGGGTGACATCCGGCTGGAGGACATGCCGGAGCCGACGCCCGGCGCCGGCGAGGTGAAGCTGCGCGTGCGCGCCTGCTCCACCTGCGGCACCGACGTGAAGATCTTCCGGTTCGGCCACCACCACATCGTGCCGCCGCGCGTCATCGGCCACGAGATCGCCGGCGAGATCGTCGAACTCGGCGCGAACGTCGACGCGCAGTGGGCCGTGGGCGACCGGGTCCAGGTGATCGCCGCGATTCCGTGCGGGCAGTGCGACTACTGCCGGCGCGGCTGGCGGACCATCTGCCCGAACCAGGAGTCGATGGGCTACCACTACGACGGCGGTTTCGCCGAGTACATGGTGGTGCCGGCCAAGGTGCTCGCCGTCGACGGCCTCAACCGCATCCCGGCTGGGCTGTCCTATGTGGAGGCGTCCATCGCCGAGCCGCTGGCCTGCGTGCTCAACGGCCAGGAGATCGCCCGGGTCGGTAAGGACGACGACACCGTGGTGGTCGTGGGCGCCGGCCCGATCGGCTGCCTGCACGTGCGACTGGCCAAGGCGCGCGGCGCCCATCGGGTCGTGCTGGTCGAACTCAACCCAGAGCGGCTGCGGATGTCCGCCGAGCGGGTCCACCCGGACGTCGCGATCTGCTCCGCCGACGTGGACGCCGTTGACGAGGTCCGCAAGCTGACCAACGGCAACGGCGCGGACGTCATCATCACGGCCGCCGCGTCCGGCAAGGCCCAGGAGGACGCGCTGCAGATGGCCGCCCGGCGCGGCAGGATCAGTTTCTTCGGCGGGCTGCCCAAGGACAATCCGGTCATCCAGCTGGACTCGAACCTGGTGCACTACCGCGAGCTGACCATCGTCGGTGTCAACGGGTCCAGCCCCGCCCACAACCGGCAGGCGCTCGAACTGATCGCCAGTGGCGCGGTTCCGGTGGCCGACCTGGTCACTCACCGGATGCCGCTGTCCGACGTGCCGCGAGCGATCCAGACGGTCGCCAACGGCGAGGCGATCAAGGTCACCATCGAACCCTGAGGAGGAAGTCATGCCCGAGGTGCGCGTGACGGTCGGCTCCCGGATCGGGCTGCACGCCCGGCCGGCCACCATCCTCGCGAGGGCGGCGGCCCGCGCCGCGGTACCGGTGCGGATCGGCCGGGCGTCAGCGGCGGAGGAGACCGCTGACGCCGGGAGCCTGCTGGCGCTGATGGCGCTCGGATTGGGTGCCGGCGAGGAGGTCGTGCTGTCCGCCGAGGGAGAGGGCGCCGAGGGCGTGCTCGCCGAACTCGCCGCGCTGGTCGCCCGCGATCTGGACGCCGATCCGGAGGCCGGCCGCGCGGCTGGCCGGGGTACGGCCGCGGCGGTGTCCGGTGACTGACCAGCGCTCGCACACTGTTGTTGGCGGGCAACTGCGTGGGAACGGCGCCAGCCCCGGTGTGGCGGCTGGCCCGGCCCTGCGCATGGTGCCGCCGCCCGAGCTGCCGGCGCGGCGGCCG
>DASVLX010000133.1:0-11900 GCA_036384655.1 Pseudonocardiaceae bacterium
ACGACACCGATGGTTGCGTACTGACTTTGATCCCATTCGCAGCTGTTCTGCGTGGAATCATTCTCATTCACGGTACCGCTGCCGGTGAATCCAAGGTCCGCGAGTTGCGATTGGTCGAGCATCTCACACGACTTGACCGACGTGAACCATGTGTCGCTGGTCGTGCTGCTCTCCGAGGTGCTTGTTGACGTCCCACCGGGCAAGGCACTGTTACCGGAACCACACGCGGCCAACACGCCGGCCGCAATGACCAGCGCCGGAGTCAACACCAACAGTCTCCCTGAGAAACGGATCTTGCTCACTCAGCTTTCACCCGATTTCCGCAACGAATTCGACACGTTCGCCTCATTCTCTTGATAATTCTTCATCGCCTGCGTGTAGGCATCGATCTGCGTCTGAAGGATGTCATTAAGTGCTGCGTACGCCGTCGCGAGCTGCTGGCCAATCTGCTGATTCCACTGTGAGATCACCTTCGCGCCCGGCGTCGACCCAAGCTTGTACGTTGAGGTAAGCCGATAAACGTTATATTGATTCTTCAGCCAGATGTCCTGGGCGTCTTGGAAGCCCTTGATCATCGCCTGAGCGGCGTCGGGGTGGATGCTGAAGTTGCCCGCGGTGGCCGCGGTCTTGAGGGCCTGGGCGTTCGCCGTCTGCCTCTGGACCTCCTGGGCGAAGGCGGTCGCGTCCTCCGGCTTGACGGCCGGGGCGGGCGCGGCGGCCGTGCTGGGCTGCGCCGAGTCGGATGAGCCGGTGCCGGTCAACCAGCCTACGGCCTTGCCGATCAGAGATCCCCCCACGCTCAGGTCCGAGATCGGGTTGGTCAACGGGTCGTCGCCCATGGTGCCCCCTCCATCATGTGTGCCACCGTGTCGTGGACGGTGGCGGCCCGCCCGATCACTACCAGTAGAGCCAGAGCGCACACTACCGCGACACGAGCCCTCAGAGGGCGCGTTTCGACAAGAACCACACCACGGACAGCATCACCAGCGCCCGCCCGACGTCGCCGACGCCCGACCGTGGCACGGCCAGCCGGGCTGAGTCTCGTTCCGTCGTATTCCGAATTCCACGCTGCGTGAAAGCCCGCCCGCGTCCAAATGGGTGGCGATCCGATGTATTCAACTCTGGGTAGGCATCCATAATTGTTCCTTATGGGGACGCCGTGTGATGAATTCAGTTAGGATGTGACACATGTCCGTAGTCGCAGGTACGCCGCGTCTTCGTGCGTTGGCCGCCGGCCTGAAAGAGGCACGGACCATCGCCGGTCTCAGCACCCGCGAGCTGGCGATCAAGCTGAAGTGGGCACAGCCGACGGTGAGCCACTTCGAACTCGGGCGGCGCAGGCCCTCGGTCGAGCAGGTCGCCATGATCGTCGCCGTGCTGGGCGTGGACCGTGCGGAGCGCGAGCGCCTGATCGAACTGGCCCGCCGCGCCGACGAACCAAACTGGCTCACCACCGGCGTTCCCGGCATCTCGCAGCAGTTGGCGGGCGTGTTCGAGTGTGAGGCAGCGGCGACCAGGATCGTCGAGTGGTCACCGAATCTCGTGCCGGGGCTGTTGCAGAGCCCCGAGTACGCCGAAGCGATCATGAAATGGGGGCGGGACGAGGTCGAGGACCTCCCCACTCGGATCATGATCCGGATCGGCCGGCAACAGGTCATCGCCCGGCCGGAGAATCCGGTCCGGTTCGTGGCGTTGATCGGTGAGAACACGCTGCATGATCCGGTCGTGTCGGCGGCGTTGATGGCGGACCAGCTCCGGCATCTGGCCGAGATGGCCGAGCGGCCGAATGTCGAGATCCGGATCGTGCCGAGCCGCATCGGCTGGCATCCCGGTTCTTCCGGGCCATTCGTGTTCTACGAGTTCGCCGACTCCGGTCCTGTCGTCCATTTCGAGCACTACAGCTCGGGCGCCTTCGTTCCCGACGCGGAGAACGTTCGTGACTACCGGCAGGCGATCGAGGTTCTGACGGATCTCGCCCTGACTCCCGACGAGTCCATCGCGGCAATCGCGAGGGCGGCGGATGAATGGAAAGGCAATCATGACGAACACCCGTAGGCGCATCTCGGCCTGGCGCACGTCAAGTTACACGAACTACAACGGCAATTGCGTCGAGGTCTACCGAACCCTGGACCGAGTTCAGGACACCAAGAATCGCGGCCCGCGGCTGTGTGTTGATCTCACCCCGCTGGTGGCGGCGGTGAAGGCGGGGAGGTTAACGCGCGCCTGACAAGGCGTGATCAGGTCAGGCCGGCGAACAGGTCGTGCTCGGGTTCGCCGGGCGCGGGCGGAGCCGGCGTGCCGCGCAGGATCTGGAAGAACTCCACGCCCAGCGGCCTGAACGGGACCTTGGCCAGTTCGAAGAACCAGGCGTTCACGCCGAGCTGGGTCCGGTGTGCCCGCATCGCCGCGACCTTGGCGTCGGCCAGCTCCGGAGCGTCGATCCGTGCCACGACCAGCTCGTCCGGCACCCCGAACGGCCGGTCCTCGGCCACCGACCGAACACCGTCCTCCGGCGGTGGCAGGTATTCGGCGACGGTCTGGAACGCACTGCGCGGAATGGCCGGTGCGTAGAGTTTCGCGACCGACCACGGCCGCCCGGCCAGGGGATACTCGGACGGATTCGCGGCGGCATCGATCGCGGCGACGGTGGCCTGGTGGGCGCGAATGTGGTCGGGGTGGCCATAGCCGCCGTTGTCGTCATACGTGATGACGACCTGCGGCCGCGTCTCGCGAATCACCGGCACCAGCTGCGCGGTCTGCTCGGCCAGGTCCCCCTCGGCGAAGGCACGATGATGCGACACGCGCGCGTCGGCCATGCCGGAATCCCACCAGCGGCCCGCGCCACCGAGGAATCGAATGTCGTGCAGGCCGAGTTCCGCGGCCGCCCCGAACAGTTCGGCGGCCCGCAGCTCACCGAGTTTCTCGGGATCGGTCGGATCGCCCTCGGTGGCGAGGGCGTTCTCGCCGCGCTCGCCCCGGGTGCAGGTCACCAGGGTGACCGGGACACCGAGCCGCCGGTAGCGGGCGATGGTGACGCCGGTGGTGCTGGTCTCATCGTCCGGATGGGCGTGCACGAGCAGCAACCGCAGCGGATTCCCATCCCGATCGGTGTCAGCTGGCACGCCGCTCTCCCTGGGCCGTCGCGCGGCGGGCCACCGTGAACATCGCGGGTGATGATCGCGCCCGCCGCGCTGTCAGCCCAGGTTACTGCGCTGTGGGCACCCCGAGGTTGGCGAACGGCACGCGCGTGTCGACCGCCGGCAGGTCGGCCGGATGCCGCCACAGGCCCTTGCGCCGCAGGATCGGCAGCACGCCCTCGGCGAACCAGTACGCCTCCTCCAGATGCGGGTAGCCGGAGAGCACGAACTCGTCCAGGCCGAGCGCGTGGTACTCCTCGATCCGCTCGGCGACCTCGGCGTGGCTGCCGACCAGCGCGGTGCCGGCGCCACCGCGCACCAACCCGACGCCGGCCCACAGGTTCGGGGAGACCTCCAGGTGGTCGGTCCTGCCGCCATGCAGCGCGCTCATCCGCTTCTGGCCCTCGGACACGCTCTGCGACAGGCCCGCCTGGACCGCCGCGATGGTGGCCGGGTTGATCGCCTTCAGCAGCTTCTCGGCCTGCGCCCACGCCTCCTCGGCGGTGTCCCGGCTGATCACGTGCAGCCGGATGCCCAGCCGTGGGTCGCGGCCGGTGGCGTCGGTCTCCGCGCGCAGCGCGGCGAGCTTCTCCCGGACCTGCGCGGGCGGCTCGCCCCAGGTGAGGTAGGCGTCGACATGCTTAGCCGCGATCTTCAGCGCCTGCGTCGAGGATCCGCTGAAGTAGATGTCCGGCACCGGTGACGGTGGCTTGGCGAGCTGGGCGCCCTCGACGTGGATGTGCTCACCGGCGAAGTCGACCCGCTCCCCCGCCCACAGCCTCCGCAGCACGGTGAGGAACTCGTCGGTGCGTTCGTAACGCCCCACCTTGTCGAGGAAGTCGCTGTAGGCGCGCTGTTCCGCGTCCTCCCCGCCGCTGACGATGTTGAGCAGCACCCGGCCGTTCGAGTACCGCTGGAAGCTGCCCGCCATCTGCGCGGCGAGGGTCGGCGTGATCTGGCCGGGCCGGAAGGCGACGAGGAACTTCAGCCGCTCGGTCGCGTCGATCAGTGAGGCGGTCGTGATCCATGGGTCCTCGCACCACGCCCCGATCGGCGACAGCACCGCCGTGTAGCCGAGCTGCTCCGCGGACCGGGCGATCTGCGCCAGATAGGCGTGGGTCGCCGGCCGGTCGCCACTGCTCGCGGTGAAATCGGAGCCGTGGTTACCGCCGACGAGATAGCGGCTGTCGCCGAATGTGGGCAGGAACCAGTGGAAGGTCAAACCCATGAGAACACCTCTCGGATGCTGCGCGGACCAGCCCGTCGCCGGCCGTCGTGAACGCCGTGGTCAAGGCTCGGACCATGCACATCACAGCGTCAATGTGACGAAACGCGGTTCCACGAACAGGGAAAACGTCGACGAACGATTACCTCGTCAGACGATTACCTCGGATTCGGAATGAATCCGTCCGCGTCAGAGGTGCGGGTCAGAGGTGCGGGTCAGAGGTGCGACAGCGCCCGGTTCAGGACCGCATCAGCCGGGCGATGGCCTCGTTGGCCTCCTTGAGCTTCGCCTCGGCGACCTCGCCACCCTCGGTGATCGCCTGCGCGACACAGTGCCCGAGGTGCTGCTCCAACAGCCCCAGCGACACCGCCTGCAGCGCCTTGGTCGCGGCGGAGATCTGGGTGAGAACGTCGATGCAGTACACGTCGTTCTCCACCATGCGCTCCAGCCCGCGCACCTGCCCCTCGATCCGCCGCAGCCGGCGAAGGTAGGCGGCCTTGTCGTCGCTGTAGCCGGTCTTCATCGCAAACCCTCTCCACGCAGCCCGCCCGCGCCGCCCAGTCTATTACCCCACGGGGGTACTCAGGTCCTCCTTCGCCGCCCGACCCCGGTCCACCAGCGCACATGCGTACCCACGGTGTGCCCGCATCGGAACATCAGTACGTCTTTCAGGTGATGAGCGTCCAAACCGATTGTCGATCTTGCCGACGACTGGAAGCATGTCGGCGGCTGGCCAGGGATGCCAGCCAAGAAAGACACCAAGTTCTGTTGGAGTTGTGGATGACGACGAAGTCCAGCACCGGACTGCTCACCGTGGCGATCGCGGCAGGCGTTGTCGCGGTAGTGACACTCGGCGCTGCGAGGGCTGTCACGACAGTCGAGAGACTGCTGGGCCAAGGGGACGGAACCGAGGTCCTGGGTACCGGCGATGACCAGGTTCCTATCGCCAGCAGCACCGACTCCATCGCCAAGCAATGCACGGTCCCGCAGATGCTGGTTGACAACCGGTGTGGCGACGTGCCTGTGCTGGTGGTTAATGCGGCCAGGATGCCCTTCATCGCCCGCAACACCAAGCTGGCCTGGGAGGACGGCCAGCCAGGCATCCTGACCATGAACCGGAGCAAGCAAGACGCCAATCGAAGGAACGCCTGTCCGGAGAGCTTTCCCAGGTCACATGGTGGACAATGCGACGAATATCCCATGGCATCGACGAACGAAGGCGGTCGTGGTGCCCACACCGAAGAAGTACCCGCCCGGGAGAATCGATGCCAGGGCGGATCCTACAATAGCCAGTACCCAAAGGATGGACAGCAATTCCTGGTAGTGATTTCCAGCCCCGACCTCATTGCCACCGATGCCTACGCCGGAACGGACATCGCCAAGGTGCAAGGGTACTGCTAGGAGATACCGGATGGACCACGACGAACTGGTCAACGTGGCCAAGCACAGCTACGCCTGGGTGCGTGGCATCGAGGCGTGGACGGTGGCGGTGATCGCTGACCGCAGCCTGGACGAGGTCGTCCGCATCTACGGCGGGGACCCGAACGCGCCTGTCGGTGACTACTTCTTCAGCGAGGCCGTCGACCTGCAGGGTCCACACCACACTGATCTGCGCTTTCATCTGCAGGTGCTCGAACACGCCGGGCATGTCGTGGCGCTGGAGAACAACGGCTGGAGCGGCAGCCATCCAGAAATCGCCCGACGGTGTTCGGCACAGGGGGGCCACTTCTTTAGCGTGTACTGGAACGTGAACGCGTTCGGGATGCTGACCGAGGCCGTGGATGGCCGGATCACGGCGTGCTTCGAGTTTCTCTACCCGGTGGAGCCTGACGTGGAGCAGGGCACACTGCGGCCGGACTGGGCGATCGGGCCGGAGATCGACGTCGAACTGGCCAGGCAGGTGGACATGGCACTACTGCAGCAGCGCACAGGGGTGCGGATCGACCCCTGCTGGCTCACCGAGAGGCTGCCCACCTACCGCATCCCCAACCCCGATGCCCTGCTGCCGGACGCGACCTGGGCCTGGGACGGCTGAGGACACGCCCCGGCTCAGGTCATCTTCTCCAGGCGCAGGGCGAGGGTGGGGCAGGCGGCGACGGCGTTGCGGGCCTCGTCCAGCAGGCTGCGCGGCACCGGCCCGGACGGCAGCAGCGGGTAACCCCACTCGTCCAGGTCAATGCCCTCGGGCAGCAGTTCCGCGCACAAGCCGTGCGCGCGGCAGGCGATCGGATTGACCCGCAGCCGATACCGCTTTCCCCGCGGGCGAGGCGTCTGGTCGCTCATCGCCATCCCTCCACTCCCGGTGAGCCGGCGCCCGGCACCGTCAGGTGCGCCGGGCCGGCGGCGTAGGGACAGGGCCGGCCAGCCGCGTGCGCCGCGACATCGTGTGAGAACACCCGCAGCGCACTGGACGCCAACCGCACCGCGCCGTCCGGATGCGCGCACGCCCCCCGGCCGCTGATGATGTCGAGCCGGCGGCGCAGTTGGTGCAGCGCGGCCTGTGCCTGGTGCCGTCGCCCGGCGGCCAGATAGCCGAGGTCGTCGGCGATGGCGGGTAGTCCGAACATGCACGGCCCGCACTGCCGGGCCGACTCGCCGGCCAGGTACCGCACGATCCGCGCGGTCTCCACCAGCCCGCAGGCGCGCACCGGCAGCGCGCGGACCACCGCGACGCCGAGCGCCGCGCCGGCGGTCTTCAGCTCCTTGGGCGCCAGCGCCCAGTCGGCGGCCTCGGGCAGCTTGACCCAGGTTCCGGCATAGCCGCCGAGCAACACCGCCTGGATCGGCGTGGACACCCCGCCGGCCGCGCGCAGCGCCTCGCCCAGCGGCAGGCCCAGCGGCAGTTCGTGCACGCCCGGCCTGGCCACCGCGCCGGTCAGGGTGAACAGCGAGGTGCCCGGCGCGGTCGCCGAGCCCTGCCGGCGGAACCAGTCGGCGCCGTAGCGGGCGATCAACGCCAGATGTGCCAGGGTCTCCACGTTGTCGAGCGCGGTGGGCCGGCCACTCACGCCCCGCTCGAACACCCGGGGTGGTTTCGCGGTCGGCCGTCCCTCCCCGGTGTTGATGAAGTTGACCAGCGCCGACTCCTCGCTGGACACGTACCGGCCGGGCACCTCGACCACCCGGATCGGCAGCGGGTCGTCGATCCGCTCGGCGACCGCGGTGGCGACCGACGCGGCCACCGGGTCATCGCGGTGCACGCAGATGATCGCCTCTCCGGCGCCGACCGCGTGTCCGGCGATCTGCAACCCGTCCAGTGCCAGATGTGGGGCCACGGTCAGCAGCGCGTGATCCTTCTCGCTGATCGCCTCGCCCTCGCAGCCGTTGGCGACGACCGCGGTGCGCTGCCGCGCGCCGGCCACCGTGCGAAGCTTGCGACCGGTCGGGAACCACGCGCCGCCGCGCCCGACCAGCCCGGAGTCGTCCACGACCCGAAGCAGTTTCTCGCGCCCGACCTGGCCGTCGTAGCCGCCCAGCGGCAGCGGCCCGAACCGGTTGAGGTGCTGTCCGATCCCGGCGGGCCGGCCGGTTTCCATCCAGCTCGCCAGCAGCCGCTGGGTTCCGGTCGGCGCGGGCGCCGCCGCGGTGATTCTCGCCGTCATCGCCCCGCACCCACCATCTCGCCTCGCCGGGCCTTCGTGTCCGCATGTGTCGTGGTCAGCCGCCAGCCGACGGCCGCCAGTACCGCCACGACGCAGCCGATGTTGAACAGGATCACCCAGCTCAGCCGCGCGTCGTAGAGGGCGCTGCCCAGGCCGTGCGCGATGGCGATCGGCCAGCACAGATAGGCGCACCAGTGCAGCCCGCGCCAGAGTTTCAGCGGGATGCGGCCGCGCACCAGGCTGGTGATCACGATCGCGATCAGCAGGTCCGCGCCGATCGCGCCGAGCGACAGCCACAGCGGCCGGTAGGACGAGGTGAACGGCACGATGGCGGAGATCCAGCCGATGCCCGCGTAGGGGTCGATGATCGCGGTGCTGACATGCACGGCGATGAACACCAGCGACACCAGCGACAGGTTGCGGTGCAGATCCGAGATCGCGAACCTCGGCCACCGCGCGGTGGCCAGCCGGCCGGTGTTCAACGCGCCCAGCACCATCACCGAGGTGAACAGCAGCAACGAGACCAGGCCGGTCGCGCGGCTGGTGTACCAGAGCGCCTGGCCCACTACGCCACCCCCGCGAGTTCGTCGGCCGGCCAGGCCGACAGCGGCAACACCGTTCCGGACACGCCGACCAGTCGGGCCGGCAGTCCCCGTGCGGCCAGCCAGTCGGGGGCGTCCTCGCCCAGCACGATGGCCGCCGTGCTGGCCGTGTTGGCGTCCACGCAGTTGCCCGCGGCCACGGTGACCGTGCGCCACACGGCGTTCGGCACATCACCGGTGCGCGGGTCGACGATGTGATGCACCCGCCGGTCGCCGCGACGCCAGGTCCGGCAGGTGGTGCTGGACGTGGCCAGGCCACCGGAGTTGATCGCGATCGACACGTCCGGGTGCTCGGCCGCGATCCGGTGATCGTCGCCGATGCCCACCCGCCAGCCGCCGGGCGGTGTCTCGCCGGCGACGCTGATATCGCCGCCGAGACTGACCAGCACGCCACAGTCCAGCGTGCGGCTCAGGTCCCGGGCGGCACGGTCCGAAGCAAACGCTTTCGCGGTGGCGCCGAGGTCGAGCATGACCCCGCGCGGCAGCACGACCCGGCGTGCCGGATGGTCGAACAGCACCCGCCACCAGCCGGGCGCCGGCCGGGTGGGCCGGTCCGGGCCCGGCGGGGCAGCCACGACACTGTCGAAGTCACGGTCGTAGCCGAGATCGCGGACGGCGCGTCCGATGGTCGGATCGACCAGTCCGTCGGTCAGCCGCCCGGCCCGCAGCGCCACGGCCAGCGCGTCGGCGAGCAGCGGGCTGACGGTCACCGCCGACCCGGCCCGGGTGTGCAGGAGGCTGATCTCGGAGTCCGAGCGGAACCGGCTGCACGCCAGGTCGAGTTCGGCGAGTTGGCCGCGCAGCAGGTCCTCCGCTTCGGCGAGCCGGTCGGCACGGGTCACCACCAGCGTGGCGGTGGTGCCGATGGCCGCGAACGTGGTCCCGGCCAGGGTGATCATGATCCCCCCGAGGAACCCAGGTTGCCGCCACCGTTCGAGTAACCGCCCGAGTAGCCCTGGGTCGGGTTGACGTAGGTCGGGGTGGTGCTCGGGGTGGTCAGGTCGTCGCCGCCGGAATCGTCCGAAGTCGACGGTGCCGTTGACGGTGTGGAGGTGGTGCCCTGCGACGAGCCGTCGTTACCGGTGCCCGTGCCGCCGGTTGTCGCGTTGGCCGTACCGTGTGCGAGGGTCACGCCCAGTACGGCGGCGATCGCCGTCGCTCCGGCCGCCGACCACGCGGTGACCGCTTTCACTCGACGCCGAGCGAACTCGCGCACAGCCACGCGACCGCGTTTCGAACTCTCCATGGCAGCCAGTCTGCGCGGCGTTCCTTGGAAGGATCTGAGAACGCGTGAGCGATAAGGTGAACGGTGATGACGAGCATCCGGGAATCGGCCGAGCCAATGGAATTGGCGCGGGTTCTGGTGGTCGAGGACGATTCCGAGCTGGCGGACATGCTCGCCCGATTGCTCGCGGAAGAGGGTTACTCGGTGGATACGGCCGCCGACGGCCAGCGCGGACTTCACCTGGGTTTGACAAAATCGTATGACGTGATCGTCCTGGACCGGGGCCTGCCGGCCCTGGAGGGGTTGGATCTGCTCGGCCGGTTGCGTTCCCGTGGCGTGATCACCCCGGTACTGGTGTTGTCCGCGCTCGGCAATCCCGCCGACCGGGTCGCCGGACTGGACGCCGGAGCCGAGGATTACCTGGGAAAACCCTTTGATATCGACGAACTGCTGGCGCGGCTGCGCGCGTTGCGTCGCCGGCACCTGGACACCGCGACCTGGCTGCCCGTGCCGGGTGGCCGGTTGAACGTGGCCACCCGCGAGGTTGAGCCAGGCGAGGACGGTTCCGGTGTGGGCACGGAATCGGTGCGGCTGTCCGAACGGGAATGCGGCCTGCTGGCCCTGCTGGCCACCCGGCCAGGTCAGGTGTTCAACCGGGAGCAGTTGCGGGATCTGGTGTTCCAGGACGCGGAAAGCGATGTCGTTGTCGACACCTATGTGCACTATCTTCGCCGCAAGCTGGGCCGGCGCGTGATCAGCACGGTGCGCGGCCGTGGCTACCAGTTGGGACGAACGTGAGCAATCGCTGGTGGGTGCCCTCCCCCCTGGACCGCGACTCCGCCGTCGTGCGGCGCACCACCCTGCGGATGAGCCTGCAGGTGGCGCTGACGGTGGCGGCGATCGTCGTGCTGCTGTCCGGGGTGGCCGTGCTGGTCGTGCTGAGGTCGCAGGACAACGACGCACAGGCACTGATCCGGGACACCGTCGAGCGGGCAGACGACGTGAACGACCCGCCCACCGATGTCTGGATGACGATCCAGAACGCGGCCGGCCGGCAGACCACCCGGGGCATGCCGACCTGGCTGCCGGACGTGCCGGCGCTGCAACAGGTCGCGGCCAGCACCGACCCGGCGTTCGTCGACGTCGTCGACTACGACGTGCACGGTCATCACTACCTGGTGCGGACCCAACGTCGTGGCGCGGACATCGTGCAGGCCGCGCTGGATCTCGGCCCGAACACCGAGCAACGCGACCGGCTGATGGTCGCCCTGCTGCTGTCCGGTGGCCTGGGCCTGCTGCTGGCAGCCGTCGCCGGGGCCTGGTACGGGCGGCGCGCGGTGGCGCCGTTGTCATCGGCGTTGGCCCTGCAACGCCGGTTCATCGCCGATGCCAGCCACGAGCTGCGCACCCCGCTGACGCTGCTGAGCACCCGAGCGCAGTTGCTGCGCCGGCAACTGTCCACCGACGCCGGCACGTCGATGAAGGCGGACGCGGACGGCCTGGTGGCGGATGCCAAGAACCTGTCGGAGATCCTGGAGGACCTGCTGCTGGCCGCCGATCCGCACTCGGACGTGCCGGATCAGCGGGTGGAGTTGGCCGAACTGGCCGAGCAGGTCGCGGCCTCCGGCGCGGCCGCGGCGGCGGACGCCGGGGTGACCATCCGCTGCGTGTATGACGAGCCCGTCGCGGTGATGGGCAGCCGAGCGGCGCTGCGCCGCGCGCTGACCTCGCTGGTCGACAACGGGATCCGGCACACCAGCTCCGAGGTGATCATCGAGCTACGCCGGCACGGCGGTTCGGCCGTGATCGAGGTGCGTGACGATGGCCGCGGGATCGACCCGGAACTGCTTCCGCGGCTGTTCGAGCGCTTTGCCTCCGGCGCGTCCCGAACCCCCGCGCGGGGCGGCCGGCGCCGCTACGGCCTCGGACTGGCGCTGGTCAGCGAGATCGCCCAGCGCCACGGCGGCACCGTCGAGGCCAGCAACGCCCCCGAGGGCGGCGCCATCCTCCGCCTCACGCTGCCCGCTGTGCCGGGGTGACAACAGCTCCACGGTGAATGCTCTCGCGAGCAAGATGACCTCACGATGGGATCCATGCGCCGACGCTCCG
>DASVLX010000134.1:0-22968 GCA_036384655.1 Pseudonocardiaceae bacterium
CGCAACAGTTCGGCGCCGACCAACGGCAGGCCCACCGTGCGGGCGATGCCGGCCAGTTCCAGCCGCAGGACCGGCGCCGACGCCGTGTCGCCGAGCCGGTCGGCCGACCGCAGGGCGGCCAGGGCCCGCTCGGCGACGGCGAGTTTCTGGCCCAGCCGGCAGGACGCGAACACGGCCGTGGTGTCCGCGCGGGACCGTGCCGGTTCGTCACCGAGCTGGCGGGCCGCCGCGCTGGCGCGTTCGGCGAGCACCAGCGCGAGTTCCGGGGCACGCCAACGCAACGACCAGGCGGACCCCGGTTCGCGTGCTACGCCGCTCGACGCCACGGGCGGAACCCCGTTCAGTCTCGGGTGAGCTTGCGGTAGGTGACCCGGTGCGGGCGAGCCGCCTCCAGGCCAAGCCGCTCAACCTTGTTCTTCTCGTAGCCCTCGAAGTTACCCTCGAACCAGAACCACGACGATGGATTCTCGGTTGTGCCCTCCCAGGCAAGGATATGGGTGGCGACGCGGTCCAGGAACCACCGGTCGTGGGAGATCACGACCGCGCAGCCGGGGAACTGTTCCAGCGCGTTCTCCAGCGATCCCAGGGTTTCCACGTCCAGGTCGTTGGTCGGCTCGTCCAACAGGATCAGGTTGCCGCCCTGCTTGAGGGTCAGGGCCAGGTTCAACCGGTTGCGCTCACCGCCGGACAGCACACCGGCCGGCTTCTGCTGGTCGGGGCCCTTGAACCCGAAGGCGCCGATGTACGCGCGGGACGGCATCTCGACATGCCCGACCTGGATGTGGTCGAGCCCGTCGGAGACCACCTCCCACACGGTCTTCTTCGGGTCGATGCCGGCCCTGTCCTGGTCCACATAGGACAGCAGCACGGTGTCGCCGACCCTGACCTCGCCGGAGTCCGGCTTCTCCAGCCCGACGATGGTCTTGAACAGGGTGGTCTTGCCGACCCCGTTGGGGCCGATCACGCCGACGATCCCGTTGCGCGGCAGGGTGAACGACAGGCCGTCGATCAGCACCCGGTCGCCGAAGCCCTTCCGCAGCTGGGAGACCTCGACGACCAGGCTGCCCAGCCGGGGGCCCGGCGGGATCTGGATCTCCTCGAAGTCGAGCTTGCGGGTGCGGTCCGCCTCGGCGGCCATCTCCTCGTAGCGCTGCAACCTGGCCCGCGACTTCGCCTGCCGGGCCTTGGCATTGGACCGGACCCAGGCCAGTTCCTCCCGCAACCGCTTGTCCAGCTTCTGGTCCTTCTTGCCCTGCACCTCCAGCCGCTCGGCCTTCTTCTCCAGGTACGTGGAGTAGTTGCCCTCGTACGGGTAGGCACGGCCACGGTCCAGTTCCAGGATCCACTCGGCCACGTGATCGAGGAAGTACCGGTCGTGGGTGACGGCCAGCACCGCGCCCGGGTAGCTGGTCAGGTGCTGTTCCAGCCACTGGACGCTCTCCGCGTCGAGGTGGTTGGTGGGCTCGTCCAGCAGCAGCAGGTCGGGCTTGGACAGCAACAGCTTGCACAGCGCGACGCGGCGCCGCTCGCCGCCAGACAGCGTGCGCACGTCGGCGTCGGCCGGTGGGCAGCGCAGCGCGTCCATCGCCTGTTCCAGCTGCGAGTCCAGGTCCCACGCCTCGGCGTGGTCCAGTTCCTCCTGGAGCCGGCCCATCTCCTCCATCAGTTCGTCGGAGTAGTCGGTGGCAAGCTTCTCGGCGATCTCGTTGAAGCGGTCAAGCTTCGTCTTGATGTCCCCGACGCCCTCCTCAACGTTGCCGAGCACGGTCTTGTCCTCGTTGAGGGGTGGCTCCTGCAGCAGGATGCCGACCGAGTAGCCCGGCGAGAGGAAGGCCTCTCCGTTGTTGGGGTGGTCGAGACCGGCCATGATCTTGAGCACGCTCGACTTGCCGGCGCCGTTCGGGCCGACCACGCCGATCTTGGCGCCCGGAAGGAATGACAGGGTGACACCGTCCAAGATGACCTTGTCCCCGTGCGCCTTGCGCACCTTCTTCATGGTGTAGATGAACTCGGCCATGCCCGCGATCGTAGAGGGCGAGTGGCCGACGCGGCGCCCGCCCTCACGGGCGCGTGTGAGGATGGACGCATGCGAGTTCTGGTCGTCGACGACGAGCCGGCGGTCCGAGAGTCGATCAGCCGCGGGCTGCGGTTCGAGGGCTACCAGGTCGAAGTGGCGCACGACGGCTTCGACGCCCTGGATGCGATCCGCACCCGCCGGCCCGACCTGGTGGTGTTGGACGTGATGATGCCCAGACTGGACGGCCTGGAGACATGCCGGCGGCTGCGCGTCACCGGCGATCGGGTGCCGGTGCTGATGCTCACCGCGCGCCGCAGCGTGGGTGACCGGGTGGCCGGACTGGACGCGGGCGCCGACGACTACCTGGTCAAGCCGTTCGCGCTGGAGGAACTGCTCGCCCGGGTGCGCGCGCTGATGCGGCGCAGCGATCCGGGCGAGACGGAGAAGGTGGCCTTCGGCGATCTCATCGTCGAACCGGACAACCGCTCCGCCTGGCGCGGTGACCGGCCGATCGAGCTGACCCGCACCGAGTTCGAGTTGCTGGTCGTGTTGCTGCGCAACGCCGGCCGGGTGGTGACCCGCTCCGCCCTCTACACCGAGGTGTGGGGCTACGACTTCGGCACCAAGTCCAACAGCCTGGACGTCTACATCGGTTACCTGCGCCGCAAGCTGGAGGCCGGCGGCGAACCCCGGCTCGTGCACACGGTGCGTGGCATTGGCTATGTGCTGAGGCAGCCCTGAGACTCCAGCACCGGCCAACGCTGCGCCGCCGCCTGACCGTGCTGACCGCCGCCGCGGTGGCGGTCGGCGTGATCGTCGTGTCCGTGGCCGCCTGGCTGCTGCTGCGGGTGGAACTGCGTGACCAGACCGCCACCGATCTCAGCGACCAGGCGACCGTCTTCGCCAACCGGACCGATCCGACCAAGCTGCAACAGCCACCGGCCTGGGTCCGGCAGGACGTCAACACCCTGTTCGGCGTCGTCAGCACGACCGGGATGAGCCGGAAGCCGCCGTTCCAGTCGCAGATGCTGCCGGTCAGCCCGGACGACGTGGCGGTCGCGCTCGGCACCGAGGACTCGTCACTGCGCGATGTCACCGTCGATCACGTGCCGTATCTGATGTTGACGGTGCACTCGGTGCGCGGCGACGCCGTGCAACTGGCCACCGACCTGAGCGACGTGGACACCACGCTGACCAACTTCGCGTTGCTGCTGGTGATGGCGGACACCGTGGCGATCGTGATCGCGGCCGCGCTCGGCTACGGCTTCACGGTGGCCGGGCTGAGCCCGGTGCGCCGGGTCGGGGCGGCCGCCGCGCATGTCGCCGAGACCCAGGACCTGGGCGCGGAGGTGACCATCCGCCCGGATGAGCCGGCCGAGGTGGCCAGTGTGGCGGCCAGCCTGAACCAGATGCTGGCCGCCCTCGGTCACGCCCGGGACGCGCAACGCCAGCTGGTCGAGGACGCCAGCCACGAGCTGGCGACGCCGCTGACCAGCCTGCGCACCAACATCGAGTTGCTGCTGCACGCGGAGCGCAACCCGGACCGGGAACTGGACAGCGGCGACCGGCAGCGGCTGCTTAAGGACATCGAGGCCCAGATGGGCGAGCTCGACAACCTCATCGAGGAGGTGGTCGAGCTGGCCCGCGACCCGGGCAGTGCCGAGGAGGCCACCGAGCAGGACCTCGCCGAGGTGGTGGCGTCGGCGGTGTCCCGGGCGCGGGCCCGCTCCCCCGAGGTGATCTTCGAGCTGTCCGAGTCGCCGGTGCGGGTGCTGGGCAAGCGTTCGCTACTGGAACGGGCGGTACTCAACCTGCTGGACAACGCGGCCAAATGGAACACACCGGAGCGGCCCGTGGAGGTCAGCGTCGGCAGGGTGGACGAGCTGGCCGACGTGGTGGTCGCCGACCGGGGTCCGGGCGTGCCCGAGGAGGACCAGGAACGGGTGTTCCAGCGCTTCTACCGGACGGCCGAGGCGCGGGCGATGCCCGGCTCGGGTCTGGGGTTGGCGATCGTGCGCCAGGTGGTGACCGTGCACGGCGGCCGGGTGTGGCTGGCCCCGCGCGTCGGCGGTGGCACCGAGGCACACATCCAGATCCCGGCCCGACGCGACCGGACAGCTGAGTGAGTCCTCACTCATTGACATGAGTGAGGACTCACTCATACAGTGGCGCCATGAATCGTCATCGCGCGCCGGCGATGAGCACCGACGAACGACGCGCGGCCATCGTGGCCGCCGCCATGCCGCTGCTCATCGAGCACGGCGGCAAGGTGCCCACCAGCAAGATCGCGGCCGCCGCCGGCATCGCCGAGGGCACCGTGTTCCGTGCCTTCAAGGACAAGGCGGAGCTGCTGGCCGCCTGCTTCCAGGCGGCCATGGAGTCCGACGAGGAGGTCGACCGGATCGCCGCGATCGACCGTGTGCTGCCGCTGCCCGAGCGGCTGCTCACGGCCCTCGGCCAGGTCAGGGACTACCAGAACCGGCTCTGGTCGGTCGCCCAGGCGATCCGGGCTTCCGGGGCGGACATGCACCAGATGCGCTCCCGTGGTCCGCACGGCCCCGAGGATCAACCGCCCCGGGCGATGCTGCGCGTGGTGGCCGCCGTCGGCGATCTGTTCGATCCGGAGACCGACCGGCTGCGGGTGCCGCCCGACCTGGCGGCCCGCCTGCTGCTCGGCTTCATGATGGCCGCCCAGATGCCCGGCGCCGATCTCGGCGGGGAGATCGCCGAGCCGGCCGAGATCGTCGACCTGTTTCTCAACGGCGTGCTGACACCCGACACACCGAAACCACCACGGGAGACACTGTGAACACCGATGTGATGATCGAGGCGGACGGGGTCAGCAAGACCTTCGGTTCCGTCGTGGCGCTGGACGAGGTCAGCGTCAGCGTGCCCAGAGGCAGCGTGCTCGCGCTGCTCGGCCACAACGGCGCGGGCAAGACGACGCTGGTCAACGTGCTGACCACGATGCTGACGCCGGACGGCGGCAGCGCCCGGGTCGCCGGTTTCGACGTGGTCCGGCAGAGCCGCCAGGTGCGTGCCCGGATCGGCCTGACCGGCCAGTTCGCGTCGGTCGACGAGCAGATCAGCGGGTTGGACAACCTGGTGCTGATCGCCGAACTGCTGGGCGCCAGCCGGCGCGAGGCGCGGTTGCGGGCCGACGAACTGCTGCACACCTTCGGCCTGACCGCGGCGGCGAAGCGTTCCGCCCGCACCTACTCCGGCGGCATGCGCCGACGGCTGGACCTGGCCGCCAGCCTGGTCGGCCGGCCACGGGTGATCTTCCTGGACGAGCCCACCACCGGCCTGGACCCGGCCAGCCGGCGCGGCATGTGGGACATCGTCTCCAGGCTGGTGGACGACGGCACCACGGTGCTGCTGACCACCCAGTACCTGGACGAGGCCGACCACCTGGCCGACTCGATCACCGTGCTGTCCGCCGGCAAGGTCGTCGCGGCCGGCACGGCCGCCGAGCTCAAGGCCCAGGTGGGTCAGCGGACCGTGGTCACCACGCTCGCCTCGCCCAGCGACGCCGAGCCGGTGGTCGCCGCGCTCAAGCGGGCCGGCATGCAGCCGACCTGGGACCCCGGGCGCGGCGTGGTGATCACCCCCGTCACCAGGTCCACCGAACTGGCCGTGGTGGTGCGCGCGCTGGACGAGGTGTCCGTCGAGCCCGCCGAGCTGGCGCTCACCGAACCAACCCTGGATGACGTCTACCTGGCGCTGGCCCAGCCGGCCGTCGCCTGATCGGGAGGAATCAGATGACCGCCGCAGTCGCCGTCGCCGGGGCCATCCCGGAATCCCAGCCGACCTGGCTGGGCACCAACGTGTTCACGCAGATCCGGGTGCTCACGCTGCGCGCACTGAAAACCGTGGTGCGTGATCCCCGGATAATCGTGTTCAGTGTGATCCAACCGCTGGTGATGCTGGCGCTGTTCAGCCAGATCTTCTCCAGCATCGCTCAGACACCCGGTTTCCCGGCCGGTGTCAGCTACATCGCCTACCTGATGCCGGCGATCCTGGTGAACACCGCGATGGGCTCCGCGATGCAGTCCGGTGTCGGACTGGTCAACGACATGCGCAACGGGGTGCTGGCCCGGTTCCGCTCGTTGCCCATCGCGCACGGCTCGGTGCTGGCCGCACGCAGTCTGTCCGATTTGGTGCGAACCGCCTTCCAACTGCTGATCACGCTGGTGTTCGGCATCCTGGTGTTCGGGTTCTGGCCGGCCGGCGGCATCGTCGGCCTGCTCGGCGCCCTGCTGCTGGGCCTGCTGCTGAGCTGGGCGCTCGGCTGGGTGTTCCTCGCCGCGGGGGCCTGGCTGCGCAACGCCGAGGTCATGCAGATGGTCGGTTTCCTGCTGATGTTCCCGCTGATGTTCGCGTCCAGCTCGTACGTCCCGGTCGCGAACCTGCCCGCCTGGCTGCAGGCGGTGGCCCAGGTCAACCCGATCACGCACGCGGTGAACGCGGCGCGCGCGCTCACCCTGGCCACGCCGGTGGGCAATGGCGTGATCGCGACATTGGCGATCAGCGCGGTACTCGCCGTGGTCGGATCGGTACTCGCGGTACGCGGATTCCGCCGGCCACTGTGACATTCTCGCGACATTTCCGGGATTGTGACCGGACCGTGACGCTCTGATTCGGTTGGGTTGTGGCCGCGATGTCCTTTGTGTCAAAGCACACATCCCAACCGAATCGGGTTACCCGCCGGTCAGCGGAACACGAGGTGGCGACGGTACCGTTGAAACAGCACCGTGTGGCGTTCAGGACGGCTTCGTCACCCACCCAAGCGATACGAGAAACGATCAGATGCGATCTGGCGATAGAGGGGTTGGGAGTAGCCACTCGGGTTGTAGACCCGGCCGGCGCCCGTCATGCCCTCGTAGCTCAGTGGAAAGAGCGAGCGACTTCTAATCGCTTGGTCGCAGGTTCGAGTCCTGCCGGGGGCGCAAACGTACGAGGCTCGAACCCTGGTCCGGGGAATCCACGGCCGGGGTTCGAGCCTTCTTCGTGTCCGGGGACGCTGCCCAGTACTCTCGGTTGGTCAGTGACCACGATCCGTACCCGTTGCTCATCCTCCGGGTCGGCTGGCCCGCCGGCTCAGCGCGCCGATGGACCCGCGGATGGGTCAGCCCGCGGCGCGTGCCTCGGTCCGTGCGTCGTAGCTGGCGCGGGCGGCCATGATGCGCCCGGCGTTGGCGGCCGTCCACGCCGCGAGCGCCATCACCGGTGGCAGGAGGTCTCGGCCGAGGTCGGTCAGCTCGTAGGAAACCTGGGGTGGCACCGACGGGGTGACGGTCCGCTCGACAAGCCCATCCCGCTCCAGGACCTTCAGCGTCGAGGCGAGCATCTTCTGACTGATGTCGCCGATGCTGCGGCGCAACTCGTTGAAGCGCAGCGGTCCCTCGCCCAGCGTCGAGACGATCAGCAGCGACCACTTGTCGCCGATGCGCGCGAGCATGTCGGAGATCGCCCCGCGCACCCGTGGGTCGGCTCCGTGCCGCGCACAGGTTCGGCTGTCGACCATGCCGCCCTCCAGGGCGGTCACCCGAGGGTGACCTGGTGATCCGAATGTGCGTGCTTGTGCACCCGGCCCGTCCAGGCCAGAGTTACCAGAGGAAACCTACTACCCAGTCGCCACCAAAGGAAACGACGTGAGCACTCCTCCCAGCCTCGCCCTCATCATCGGCTCGACCCGCCCACAGCGCTTCGCCGACAAGCCGGCCGACTGGCTGCTCAAGCAGGCCGCGCAGCGCGGTGACCTCACCCTGGACCGTCTCGACCTGCGCGACTTCGACCTACCGTTCTTCGCCGAGGCGTCCTCCAACCTGCACGCCCCGAGCCAGGACCCGAGGGTGCTTGCCTGGCAGGACGCCATCCGCGGCTACGACGGCTATGTCTTCGTCGTCGCCGAGTACAACCACTCCATCACCGGTGCCCTGAAGAACGCCCTCGACCAGGCCTACGTCGAGTGGGTCCGCAAGCCCTTCTCCGCGTTGGGCTACGGCAGCACCGGCGGCGCGCGTGCCGTGGAGCACCTGCGCGGCATCGGGGTCGAGCTTCAGATGGTGCCGTCAAAGTTCGCCGCGCACATCGGCGGCAGTGACCTGTTCAAGGTCCACCCCTTCGGCGGCAACGGGCCGATCAGCGACATCGAGGACGCGATCAGGCCCTCGGTCGACGCCATGTTCGACGATCTCGTCTGGTGGGCGACGATCCTGCGCGACGCCCGCGCCGCCGCGTGAGTCTGGATGTCGTCGTTGCTCTCGAACGGTGAGAGTCAGGTTCGCTGTCTTTCTCGAAATCCCTGGCGCGAATGCCGAACTGGAGATCACGCCCGGCGGCGTTCATTCGGCGCCACTGCCCCATCCGGAGTCGCTGATTGTGCTCTGTTTGGCGGATCAGGCCGAGGTCGATGCCATCGGAATGCGGATCGGTCAACCGCCCGTGCGACCCGCCAACCCGTACTGGCGGAAGAACGTGGTCGCCTTCGAGGACCCGGACGGTTTCCAGGTCCTGTTCACCGTGAACCCGCACGGCCGAGACATGGGAGGTCTGGCCGCTGCCGGTTGAGCCCGGTCAGCGGCGGGCGAGTGTGATGGTGCGGGTGCCGCGGATGTGCAGATCGGTGCGGTGTGGCAGTGCGTCCGGGCCGTCGCCGACAAGCGCTGCCAGGGTGCCACGGTCATCGGCGTCCAGCCGCTCGGCCACGCCCTGTGCCAGCCGCGTGTACCAGCCGTGCGCATAGCGGACCGCGCTGGTGGGCAGCGGCGCGCGGAGGTCGATGGTGAACTCGCGTTCGTCGGTGATGTGCCAGCCGCTGTCGGCCAGGCGGGGCGCCCACAACGAGCCAAGGGTCGGCAGGGTCTCCGCATGCGCCTGAGTCAGCATGGTCACCACGCGGTCCTCGAACCCGGGTCGGCCGATGCCCAGATCGTCGGGCAGGAAGCGCAGCGGCTGGGAGAACTCGGCGACGGCGATGATGCCGCCGGGCGTGGTGGCCGCGTGGATGTCCCGCAGAGTCCTTGCCGGATCCGCCATGTGGTGCAGCGACATCGAGGCCCAGGTGAGGTCCAGCATTCCGAGGTCGGGCCATCCGGTGTCAAGATCGACCTCGACGGTGTGAACACGTTGTGCCAGGCCGAGATCGAGGGCCTTCGACCGAAGGCGTCGCAACGAATGGGCCGACATGTCCACCGCGATGACCTCGGCCGCGCCGAAGCGCTGGGCCAGCCCGATGGTGCCGGTTCCGGTACCCGCGCCGAGATCGAGCAACCGGTGTCGCACGGTGCCGTCCGAAGCCTGCCGGACCCAGGCCAGCGCCTCGGCCCAGTAGCCGCTCAACACCTCCCCCTCCAGGTCGAGCAGATCGTCCAGCAGCGCTTCCTCCGCGTCGGAGCGGGAGTCGGACGCGGAGTGCTGGGTGTCGGCAGGGTGTGAGTCGGCAGGGTGTGAGTGGCCGTGATCGTGGTGCTCTGACATGGCCGCCAGCCTAGGCAAGTCTTGCGCCAACGACATATCATCTTGCCAATGACGCAAGAATCGGAGCTGGACGCGGTCATCCGAGCGCGCGTTCGCGGACTACGGCAGGCACGCGGCTGGTCGTTGGACGTCCTGGCGGCCCGATGTCATATGAGTGCCTCGACGCTGAGCCGCATCGAGACAGGGGTCCGGCGGATCGCGATTGATCAACTCGTGCCCATCGCGCACGCCCTGGGCACCAGCCTCGACCAGCTGGTCGAGCCCGTCGACGACACCGATGTCGTGATCCGCCCTAGGCGAGATCACGGCCGCGGGATGACCAGTTGGATGTTGACCCGTGCCGACGAGCCGCACGGGCTGGCCGTCGCCAGGTTGCTTATCACCGCCCGTCGGCTCAGCGGCGAGATGGGCGTTCATCCCGGGCACGAGTGGTTCACGGTGTTGTCGGGCACGGCCAGCCTGCGGCTGGGCGAGCGCACCATCCTCGTTGAGGCCGGTCAGGCCGCTCAGTTCGGCACCATGACCCCGCACGCGATCCTCGCGCACGACGGACCGGTCGAAATGATCGTGGTGCTGGACCGGGACGGACAACGTGCCCATCTCAATGCCGTTGACCTCACGAATCCGCGCTGAACCCGCCCGCGCCGAGACGCACCTACCGGGTTCTGGCACCGACGCGGGGGATGAAGGGTGGGCGCGGCAGCAGCGGGTTCGGGTCGAGCGCTCGCCGCGGCGGTGTTCTCGCACACGACCCACGACAAACAAGTTAGGTTCGCCTATCCTTAGCCAGTCCTGATCGCCATCGCCGTGGAAGGTCGCCGGATGCTGCCGACGTTCGTGATTGGTCTTCGGGAGGGTCTTGAGGCGGCGTTGATCGTCGGGATCGTCGCCGCCTTCCTCGGCCGACAAGGCCGTCGTGACCTGCTGCGATGGGTGTGGTTCGGGGTCGGCGCCGCGATACTGCTGTGCCTGATGGTGGGTGCCGCGCTGGAGGTGCTGTCGGCGAACCTGCCGCAGCGCCAGCAGGAGGGCCTGGAGACCGTCGTCGGGGTCTTCGCCGTGTGCATCGTCACGTACATGGTCGTCTGGATGCGCCGCCACTCCCGCGAGATGAAGGGCCAGCTCGAAGGGCTGGCGGCCGAGGCGCTGAAAGAGGGCGGCAACCGAGCCGGGCGCGCGATGGTCGCGATGGCCTTCCTGGCCGTGCTCCGCGAGGGCTTCGAGACGGTCGTGTTCCTGCTGGCCGCGTTCAACGCCACCAGCAACACGTTCGCGGCGGCCGCCGGCGCCGTGCTGGGCATCCTGGTCGCGATCGGCCTCGGCTACGGCATCTACTCCGGCGGGGTGCGACTGGACCTGGGGAAATTCTTCCGCGCCACCGGCCTGGTCCTGGTGCTGGTGGCGGCGGGACTGGTGGTCACCGCGCTGCACACCGCCCACGAGGCCGGCTGGCTCAACTTCGGGCAGGGCCCGACCGTCGACCTGACCTGGCTGGTTCAGCCCGGTTCGGTGCAGTCCTCGCTGCTCACCGGCATGCTCGGCATCCAGGACCACCCGGTGGTCATCGAGGTCATCGGCTGGTTCGTCTACGTCATCCCGGTCGGGCTGTACGTGGCCTGGCCGGCATCCTGGCGCATCCCACGCCAGGTTCTGATCACGGCACTGTCCGGCGTCGCGGCAGCCGGCGCCGTCGCGGCGGTCATCCTGCTGACCATCGCCCCCGCCGCGCCGGCGCCGAACCCAGCGCTGGCGGCGGGGACCCTGTCCGCCCAGGTCCTGGACCGTCACGACGACACCGCGACCGTGCACACCGAGCCCGGAACCCTCAACATGAGCCGCGACGGCACGGCCGAACACGGCGGGGTGACCACCGACGTCTACACGTCCAGACGCACCGACACCGCTCCGGCCAGCGCGGACCGGCCGACACAGCTGACCTACCAGCAGGTCGCCGCCCTCAACGCCGGGCGGCTGCCGCTGGGGGTCCGACCGGTGTCCGGCACCGCCCCGAGCGGGGATGGCACCGTCCAGGTCAGCTACACCGAGACGACCACGCTCATGGTCTGGGTCGTGCCCGCCACCGGCCGCATCGTGGACCTGCGGTGGAACCAGACGGTCACGGCCGCCGCGGTCAACACCCCGGTCGGCACCGTTCCGCTCAGCACACCGGTGGCCGACGCGACCCGCGCCCTGCCCACCGCCACCAGCGCCGCGGCGGTGTCGGCCGCCAGGGACGACGCGAGCCAACTGGCCACTCGTGGCGATCTGCACACCTGGGCCTGGGTGGCCGGCTTGATCGCGGCGGCCGCGCTGCTCACCGTGGCGGCTGTGCTGGTCCGGGACCGCCTGCCCCGGCGTCAGGCCGCACCGAGCGAGTCACCGGCGGACCCACATGTGGCGCACAGCGCTGAGAATCCGATCGCAGCCCCTTCCGCGTCCGCACAAGATTAGTTAGGTTAGCCTAGCCTAATTTTTCTTGCGAGTTCGCACAGGGAGCGTTTATGAGACTCATCCCGTCCCGGACCGCCCGCACCGCGTTCGGTGCGTCGGCGGCCGTCCTCGCCCTCGGCGCCGTGGCCGCCTGCGGCAGTTCGGGTGGCAGTGGTACCGGCTCGGGTGCCACGAGTTCCTCGGCGAACCCGCGCGAGATCGCGGTGACCATCACCGCGGCCGACGGCTGCACGGCCAACAGCCTCACCGCTCCGGCCGGCGCGTTGACGTTCAACGTCACCAACAAGGACGCGACGGCGGTCAGCGAGGTCGAACTGCAGAGCGGGCAGCGGATCGTGGGTGAGAAGGAGAACCTGCCGCCGGGCTTCTCGGGCTCGTTCTCGGTCAATGTCGACGGCGGTAAGTACTCGCTGTACTGCCCCGGCGCCAGCAAGGAGAACACCGACTTCACCGTGACCGGTACGGCGTCCTCCAGCGGCGACGGCAGCACCGACGCGCTGTTGGCGACCGGCACCAAGGAATACGCGGACTATGTCGGTAACCAGGTCGGCTATCTGGTCCAGACCAGTGAGGCGCTGAACACGGCCCTGCACGGCACCGATCTCACCGCCGCGCAGAACGCCTACATGAAGGCCCGCCCCTACTACGAGAAGATCGAGCCGGTGGCCGAGTCGTTCACCGTCGGCGAGGACAACCTCGACAGTGATATCGACTCCCGTGACGGTGATGTGCCCGCCGACCAGTGGGGTGGTTTCCACCGCATCGAGAAGGGCCTGTTCCAGGACAAGAGCCTGAACGGCCTGGGCAGCTACGGCGACGGACTGGTGACCAACGTCAAGAAGCTGCAGCAGCTCACCACCGGGTTGACCTACAAGCCCTTCGAACTCGCCAACGGCGCGCAGGAACTGCTCGACGAGGTCGCGTCCACCAAGATCACCGGCGAGGAGGAGCGATACTCGAATATTGACCTGCTCGACTTCCAGGCCAACGACGAGGGCGCTGAGCAGGCGTTCGCGGATCTGCAGCCGGCGCTGGCCAAGATCGACCCGGCTCTGACCACCCAGATCTCGAACTCCTTCGCCGCACTGGACAAGCTGGTCGACACCTACCGCACCGGTGACAACCCGTCCGGGTTCGTCCTCTACAGCACCCTGTCCGACGCCGACAAGCAGAAGCTCGCCGCCGCGGTGAAGGCCGTGCAGGAGCCGCTGTCCCAGGTCGCCAGCAAGGTCGCGAACGCATGACCGAGCCCACGCCCGGGCCGACACCGGAGCGGCCGGCTTCCCAGCCGGCGCCCGGGTCAGCGCCGGAGTCAGCGCCGGGATCACCGTCAACACCATCGGCGCAGGCGACAGAGCAGCGCGGCAGACCCGGCCGGCGCCGGTTCCTCGGCGGCGTGGCTCTCGGCGTCGCCGGGGTGGCCGCGGTGGGCGGTGCCGGTTTCGGGATCGGCCGGGTCACCGAGCCCGCCCCCGCCGCCGGCCCGGACGCCCAGAAGGTGCCCTTCTATGGCGTGAACCAGGCCGGCATCGCCACCCCCGCCCAGGACCGGCTCGCGTTCGCCGCGTTCGACATCAACTCCACCGATGTCACCGCGGTGAAGACGATGCTGGGCCTGTGGGCCGCCGCGGCGGCCCAGATGGTCGAGGGCAAGCAGGTCGGCGCGGTCGACACCAGCCCGAGCGCGCCGCCGATCGACACCGGCGAGGCCGTCGGCATGGGGCCGTCCCAGCTCACCATCACGGTCGGGTTCGGCCCGAGCCTGTTCGACCACCGGTTCGGGCTCGCCAGCCGGCGGCCCGCCGCGCTGGCCGATCTGCCGAATCTGCCCGGCGACCAGACGCTGGAGGCCAGCCGCTCGGGCGGAGACCTGTGCGTGCAGGCCTGCGCGTCCGACCCGACCGTGGCGTTCCACGTCATCCGCAACTTCGCCCGGCTGGCCCGTGGCACCGCGGTAATGAAGTGGTCGCAGCTCGGTTTCGGGCGCACCTCGTCGACCTCCACCAGCCAGGAGACCGAGCGCAACCTGATGGGATTCAAGGACGGCACCCGCAACATCAAGAGCGAGGAACCGTCCGATATGGACCAGTACGTCTGGGTCGGTAACGAGACCGACCAGGCGTGGATGAAGGGAGGCAGCTATCTGGTGGCCCGCCGTATCCGGATGCTCATCGAGTCCTGGGACACCGACTACCTGACCGACCAGCAGAACGTCTTCGGCCGGTTCCGGACCAGCGGCGCCCCACTCACCGGATCCCAGGAATTCGACACTCCCAACTTCGCGGCCAAGCAGAACGGGTCGTTCGTGATCCCGGACAACGCCCATATCCGCCTCGCCGCACCTGAGCAGAACTCCGGCCAGAAGATCCTGCGCCGCGGCTACTCCTACACCGACGGCATCGACTCCACCACCGGTCTGCTCGACGCGGGACTGTTCTTCCTCGCCTTCCAGAAGGATCCCCGCAGGCAGTTCGTGCCTATCCAGACCAAACTGGGCGCCAACGACAATCTCAACGAATACATCCGGCACACCGGCAGCGCATTGTTCGCGATTCCGCCCGGTTTGTCCGGTCCGGGTGACTGGTGGGGTAAAGCTCTGTTTACCTGATGGGCAGGCGCCCGTTATCGGTCGTGTAAGGCGCTCGTCGCCCGAAAGTCGGCCCGGCGTCGTTCTCGGCAGGTGTACTGACGTGCCACCAGGTCAAGTACCTGGTGGCACGTCCCATTCTTAGCCTTGCCAAGGAGACACATGAACCCCGACACGTCTCGTACCGACGAGCAGCCCACCGAGGAGCGGCCCGTCAGCAGGCGCGGCCGTCTCAGCAGATCGATGCCGATCATGGTCGGCGCCGTGATCGCCGCGGCCGGCCTGACCTTCGGCTCGATCGCGGTGGCCAACGCCCAGCCCTACCACCCGGCCCCGTCCCCCTCGGTCGACCAGCAGGCCGCCCAGGAGAAGGCCCAGGACGCCGTCACGCCGGTCAATGGCAACACCGAGCTGAACGTCAACGTGCTTGAGGACCAGATCGAGCACTACTACGGCTCGGCCACCGCGACCTACCCGGTCGTCGGCACGGTCACCATCCCGGCGAGCAACAGTAACTACGCCAGGCAGATGAAGCAGATCGTCGACAGCACCGAGGCGTACCTCGCCAACGCGAAGGCCCGCTTCCACGGCCCGGGCAAGCCCGCGGTGATCTTCGATGTCGATGACACCACGCTGAACACCTACGACTACACGTTGTCCGCGCAGTTCGGCTACGACCCGGCGACCAACGAGACCTGGGTCGACAACGCCGCCTTCCCGGCCGTGCCCTACATGCCGCAGCTGGTCAAGTTCGCGGCCGACCACGGCTACTCGATCTTCTACATCACCGGCCGGCCGCAGACCCAGTCCGCCGCCACCATCAAGAACCTGACCCAGGACGGCTACGCCGCGCCGCTGGACGGTCACCTGTTCCTGAAGCCCTCGACCACGCCGTCCTACCTGCACTGCGCGAACCCGACGAAGTGCACCACGACCGAGTACAAGTCGGGCACCCGCAGGTACATCTCCAGCCAGGGCTACACCATCGTCGCCGACCTCGGTGACCAGTACAGCGACCTCGAGGGTGGCGACGCCGGCTACCAGGTCAAGATCCCGAACCCGATGTACTACCTGCCCTGACATACATATCTGACACGGCTAACGCCCGATGAGAGGTGGGTGGACGGCTCGAAGCACCGGGTCGTCCACCCACCTCCCGTGTCGGCATCACGCTTTTCCCGGCGTCACAGCCTGAGTCCGGTCTCCAGTCTGGCGATGCCCTGGTCGATCAGGTCGGCGAGATCGGCGGTGGGGTCGTCCGTGAGCACCTCCGCGACGGCGATCATGATGCCCACGACGGCTCCGGCCAGGATACGGATCGCGAAGTCGTCGGCCGGTCTTCCGGCGCGCTCGGCGATGGCGTCGGCGAGCAGCCGCATGGCCTCGGAGAACTGGTCGAGCATGGCGGCCCGCAGCGCGGGGACCGAGAGAACAAGCGCGATGCGTTCCCGCATCTCGTCGCGCTGTTCACCGCTCGACGCGCCGAAGACCTCGCGGAAGGCGGCGCGCAGCGCGGCGACCGGCGGCAGGTCGGCGGGTTGCGCCCGGTAGGCGGCGATGATCAGTGGGTCGAGGTCGTCGGACAGGACAACGGCTTCCTTGGTCGGGAAGTACCGGAAGAACGTGCTCTCGGAGACCTCGGCGGCATCGATGATCTGCTCGATCGTGGTGGCGTCATAGCCCTGTTCGCGGAACAGTTTCAGCGCGTGGTGCTCGATCGCGGCGCGTGTCCTGGCCTTCTTCCGTTCCCGCAAACCGGGTTTGGCACTATTCGGCACGCACGACCTCCGATGTGGACGGTTGCTGCTGGCGGCCACGCGCCAGGCCGGGCAGGAACACCAGAGTCAGCACGACGCCCGCCAGCGCGATCCCGGTCGAGGCGAGCAGCGAGATGCTCAGGCCGTGCACGAACGCGGCGCGCACCTGCTCGGCCAGCGCGGCCGAGCGGAGTTGGCCGGCGATCATCACTCCACTGTAGACGCTCTGGTGTATCGCGCCGGCCGCCGCCGCGGGCAGCCCGGGAAGCGGCAACCACGCGGTGTAGGCGGCGGCGAGCACGCTACCCATGATCGCGGTGCCGAGCGGGGCGCTGGTCTTCTGGAACGCCTGCACGACCGCCGACCCGATCCCACTCGTCTGCTTGTCCAGGTGTGACAGGGCGGCCGCGGTCGCCGCGGTCAGCGTCAGCCCGGTCCCGGCACAGAGCACGGCCATCCACAGTGCCACGAACAGCTCGGACGACCCGACACGGGTCGCCGCACCCAGGCATGATCCCGCGCCGATGAGGACGAATCCCGCCGTCACGGCGAGCCGGGCGCCGATCGTCCGCACCAGCCGGCCGGCCGGCAGCGCTCCGACGATCAGCCCGCCGACCAGCGGCAGGAGTCGCAGGCCCGACGCCAGCGTGTCGGCGCCCTGGATGGCCTGGAAGTACTGCGGCATCACGAACAGCAGGCCGACCATGCCCAGTCCGGCCACCCCGCCCAGCGCCGCGCCCCAGGTGAACGACGCATGGCCGAACAGGGCCGGGTCGATCAGCGGCCGGCCGCCGCGCGCGGCCAGCCGGCGTTCCCAGGCGATGAACCCGGCCAGCACGGTGGCTCCGACGATCATCACGATCAGCGCCGTCGGATCGGTCCAGCCGTGTTCGCCGGCGTCGACCAGCCCGTAGGTGACCGCGACCAGCCCGGCCGTCGATGTCGCGATGCCGGTCACGTCCAGCGCTGGTCGTCGCTCCGCCCGCGACTCGGGCACCAGAACCAGGCCCACCGCCAGGCCGATCACGACGACCGGGACGTTGAGCAGGAAGACCCATCCCCACCACAGCCGGGACAGCATCCAGCCGCCCAGGATCGGGCCGAGCGGCAGTGCCAGGAAGTTCGCCGCCTCATACACCCCGACCGCCCTGGGCCGCTCCTGTTCGGTGAACAGCACGGTCAACGCGGACAACGCCATCACCGTGACGCCGGCACCGGCCAGGCCCATGATCAGCCGCGCGATCAGGAACACCTCCGGCGTGGGCGCGTAGCCGCACAGCACCGACCCCACACCGAACAGCGCCAACGAGCCCAGCAGCAGTTTCTTGCGGCCGTAGCGATCCCCGATCAGCCCGGCCGGCAGCACTGCGGCGGCCAGCAACAGCAGATAGCCCGAGGAGAACCACTCCAGGTCCGACTCGGACGCGTGCAGCGCGGACGCCAGGGTGGGCAGCGCCACCGACAGCACCGTGCCGTCGAGACTGACCGCCAGGATGCTCAGGCTCACCGCGCCGAGCGCCCACCACTTCCGCTGACCATCACCATTCACGACGGTTACCTCCTTCAGGAGGATACCATCTTAAGGAGGTAACCGTCATATTCTGGTCGGAATCGGTGGTGGGCGCTGCCCAGGCATCCGCGGGTCGGCCGGCGGCCGGGATCAGCCGGCCAAACGGACGGCGCCGACCGGGACGGCTCGCTGGGCCGGGCCGGAGTAGCTGCTCAGCGGCCGGATCAGGGTGTTGGCGTGCAACTGTTCGAGGATGTGGGCGGTCCAGCCGGTGATCCGGGCCATCACGAACAGCGGCGTGAACTCCGAGATGTCGAAGCCCATCAGGTAGTACGTGGGGCCGCTCGGGTAGTCGAGGTTGGGATAGATGTTCTTGCGCTTGAGCATGGCGGCGGCCAGCGTGCGGTAGGTGGCCATCAGCTCGGCGGCCGTGCCGTCGGCGGTGAGCTTGTCGAGCTGGGCCTGCATGGTGGGAACGCGCGAGTCGCCGTGCTTGTAGACGCGGTGCCCGAAGCCCATGATCTTGCGCTTCTCGGCCAGCGCCCTGTCCAGCCAGGCGCTGACGTTGCTGGCCGGGCCGATCTCCAGCAGCGTGTGCATGACCGCCTCGTTCGCGCCGCCGTGCAGCGGGCCCTTGAGCGCGCCGATGGCCGCGGTCACCGCACTGTGCAGATCGGACAGTGTGGAGGCGACGACCCGCGCGGTGAAGGTGGACGCGTTGAAGCTGTGCTCGGCGTAGAGGATCATGGACACCTCGAAGGCGCGCAACACGTCCTCGTGCGGAATCGTCCCGAAGCACATGTGGAAGAAGTTCTCGGCGTAGCCGAGGTCCGGGTCCGGCAGGATCGGGTCGAGATCGTGCCGCCGACGGTGGTCGAGCGCGACCACGGTGGGCAGCTTGGCGAACAGGTCGATCGACTTGGCCAGGTTGCGTTCCGGGGTGGAGTCGTCCTCGGTCGGGTCGTCTGCGCCGAGAAAACTGACGGCCGTGCGCAGCACGTCCATGGGGTGGCAGTCCTCGGGCAGCTTCAGCAGCAGGCCACGCAGTGTGCGGCCGAGATCGCGGCGGTCGCGTTCCTGACGAGTGAACTCCTTCAGTTGCGCGGCGTTGGGCAGTTCGCCGTGCCAGATCAGGTAGGCGACCTCCTCGAAGGAGCAGGAGGCGGCGAGTTCCTGAACCGCGTACCCGCGGTAGGTCAGCGAGTTCGTCTCCGGGTTGACCATCGAGATCGCCGTGGTGTCGACGACGACCCCCGTGAGTCCACGATGGATGACCGGCTCGGGGGCGGGGGCGGGCGCTGGCGCGCTGGTGGTGGTGGTCATGACTGGCTCTCCGTTGTGCCGTGGGGAATGTCGCCGGCGGGAACGCCGGTGGGAACGTCAAAGGCGAAGATCTTGGAGTCGAGGGCGCTGTAGTCCGCGTAGTGCAGTAGCTCGTAGAGCCGGGACCGGGTCTGCATGTTCGGTACGAGCTCGCGCTGAGTGCCCTCGCGGGCGATCGTCCGCAGGCCGTTCTCGATGGCGCCCATCGCGATGCGCAGCAGCGTGACCGGGTAGATCACGACGTTGAAGCCGATCGACACCAGCGTCTGGGTGTCCAGCAGCGGGCTCTTGCCGAACTCGGTCATGTTGGCCAGCAGCGGCGCGTCGATCGCGGACCGGAACTTCGCGAACTCGTCCGCGTCGGCGAGCGCCTCAGGGAAGATCAGGTCGGCGCCGGCCGCCCGGTAGGCGCGGGCCCGCTCGATCGCGGCGGGTAGGCCCTCGACACCACGGGCGTCGGTGCGGGCACAGATGATGAAGTTGGGGTCGCGCCGGGCGCCCACGGCGGCCGAGATGCGCCGCACCATCTCGTCGGTGGACACCAGGGTCTTGCCGTCGAGATGTCCACACCGCTTCGGGTTGATCTGATCCTCAAGGTGGCAGCCGGAGATCCCCTTGGCCTCCAGGGTCTGGATGGTGCGAGCCACGTTGAGCGGCTCACCGAAGCCGGTGTCGGCGTCGACCAGGGTCGGCAGGCTGGTGGCGGACGCGATCTGCTCCGCGCGGCCGGCCACCTCGGTCAGCGTGGTCAGGCCGATGTCCGGCAGGCCGAGTTCGGCCGACAGCACCGCGCCGGAGATGTAGACGCCGTCGAAGCCGAGTTCGCCGATCAGCCGCGTCGACAGCGGGGTGAAGGCGCCGGGGAAGCGCAGCAGCCGTCCGCTGTTCAGGCCACGACGGAACTCCAGGCGCGCGGCGGCGGGACTGGCGAGATAGGGCGATGCGGTCATCAGAACACTCCCTGCTGCCCGACGGGCAACGTGATCAGGTCGGCGGTGACGGTGAGCCCGGCAAGCTCCTGGGCCGGCAGCGACGGCAGTTCCTGGACGAGCGTGAGGAACCGGTTCTGCTCGGCCGGCGAGACAACTCCGGTGGCCAGAGTCTGGAACTTGCCGATGTAGTCCTTGCGGGCGAACGGCCGGGCGCCGGCGGGATGGGCGTCGGCGACGGCCAGTTCACCATCGATGATGCTGCCGTCGTCGAGGGTGATGTCGACGCGGCCACCGAACGCCCGCTCGTCCGGGTTGGCCGCGTGGTAGCGGCGGGTCCACTCCGGGTCCTCCACCGTGGAGATCTTGTGCCACAGCGCCACGGTGTCCGGGCGCTGCGCGCGCTCCGGCGCGTAGGAGTCGATGTGGTGCCAGGTGCCGTCCTGCAGGGCGACCGCGAAGATGTACGGGATCGAGTGGTCCAGGGTCTCGCGGCTGGCATGCGGGTCGAACTTCTGCGGGTCGTTCGCGCCGGTGCCGATCACGTTGTGGGTGTGGTGGCTGGTGTGGATCACGATCGAGGTCACCCGGGAGGTGTCCGGCACCCGCGGCCGCAGCGCCCGGGCCAGGTCGATCAGTGCCTGCGCCTGGTACTCGGCGGAATGTTCCTTGGTGTAGGTACGCAGGATCGCAGCCTTGGCCTCGCCCGGGCCGGGCAGCGGCACGACATAGCGCGCGTCCGGGCCGTCGAGCAGCCAGGCGATCACGCCGTCCTCGCCCTCGTAGATCGGTGCCGGCGAGCCCTCGCCGCGCAGCGCCCGGTCGAACGCCTCGATGGCGGCCTTACCGGCGAAGGCCGGTGCGAACGCCTTCCAACTGGAGATCGCGCCCTTGCGGGACTGGCGGGTCTCGGTCGTGGTGTGCAGGGCCTGGCCGATGGCCTGGTAGATCACCTCGACGGGGGCACCCAGCAGGGTGCCGAGGCCGGCGGCGACCGAGGGGCCGAGGTGGGCGACGTGGTCGATCTTGTGTTCGTGCAGGCAGATCCCGGTGGACAGGTCGACCTGGATCTCGTACCCGGTCGCGATCGCGCGGATCAGGTCGGCGCCACCGCGGCCGGCCTGCTGGGCGACCGCCAACAGCGGCGGGATGTTGTCGCCGGGATGCGAGTATTCGGCCGCCAGATAGGTGTCGTGGTAGTCGAGCTCGCGGACGGCCGTGCCGTTGGCCCATGCCGCCCATTCCGGTGAGACCCGCTGGCCGGCCGGCTGACCGAACACGGTCGCGCCGGGGCGTCCGGTCGCCGGTGGGTGGGCCAGGGCCTGATCGCGGGCGGTGGTGGCCGGCCGGCGGGCCAGCGAGGCCACCGCGACGGCCGTGTTGTCGATGATCCGGTTGATCACCATGTCCGTCACGGCATCGGTGACCGGCACCGGATCGGCCGCGACCTCGGCGATCTTCCAGGCCAGCTCGTCCTCGCGGGGGAACGGCTCGCTGCTGGGGTGGACGGTGACGAGGTGTTCTTTCACGAGTGTTCTTTCTCCTCCGGGGATGTCTCCTCTGACGGGACGTGATCGGCGAGCACGACGAGCAGGTCTCCGCCGCTCACGTCGGCCGCGCGTGGCACCGCGAGTCGGCTGACGATGCCGTCGACCGGGGCGGTGATGGCGGCCTGCATCTTCATCGCCTCGATGGTGGCGATCGCCTGGCCCGCGGTCACCTCGTCGCCGATGTTGACGAGGAGCGTGACCATGCCGCGGAAAGGTGCGGTGACCTGGTGCGGGTCATAGGGATCGCCCTTCTCGGCGCTGGTGGTCGTGGCCGGCGTGCACCGGTCCTCCACGTCGAGTACCCGTAGCTGGCCGTCGACCGCGCAGACGGCCGTGCGGCGGCCCCGGTCGTCGGGATCGGAGATCGCGATCACCCGGACGAGCAGGTCGGTGTGGGCGTCGAGCCTGACGCGCTGCTCCTGGCCGGTCCGCAGGCCGTAGAAGAACTGGTCGGCGGACAGCGCGGAGGTGTCGCCGTAGGTGTGCCGGTGCTGTTCGTAGTCGGCCGCCGGGCCGGGGAACAACAGCGTGTTCAGGGTGTCGCGGCGCTGCCGGCCGGGGGTGGCCAGCCGGCGAACGTCCTCGGCGCCCAGTTCGGCGTCCCTGGTCGTCTCGCGGCGGTCGGCCAGCGCGCGGGTGCGGAATGGTTCGGGCCACTCGCCGGGTGGTGTGCCCAGGTCACCGCGCAGGAAGCCGATCACCGAGTCGGGCAGGTCGTACCGCTGCGGGTACTCGGCGAACAGGTCCGGCGCGATCTGGGCGCCGGCCAGGTGCAGCGCCAGGTCGCCGACGACCTTCGAGGACGGCGTGACCTTCACCAGCCGCCCGAGGATCCGGTCGGCGGCCGCGTAACAGGCCTCGACCTGCTCGAAGCGGTCACCGAGGCCGAGCGCGACCGCCTGGGTGCGCAGGTTCGACAGCTGCCCTCCGGGGATCTCGTGGTGATAGACGCGACCGGTGGGAGCGCGCAGCCCGGCCTCGAACGGCGCGTACACCTCGCGCAGCGCGGCCCAGTATGGTTCGAGCCCGGTCAGGGCGGCCAGCGACAGGCCGGTGTCGCGGTCGGTGTGCGCGGCGGCGGCCACGATCGCCGACAGGGCCGGCTGGCTGGTCGTCCCGGCCAGCGCGGCGCTGGCGCCGTCGACCGCGTCGGCACCCGCCTGCCAGGCGGCCAGGTAGGTGGCCAGTTGGCCACCCGCGGTGTCGTGGGTGTGCACGTGCACGGGCAGGTCGAAACGCTCGCGCAGCGCCGCGACCAGCCGGGCGGCGGCCGGTGGCCGCAGCAGGCCGGCCATGTCCTTGATGGCCAGCACATGGGCGCCGGCGTCGACGATCTGCTCGGCGAGCCGCAGGTAGTAGTCG